>NZ_LR134266.1:1068037-1378216 GCF_900636365.1 Streptococcus viridans | reverse complement strand
GCTTAAAAGTGGGCATTACCCATCATCTGCCAGACAAAAATTGGGGTCGAGAATTGATCCATATAGGAGATCAGAAAGATTATGATCGCCTCGTAACCAATCCCCCTTGTGATATAGCAGTCTATGGTCATATCCACCAACAATTTTTCCGATATGGAAGCGGTGGAGAGCTTATCCTTAATCCGGGTTCCATCGGACAACCCTTCTTTTTGCAGGCCAATCTTCGAAAGGATCTACGGGCCATGTATGCCATCCTGGAGTTTGATGATATGGGCTTGAAAGATGTTGACTTTCGACGGGTAGACTATGACATTGAGAAAGAACTCCAACTCGCTAAGGATCTGAAACTCCCTTACTTTCAAGTTTACTATGAAAGTTTAGTCTATGGGATCCACCATACCCATAATCATGAGCTTCTACATGAAATAGCCCAGCGAGAGGGACATGATGTAGAAGTAGATGCATGGTTGAGGGACTTTTTTAACTAGTGTAACAGTTGACATTACAACAAATAAGGGTATAATAGACTAAAAGAAAGAACTTTACCGTCGGAAGAGTAAATGTCCCTAGTTACTGATGGCTTTAGACCCAGTTTAAGACATCCCTATCTAGATGGAAGAGAGGAGTATCCATGCAAATTTCAAGTCGTTTTACTATTGGAACCCATGTATTAGTCATGATTGCCTTAAAAGGGGACTGTACCAAGGTGACCAGTGATATGATTGCTGAAAGTGTTGGGGTGAACCCTGTCATTATTCGGAAAACCTTGTCCCAATTAAAAAAGGCAGGCTTGATCCATGTAGCGCGTGGAACAGGTGGGGCCGAGATGGCCAAAGATTTGGAAGCCATTAGTTTGTTAGATATCTACCAGGCTGTTGAATGCCTTGGGAAGACCGGACAATTATTTGGCTTCCACGAACATCCAAATCCAGCTTGTCCGATTGGAAATAGCATCCATGGCGTTCTAGACGGGAAGCTTGAAGAGATTCAATTGGCCATGGAAAAGGAAATGGCTCGGACCAGCCTTAAAGAAGTGGTGGAGCAAACCAAGCAACAAATGGAGCTAGCAACCGTTTCTTGATTTGAGTCTGTGAGAAACTCGATGTAAAAAGCCTTTCAGTGTAGACTGAAAGGCTTTTTGTGTTCATGGAGTAAAATATCAACAATCTTTCTAGCTTTACTTCACTAAGGCTACAAAGCTGACTAGAATACAGGTTACTGCAAAAATCCATGTCCAGTAACGATTAGGGATGAACATGAAGGAAGATCGATCGCGGAAAGCTATGCGTTGCCCGGTTTCCTCATCAATCATATACCGAACTTGATCGGAAACAAATTTCTTTGTCAATAAATAATTGATACCAGCTGAAAAGATTCCCATCATACATCCAAGTATGATACTATCTGTTCTATTGCTCACATTAAGATGAAGAGCCATAAAAATAATATTGGTTAGTGCCCCGCCAAGCATAAAAGCAAGGGGAACGAGCAAGCCTTTACCACGCCAAACAATCATAAAACAATCTCCTGATTTCTATCTTAATCAAAATACAGCAAGTCTTTGCTAGTTTCGGTAAAGAGGCCAAAACCTTCTTTTGTCACATAACCACAGTCTTCAATTCGAACCCCGACTTTTCCAGGAATATAGATACCTGGTTCGACAGAGAAGCACATTCCTTCTTCGATGACCATGTCATTTCCTTCCATGATAGAAGGGAATTCATGCACATCCATTCCAATGCCGTGTCCGAGGCGGTGGTTGAAGTATTCGCCGTAACCAGCTTTTTCGATGACGCTGCGGGCAGCACGGTCTACTTCATGCGCCGTTACACCTGGCTTAATCATATCTAAAGCAGCCTGTTGAGCTTCTAAGGTTAAGTGGTAGATTTCTTTTTTGAAGTCATCTGGTTTTCCAACCGCAACGGTACGCGTCATATCTGAAGCATAGCCGTTCACCATACATCCCAAGTCGAAGAGAAGAAGTGCATCTTTTTCAATTTTGTTGCTACCAGGGATGCCATGAGGATTGGCTGCATTGTTTCCAGTCAAGACCATAGTTTCAAAGCTCATTTCATAGCCCAAGCGTTTAATTCCAAAGTCGATTTCTGCAACGATATCGGTTTCTGTTTTATCCAAAGAGATGGCTTCAAATCCCATATTGACAGCTTTATCCGCATATTGACCGGCAATCAACATTTTTTGAATCTCATCTGCAGATTTGATCAAGCGCATACGGTTGATCCGAGGGCTGAGATTGGTAAATGTTGCTTGTTCAAAGACTGAACGAAGCCCATGGTACTTGGTCAAAATCAAATTATCAAATTCCAAAGCGACCTTTTTGGCTTCTGGGTTTGCGCTAGCCCCTTTGATTTTTTCCCAAGGGTTTTCAGAATCCACATAGCCAACCACTTGGAAATCCACAACTGCTGTCGCCCGTTCTACCTCAAGAGCAGGGACAAAAAGAAGCGGTTCATGGTCTGGATAGACAAACAGGAAGAGTTGACGCTCGTGAGGATCGCTATAGAATCCAGTTAAATAGTTGATAGTGACAGGGTCAGAAACAACTGCAATATCCGTTTTTTCGGTTTCAAGAAATGCTACAATTTGATCTAATTTAGACATAAGCTACCTTCTTTCTATTGATAATATTTTGTCAAATTTTTCCTAAAAAATCAAGAGTTTGCAAAAAGATGTTAAAATGCTTGAAAGTGTTTACAATAAGTGATAAAATAGTTGTTACAGAAGACTGAAAACGAAATTTTCAATAAAGAAAGGAAGTATTATGAATACAGACGATACTGTAACCATTTACGACGTTGCCCGAGAGGCGGGTGTCTCAATGGCGACTGTTAGCCGTGTCGTGAACGGAAATAAGAACGTTAAGGAAAATACTCGTAAAAAAGTATTGGAAGTCATTGAACGTTTGGACTATCGTCCGAATGCAGTAGCTCGTGGACTTGCGAGTAAGAAAACCACAACGGTAGGTGTTGTAATTCCGAATATTACCAATAGTTACTTTTCTACTTTAGCTAAAGGAATTGATGATATCGCAGAAATGTATAAATACAACATCGTCCTTGCTAATAGTGATGAAGATGATGATAAAGAAGTTTCTGTTGTCAATACTCTTTTCTCAAAACAGGTCGATGGGATTATATTCATGGGCTACCACTTGACAGAAAAGATTCGTTCAGAATTCTCTCGTTCTCGGACGCCAGTGGTCCTTGCTGGGACAGTTGATGTCGAACATCAATTGCCAAGTGTCAATATCGATTATAAGCAAGCGACAGTAGACGCGGTTACACTATTGGCTAAACGAAATAAAAAGATTGCTTTTGTAAGTGGACCATTAGTGGATGATATCAATGGAAAGATTCGCTTGGCTGGCTACAAAGATGCTTTAAAAGCAAAAAAATTGTCTTATAGTGAAGGATTGGTCTTTGAGTCTAAATACCGCTATGAAGAAGGCTATAACTTAGCTGAACGCATCATTGCATCCAAAGCGACAGCAGCCTTTGTGACTGGGGATGAATTGGCAGCAGGTTTGCTTAATGGTCTAGCTGATCAAGGTGTGAAAGTACCGGAAGATTTTGAGTTGATTACCAGTGATGATTCACAAATTACACGCTACACTCGTCCAAACCTTTCAACTGTTGGGCAACCACTATATGACTTGGGAGCTATCAGTATGCGGATGTTGACAAAAATTATGCATAAAGAAGAATTGGAAGAAAGAGAAGTTCTTCTTGCCCATACCATCAATCATCGTGGGACTACTAAGAAGTAAAAACCAAGAGGCTGGGACAAAATTCCTAGCCTCTTAATTGTCTTTGGATTGTCGAGCAAGACGCAGTGGTTGAGTGGACTCTACTACGCTGATTTCATCAGCTTTTACAGCCCTACTCAACTGTGCGGAGGTGGGACGACGAAATCGAATTCTAACGAATTACCGATTTCTGTCCCACTCTCTTTTTCTTGTCTCTGTATGAATCTCCGGTAAAACTTGAAGGGGTCTACTAAATCAGGTATAATAGAGGGTATGAAAGTATTACTGTATCTAGAAGGAAAATCCGTTTTGCAAAAATCGGGAATCGGTCGTGCCCTCCAACACCAAATGCATGCCTTGGATTTGGCAGGGATTCCCTATACGACAGATATTTTAGGGAATTATGATGTAGTCCACATTAATACCTATGGTCCTCGGAGCTTGTTGCTATTACATGCTGCCAAACGTCGGGGGAAAAAGGTCATTATGCATGGGCATTCCACACGGGAAGATTTCCAAAATTCATTTATTGGGTCCAATTTGTTTGCTCCCTTATTTGGCAAATACTTGGCTCACATGTATAAAAAAGCCGATTTTATTATTACCCCTTCAGAGTATTCTAAGCAACTGATTCAGTCCTATGGGGTCAAGACTCCTATTGTTGCTGTTTCCAATGGGATTGATTTGTCTAAATATAAAAAAGATCCCAAAAAAGAAGAGGTTTTTCGGAAGCACTTTAATATTCAAGAAGGAGAGAAAGTCGTTCTATGTGCGGGTCTCTACTTTAGACGAAAAGGGATTGAAGACTTTGTAGAGGTGGCTCGTCGGATGCCGGATGTCCGCTTTATTTGGTTGGGATCGATTAATAAATGGTTGATTCCTCGGGCTATTCGTCGTCTGGTAGAGAAAGACCATCCGAGCAATGTTGAATTCCCTGGCTATTTTAAGGGAGCTGTGTTCCAAGGGGCCATGACGGGTGCGGATGCCTTCTTCTTCCCGTCTTACGAAGAAACGGAAGGAATCGTCGTCTTAGAAGCATTAGCGGGTCACCAGCATGTCGTCCTCCGGGATATTCCAGTTTATCATGGTTGGGTAGACCAAGAGTCAGCAGAATTGTGCCATTCAGTGGATGAGTTTGTGGACTCTCTTGAAAAAGTCTTGTCTGGTCAGGTAGACAAGCGCGATGCAGGAGACCGGGTCGCCCAAAGCCGCTCAATTGATTTGGTAGCCGATCAACTAGTCAAAGCCTATCAGCAAGTATTGGAGATGTAATATGCGTATTGGATTATTTACAGATACTTATTTTCCGCAAGTGTCGGGGGTTGCGACCAGTATTCGAACCCTTAAAACGGAATTGGAGAAGTTGGGACATACTGTTTTTATCTTTACGACGACAGATAAGGATGTCAACCGCTATGAGGACTGGCAAATTATCCGTATTCCAAGTATTCCCTTCTTTGCCTTTAAGGATCGGCGAATTGCCTATCGCGGGTTTACCAAGGCTTTGGCCATTGCCAAACAATACAAGTTGGATATGATCCATACGCAGACGGAGTTTTCTTTAGGACTACTCGGGGTTTGGATTGCTAAAGAACTTCGAATTCCTGTGATTCATACCTATCATACCCAGTATGAAGATTATGTGCGTTATATTGCTAAGGGGATGGTTATCCGACCAAGTATGGTTAAGTACATTGTTCGTGGTTATATGAATGACTTGGATGGGGTAATCTGCCCGAGTGAAATCGTGTATGACCTCTTGCTGAAATATAAGGTTAAGGCTGAAAAGCGGATTATTCCAACAGGAATTGAGCTGGCAAAATTTGAACGCCCTGAAATCACACAAGTGGAGACGCAAGCCCTTCGTGAAAAATTAGGGATTCAAGAGGGTGAAATCATGCTTTTGAGCTTGTCACGGGTTTCTTATGAAAAAAATATCCAAGCGGTTATCGCGGCCTTGCCTAAAGTGCTAGAAGAAAATGCGCATGTAAAATTGATTGTGGCCGGAGATGGGCCTTATTTAGGAGATTTGAAGACCCAGGTACGAAAACTGGGCATCGAGCAGGCTGTGGTCTTCACTGGGATGATTCCACCAAATGAAACAGCTCTTTACTATAAAGCAGCGGATTTCTTTATTTCGGCTTCGACTAGTGAGACGCAAGGCTTGACCTATTTGGAGAGTATCGCTAGTGGGACGCCCCTAATTGCTCAGAGTAATCCTTACTTAGATAATGTGATTAATGATCGGATGTTCGGAATCTTGTATGACCAAGAAGAAGATTTGGCAGCAGCCATTTTAGAAGCGACCTTAGCTACACCAGAAAAGGATGAGACCAAGTGGGAGGAGAAGCTTTATGAAATTTCTTCTACAAACTTTGGGCGCAGGGTCTATGAATTCTATCTGGATGCCATTATTTCGAAAGATTTTTATAATGAACGTCATCCAGAGGAAAGCCGTACCAAACGGGTAACCAAGTCTATTGTGAAAATTCCACAAAAGGTCATCGCTATGCCAGTAAATGGGTCTGTGAGAATCATGAAGGGTTCCTTTAAACAGGTGAAAAAGATACGCAACATTACCAAGTTATTGGATTAGATGGGAGTTTTTTTCTCTTGCAAAAATTTTCAATCGTGCTATAATACTAGTCAGAGACATATCAAATCTAGGAAATCTGATAGAGAGCGCGTGGAGCTGGAAATCGCGTAGAGGATAGATTTGGGACTACTCGATTAACTTTTTATGCAAACATAAAACGGTGGCCACGTTAGAGCCAATCAGAGGTGTCCCTCTTTTTTGAGGAACATAAATGAAGGTGGAACCACGTTGCGACGTCCTTTCGAGGAGGTCGCTTTTTTGTTTGTTTGATGAAGAAATCAAAAAGAGTTTCACCATAACTAAGATATTTAAAAATTTATAAGGAGAAGATTATGATTAAGATTACTTTCCCAGATGGCGCTGTTCGTGAATTCGAATCTGGCGTTACTACTTTTGAAATTGCCCAATCCATCAGCAATTCTCTAGCTAAAAAAGCTCTTGCTGGTAAATTTAACGGTAAATTGATTGACACAACTCGTGCGATTACCGAAGACGGAAGCATTGAAATCGTGACACCAGATCACGAAGATGCTCTTCCAATCTTGCGTCACTCCGCAGCACACTTGTTTGCTCAAGCAGCTCGTCGCCTTTTCCCAGACATTCACTTGGGTGTTGGTCCAGCTATCGAAGATGGTTTCTACTACGATACTGATAACCAAGCTGGTCAAATCTCAAACGAAGATCTTCCTCGTATCGAAGAAGAAATGAAGAAAATCGTGAAAGAAAACTTCCCATCTATTCGTGAAGAAGTGACTAAAGATGAAGCGCGTGAAATCTTCAAAAACGACCCTTACAAGCTTGAATTAATTGAAGAACACTCTGAAGACGAAGGTGGCTTGACCATCTACCGTCAAGGTGAGTATGTAGACCTTTGCCGTGGTCCTCATGTCCCATCAACTGGTCGCATCCAAATCTTCCACCTTCTCCATGTAGCTGGTGCTTACTGGCGTGGAAATAGCGACAATGCTATGATGCAACGTATTTACGGTACAGCTTGGTTCGACAAGAAAGACTTGAAAAACTACCTTCAAATGCGTGAAGAAGCCAAAGAACGTGACCACCGCAAACTTGGTAAAGAGCTTGACCTCTTCATGATTTCTCAAGAGGTTGGTCAAGGGCTTCCATTCTGGTTGCCAAATGGTGCGACGATCCGTCGTGAATTGGAACGCTACATCGTCGATAAAGAGTTAGCTTCTGGCTACCAACACGTTTACACTCCACCACTTGCTTCTGTAGAGCTTTACAAGACTTCTGGTCACTGGGATCACTACCAAGAAGACATGTTCCCAACTATGGATATGGGAGATGGGGAAGAATTCGTCCTTCGCCCAATGAACTGCCCACACCACATCCAAGTCTTTAAACACCATGTTCACTCATACCGTGAATTGCCAATCCGTATCGCTGAAATCGGGATGATGCACCGCTATGAAAAATCTGGTGCCCTTACTGGTCTTCAACGTGTACGCGAAATGTCTCTCAACGACGGTCACCTCTTTGTAACTCCTGAACAAATCCAAGAAGAATTCCAACGTGCCCTTCAGTTGATTATCGATGTTTACGGAGACTTCAACCTAAACGAGTACCGTTTCCGCCTCTCTCTTCGTGACCCTCAAGATACTCACAAGTACTTTGATAACGATGAAATGTGGGAAAATGCCCAAACCATGCTTCGTGCTGCTCTTGATGAGATGGGCGTTGACTACTTTGAAGCTGAAGGGGAAGCAGCCTTCTACGGACCAAAATTGGATATCCAGGTGAAGACTGCCCTTGGAAAAGAAGAAACCCTTTCTACGATCCAGCTTGACTTCTTGCTCCCAGAACGCTTCGACCTTAAATATATTGGAGCTGATGGTGAAGAACATCGCCCAGTTATGATCCACCGTGGGGTTATCTCAACTATGGAACGCTTCACAGCGATCTTGATTGAGAACTACAAGGGTGCCTTCCCAACATGGCTTGCACCACACCAAGTAACCCTCATCCCAGTATCTAACGAGAAACACGTTGACTACGCTTGGGAGGTAGCGAAGAAGCTCCGTGACCGTGGTGTCCGTGCTGATGTGGATGAACGCAATGAAAAAATGCAGTTCAAGATCCGTGCTTCACAAACAAGCAAGATTCCTTACCAATTGATCGTTGGTGACAAGGAAATGGAAGACGGAACTGTCAATGTTCGTCGCTATGGACAAAAAGAAACAAACACTGTGTCAGTAGATGAGTTTGTAGCAGCTATCCTAGCTGATATCGCCAACAAATCTCGTGTTGAGAAATAAAACGATAAAACCTGGGATAAAAATTCCAGCTACCTAAAAAGGAGGTTGGGACAAAAGATCCCGACCTCACTTTTTATTAGCAATCAAACTTTGACGCGGTAGCTGATTGAACTTTTTGTTCGTCTTTTAGACTCCAAAAAGCTCCTAATCATCCTCGCGGGCCTGGGACTACGAAATCGAGACTTTGTCTATCGATTTCTGTCCCACCGCCTTTTTATATTTTGTTTAACCTGAGCTAGTAGTGATTGGTCAAACCACCACAAATAGTATCCTCATCAACAATCCTTTCTATCCATTAACTTTTGGATATAGGATATCCCCCCAAGATTTGCTTCCATGAGTTAGATAAGTTGACTATCCTCAATCCTTGTCTGCCTCATTTTCTTTTACGAGATCGTTTTGTGAATCTTTTTCAGAGAGTTTTTGATCGATATACTTGTCAATGTTTTCGTAAAATTCCTTGGTCGTCTCACTATCTAATTTTGTCGAATTATGGACTTGATTGACTTTCAATTGAACAGATTGAATACCGTAAGAGGCTTGTTTTTGGCGAATGGTTTCTAATTCTTCTTCTGAAATCGGATCTCCAACAACCGTCAAGACCAATTCATTATTCCTCGACTTGTAGACTTGATTAATGACCGTATGATTAGTGAACTCTTTTCCTACAAACTGTTTGATCCCTTCTTTTCGCGCTTGATCCATCGTCAGAGTGACTGCTGAATAGCTGGCTGGAAGGACCAATAATACAATCAAGGATATCAACCCAATTTTCATTTTAATGTTTAGCTCATTAAATGAACTTAAGGGAGATTTTCTCATCAAAATTCTTGTTCCAACAATGTTGATTAGCATGATAAAGACACAGTTAATCAAGAAAAGATAGAGAGCTCCAAATAAGAATCGTACATTTCCATTAGCTAAACCATAGCCTGCAGTGCAGATAGGTGGCATCAGAGCTGTTGCGATGGCTACTCCTGGCACGATATTGTTTGCTTCTTTTTTCCTTGAACCAATAAAACCTGCTATCCCACCAGCAATAGCAATGAGAACATCCCAAATGGTTGGAGAGGTTCGTGCAATCAACTCGCTACTTGCATAAGATAAGGGAGAAATCCAGAAATACAGAGTCGAGACAAGCAAACTGACCAATACTTGAGTAAATAAAACCTCTAGAGATTGCTTGATTAAACGCGTATCAAAAATAGCTAAACCAAACCCCAGTCCAATAATCGGTGTCATAAGAGGGGAAATCAGCATGGCTCCAATAATGACAGCTGTTGAATTCATATTTAGACCTATAGAGGCAATAAAAATCGAACACATCAAAATCACTGTATCTCTTAATCGAACATGAAGGTCATCATATAGTTTCTCGCGGAATTCACGTGTTGAATAGTTTCTGGTCATTGGTTACTCCTTTTATTTCATATAATCTTGTTTCTGAATGGATGATGGTAGAGAGACTTATGTTCAATCTTACATACTTTAAATTCTCACCTATTATTCTTTTGAAAATTTTCCTTTAAGTAGCCATCAGTCCATCCTTAACATTATATCAAAAATTTTACAGCCTTTTTCTGAAGAATTCTATCAATTGAACAGATAGAGAAAGTCAGAAATTTTAGATTCCTTATTCAAGGAAGGAAGAACGGTATCTCCTCTGAAAGAAGATACCGTTTTAATGTTTAAACATGATGAGTATGTTTGTAGAAGCAATTTTTGCTGATATCGCCAACAAATCTCGTGTAGCAAAATAACAGATAGAAAAGCTAGGCTTCACACCTAGCTTTTCTGTGGATTGAAAATAATTATTCAAGCGCTATTTTAGTGACCTCTATGTTGTGATTATCATTTTTTCTATTGCACAACCTTTTTCTTTCTCTTTCTTTACAAATCAAAGTATAACTCCCATTTTTCAAAGAAATTTGCTATAATGAAAGGACAGAGATTTGAAGAAGCAAAGAAAAAATAGAAGTAGGTACATGTATGAAGAAAATTCTTGTTGTAGATGATGAAAAGCCGATTTCGGATATTATAAAATTCAATATGGCCAAAGAAGGCTATGAAGTCTTGACTGCCTTCGATGGAAAAGAAGCACTGGCTGTTTTTGAAGCTGAGAGCCCAGATATTTTGATCTTGGACCTCATGCTTCCTGAAATTGATGGTTTGGAAGTAGCACGTACCATTCGAAAGACCAGTAATGTGCCGATTATTGTCTTATCTGCAAAAGATACAGAATTTGATAAGGTCATCGGTCTTGAAATTGGTGCGGATGACTATGTGACTAAGCCATTCTCAAATCGTGAGCTTCAAGCTCGCGTAAAAGCTTTATTGCGTCGGACAGAACTAACGGTAGAATCACAGACAGAGTCTACATCAGATTCAGATATTGTGATTGGTGATTTGAAAATCATTCCGGATGCCTTCCTTGCTCAGAAAAAAGGCAAAGAGCTCGAGTTGACCCATCGCGAATTTGAGCTGCTCTATCACTTGGCAACCCATGTAGGCCAAGTCATGACCCGTGAGCATTTGCTGGAAACAGTCTGGGGCTACGATTATTTTGGAGATGTTCGGACAGTGGACGTAACGATTCGACGTTTGCGTGAAAAAATCGAAGATATTCCAGGCCGTCCGGAGTATATTTTAACGCGCCGCGGTGTCGGTTACTATATGAGAAACAATGATTAATCACATCAAAGAAGTCATGACCTCTTATAATTTTGTTTTTATATTACTCACTCTTGGATTTATTATCGTGGTGGCCTTGCTGATTCTAGAAAATCGTCGGGATAACATGAAGCTACGCCTGTTGAATGATAAAATTAAGAGTTTGATTGCTGGAGAATATTCAGATATTATTGATTTACAAGGAGGTCCTGAATTGACAGAGATTTCCAACAGTATCAATGATTTATCAGAAGTTATCCGTTTGACGCATGAAAATTTGGAGCAAGAAACCAAGCGCTTGACCAGTATTCTTTCCTATATGACAGATGGGGTTTTAGCGACCAATCGTCGTGGGCAGATTATCCTAGTCAATGAAATGGCTGCCAAACAACTTAATGTCGTGGTCGAAGAGGTCGTGAACATCAGTATTCTGGATTTGCTTGGTATTAGTGAAGAGTATGAACTGCGAGACTTGATTACCAATGTTCCGGAACTGACTATCGATTCGCAGGATGAAAATGGGGAGTACATCTCTTTACGGGTTCGCTTCGCCTTGATTCGGAGAGAATCTGGTTTTATTTCTGGTCTAGTTGCCGTTTTGCATGACACAACCGAACAGGACAAGGAAGAGCGGGAACGTCGTTTATTCGTATCCAACGTTAGTCATGAACTCCGAACCCCACTGACCAGTGTCAAATCCTACTTGGAGGCCTTGGATGACGGAGCGATTTCCGAGCCAGTTGCACCGGAATTTGTTAAAGTATCTTTGACAGAGACCAACCGGATGATGCGGATGGTGACGGATTTATTGAGTCTTTCACGGATCGATAATGAAACCAGTCAATTAGATGTTGAATTGACTAACTTTACAGCCTTTATCACCTTCATTTTGAACCGCTTCGATAAGATGAAGAGTCAGGTTGGAGAGAAGAAATATGATATTGTTCGTGATTATCCAATTTCTCCTGTCTGGGTTGAAATTGACACAGATAAGATGACGCAGGTTTTAGACAATATCTTAAATAACGCTATTAAATATTCCCCAGATGGTGGGGAAATTCGTGTGGGAATGAAAACAACGGATGCCCAGTTGATTATTTCGATTTCGGATGAGGGATTAGGGATTCCTAAAAAAGACCTTCCTCGTATTTTTGACCGCTTTTATCGCGTGGATAAGGCACGTAGTCGCGCCCAGGGTGGGACTGGTTTAGGACTTGCCATTGCGAAGGAAATTATCAAGCAGCACAAAGGATTTATTTGGGCCAAGAGTGAATATGGAAAAGGTTCTACTTTCACGATTGTTCTACCATATGATAAAGATGCTATCCTGGATGATGGATGGGATAATGAAGGTGAATAAGAAGACAAATGGATGAAAAAGGGTTTAAGTATAGTATTTTAGCTTCGGGTTCGAGTGGTAATTCATTTTACCTAGAGACACCTAAGAAAAAAATTCTAGTAGATGCAGGCTTGTCCGGGAAGAAGATTACAGGTTTGCTTGCAGAAATTGATCGCAAACCCGAAGATCTTGACGCTATTTTGATCACACATGAACATTCGGATCACATTCATGGCGTTGGTGTGCTAGCTCGTAAATACGGGATGGACCTATACGCCAATGAAGCTACATGGAAGGCCATGGAGGGAAGCAAGTACCTTGGGAAGGTCGATGACTCCCAGAAACATCTTTTTGAAATGGGCAAGACCTTAACCTTCGGGGATTTGGATGTGGAAAGTTTTGGTGTCAGTCATGATGCTGCGGCTCCCCAGTTCTATCGTTTCATGAAGGATGGGAAGAGTTTTGTCATGCTGACGGATACAGGTTATGTCAGTGATCGGATGGCAGGGATTGTTGAAAATGCAGATGGCTATTTGATCGAGTCCAACCACGATGTGGAAATCCTACGAGCTGGCTCTTATGCTTGGCGATTAAAGCAACGGATCTTATCCGATTTGGGTCACCTCTCTAATGAAGATGGTGCGGATGCCATGATTCGGACACTAGGCAATAAGACCAAAAAGATTTATCTGGGCCACTTATCGAAGGAAAACAATATCAAGGAATTGGCCCATATGACCATGGTCAATCAATTGGCTCGAGCAGATTTGGCAGTGGGTCATGATTTTGAAGTGTTGGATACATCTCCAGATACAGCGACTCCATTAGTAGATATCTAAATGATTAAAAAGAGAGTGGGACAGAAATCGGTAATTCGTTAGAGTTCGATTTCGTCGTCCCACCTCCGCACAGTTGAGTAGGGCTGTAAAAGCTGATGAAATCAGCGTAGTAGAGCCCACTCAACCACTGCGTCTTGCTCGACAATCCAAGGACAATTGAGAGGCTAGGATTTTTGTCCCAGCCTCTTTTAGGTCAGTGTTGTAGGCTTGAAATGAGTGGAAGAATAGGAGCAGTTAGTTTGAAATATGTGTATATAACAGTAGGGTTTATTTCCTTAGGATTAGGGATTATTGGGATTCCTTTACCTATTTTACCTACGACCCCGTTTCTTTTATTAGCCATGGCTTGTTTTGCCAAGAGTTCTCAACGGTTTGAAGACTGGTTACATGGGACCAAGTTGTACCAAACTTATGTAGCAGATTATCGGGAAACAAAGTCGATCTCTAAGAAACGGAAAAAACGAATTATTTTACAAATTTATCTTTTGATGGGGATTTCCATTTACCTGGCTCCACTCTGGTTTGTGAAATTAGGTCTAGTGGGATTAACTATTTTTATAAGCTATTATTTGTTCAAAGTGATTCCGGATAAAGAAGAATGATAGATGGAAAGAATAGGTCCTAAATCCTATCTTGAAAACAAGGGAAAGGAGTGCGATACGCACTCTTTTTTGGTATAATAGAGGGGTGTATCTTTTGGACAGAATAGGTTACAGGATTCGATCCAGATGCATAAATGAAGAAAGAAAGTAGTAACGTGATGCAAGCCTTATATAACCTCCTTGCTGAGAAATTTCGTCTGACTTTTGACGATACAGAATTGTTGGAAACAGCTTTTACACATACCTCATATGCGAATGAGCATCGCCTCTTAAAAATTTCACATAATGAACGTTTGGAATTTTTAGGAGACGCTGTTCTCCAGTTAGTGATTTCCGAATATTTATTTGCCCTCTATCCAAGTAAGCCAGAGGGTGATTTGTCAAAAATGCGTTCCATGATTGTTCGTGAGGAAAGCCTGGCAGGTTTTTCCCGTGATTGTGGTTTCGATCAATTTATCAAACTTGGCAAGGGAGAGGAAAAATCTGGTGGACGGAACCGCGACACCATCTTAGGAGATTTGTTTGAAGCTTTTTTAGGAGCCTTGCTCTTGGATAAGGGCGTGGAGACTGTTCGGGATTTCATTCAGCAAGTCATGATTCCTAAAGTCGAGGCAGGTCAATTTGAGCAAGTGATTGACTATAAGACGCGCTTGCAAGAAATTCTTCAAATCCATGGGGATGTCTTGATTACCTATGAGGTGACGAGTGAGTCAGGACCAGCTCATGCCAAAGAATTTGAAGTGCAAGTGTCTGTCAATGGGAAAATAATCGGTCAAGGACGCGGCCGGTCTAAAAAGGCTGCAGAGCAAGAAGCAGCAAAAAAAGCAGTGGAAAATAAGGTGGATCCCTCATGTATTTAAAGGAAATTGAGATTCAAGGATTTAAGTCTTTTGCAGATAAGACCCGAGTTATCTTTGACCAAGGGGTCACCGCAGTGGTTGGCCCTAATGGATCTGGAAAATCAAACATTACAGAAAGTCTGCGCTGGGCCTTAGGGGAATCGAGTGTCAAGAGCCTACGTGGTGGCAAGATGCCGGACGTGATTTTTGCAGGGACTGAAACTAGGAAACCCTTGAACTACGCCTGCGTAACGGTAGTACTGGATAACCGGGACGCTTTTATCAAACATGCTGCTAAGGAAATCCGAGTGGAGCGTCATATTTATCGCTCGGGTGATAGTGAGTACAAGATTGATGGTAAGAAAGTTCGTTTGAGAGATGTCCATGATCTCTTTATGGATACTGGACTTGGTAGAGATTCTTTCTCTATTATTTCCCAAGGGAAGGTTGAAGAAATCTTTAACTCCAAACCAGAAGAGAGACGGGCTATTTTTGAGGAAGCCGCTGGGGTTCTTAAATTTAAGACTCGTCGCAAGGAAACGGAAGCTAAGCTGGTTCAGACCCAGGATAATTTGGACCGTCTGGAAGACATTATTTTTGAATTAGAAGGGCAAATCAAACCTCTTGAAAAGCAAGCGCTTGTGGCCAAACGTTTCTTAGAATTGGATCAAGAACGCCAAGTTCTTTATTTGGATGTTTTGATCGCACAAATTGAAGTCAATAAAAAAGACTATGATCAAGCTGTCCAAGAAGAAGCTTCCATTCAGGAACAATTAAAGGCTTATTACCAGAAAAGAGAAGAGTATGAGGCGGAAAGTCTCCGATTGAAACAGAGTCGTCAGGCCCTTCAACACCAATTATCGGATGATCAAGCTAGCCTCTTGGAATTGACTCGCCTCTTAAGTGATTTGGAGAAACAAATCGAATTGGCACGCTTGGAGTCGCAACAGGTCGCCCGAAGCCGTCAGGAGAATCAAGAGCGGGTCAATAGTCTGGAAGAACGCCTACAAGTTCTTCGGAATCAGTTGGAAGAAAAACAAGCCAATACAAAGAGTCTTCAAGAAGAATTGCAAAAGAGTCAAGAAGCTCTTGAAGGTCTGGAGAAAGAGTTGGCCAGCTTCTCAGAAGATCCAGACCAGGTGATTGATTATTTACGTGAAAAATACGTGGCCTTAATGCAGGATGAAGCGGAGCGATCAAACGAATTAACAACCATTGAAAATCAATTGGAAGCCTCAGCTCAATTGTCACAAAGTAAAAAGGAAGATTACCAAAATCAAATCCAAATGGTGACAGAGTTGCAGGAAAAAGAGCAGGTTGCTCAAGAAGCTTATCAAGGAGCTCAAGAGCATCTGAAACACTTGCTTGAGACCTATAAATCAGAGGCAAAACGGTTTGAGGAAGCTCGCCAGGCTTATCAAGAAGCGCAAGCCAAGTTGTTTGATTTACTTGATCAAAGTAAGGAAAAACAGGCTCGCATTAACAGTTTAGAGGCGATTCAAAAAAATCATAGTAATTTTTATGCGGGCGTGAAGAGTGTCTTGCAAGAAGCGACTCGCTTAGGTGGAATCGTGGGAGCTGTCAGTGAAAAACTTTCCTTCTCACCAGAGTATCAGACTGCCTTAGAGATTGCTCTGGGAGCCAGCAGTCAGCATATTATCGTAGAAGACGAAGGAGCAGCAACACGGGCAATCGAACATCTGAAGAAGAATCGCTCGGGTCGGGCAACCTTCCTTCCTTTGACAACTATTAAACCACGATACCTTGCAGGAAAGAATCAAGAACTGATTGAATCCTGTCCAGGATTCCTAGGGATGGCTAGCAGTTTGGTGGACTATGATCCTTCCCTCGAGTCGATTTTTCAAAACCTTTTGGGTGTCACAGCTATTTTTGATACGATTGAGCACGCCAAGGCGGCTGCCCGCAAGGTTGCCTACCAAGTTCGTATCGTGACGCTCGATGGAACCGAACTGCGCACGGGTGGTTCCTATGCAGGGGGAGCGAATCGAAGTAATAATTCGATTTTTATCAAGCCAGAACTGGATCGTTTGCACCAAGAATTGGTCTCTCTTCAGAAGAACTTGCGAGAAGTAGAAGGGCAAGTGCAAGAGCAAGAGGACCAAGTGACTCAATCGCAAGAAAAACTAGAATCTTTGAAAGGCCAAGGAGAAGGGGCACGACTAGAAGAGCAACGCCTTCAATTGGCTTTTGAGCAAGCTCACCAGCAACTCTTGGATGCCCAAGAACTGTTAGAACTTATCCGTACAGAGCTGGATGAAGGTAGCGACCAGGAGCTCCTCCAAAAACGGGATCACTTACAAGCGCGACTGAAAGAAATTGAGGCGGAAAAAGAGCAAGTCACTGATGAGATTGAAGAAGTCAAGCTCAATAAAGATGTCGTTGTCGAGAAAATTGAAAATTTACGAGCAGCCATTGCCAAGCTCCAATTACAGCAAACAGAGTTGAAGAGTCGATTGACCTATGACCAGACAGATGCCGAACGCTTGCGGCAAGAGTTGGCTACTACTGAACGGGAAATCCAAGCTCTCCAATATGCGATTGAGCAGGGAGAAGATCGACATGAGCAAATCGATGTTTCTGTCCTTGAAAAACAACTGCAAGCAACCCTTCAAGAGAAAACCGCTCTGGAGCAAGCTGTGATTCGTAAGCAATTTGAATTAGAGGATTTGGAAGGCCAGTCTGAAGATGTAGCGGGTCATATGGAACAAGCCCGTCGTCAAAATGAGGAGTGGATTCGCCAACAGGCTAAAGCAGAATCTAATCGTGATCGCCTGGCAGATAAGCTAAATAAACTGATGTTAGCTCTGACCGATGAATTTAAGATGAGTTTTGAGGAAGCGTCTAAACAGGCCAATGAGCTAGAAAATCTAGCCCAGTCTGAGCAAGCCTTAAAAGACTTGGAGAAAGCGATTAAAGCCTTAGGACCTGTCAATATTGATGCTATCGAACAATACGATGAGGTCAAGACGCGATTTGATTTCCTTTCCGGACAACGAGAAGATGTCTTGGCAGCCAAGAATCTTCTTCTCGAAACCATTAATGACATGAATGATGAGGTGAAGGAACGCTTTAAATCTACATTCGAAGCGATTCGTGAATCCTTCCGAGTCACCTTTAAACAAATGTTTGGGGGAGGATCAGCTGATCTTATCTTGACGGATGGAGATCTCTTGTCAGCTGGGGTCGAGATTTCTGTCCAACCGCCTGGTAAGAAAATTCAATCCTTGAATTTGATGAGTGGTGGGGAGAAAGCTTTGTCAGCATTGGCGTTACTCTTCTCAATCATTCGTGTCAAGACTATTCCATTTGTCATCTTGGATGAGGTAGAAGCGGCTCTAGACGAAGCCAATGTAAAACGGTTTGGAGATTATCTTAATCGTTTTGATAAGGAAAGTCAGTTTATCGTGGTTACCCACCGTAAGGGAACCATGGCTGCAGCAGATTCCATCTATGGAGTGACCATGCAAGAATCCGGAGTCTCTAAGATTGTATCTGTGAAGCTGAAAGATATAGAAGGAATGGATAATGGAAATTAAATTAGTCGCAACAGACATGGATGGGACCTTTTTGGATGAAAATCATGAATTTGATCAAGCTTTATTCCTAAAGGTACTAAAGAAGTTTCAAGAAAAAGGGATCTACTTTGCGGCAGCAAGTGGTCGGCCTCTCCTCTCTTTGAAGACAATCTTTAAAGAGGTCCAGGATCAGATTATTTTCATAGCTGAAAACGGCAGTGTTGTTGAATTTCATGGTGAAGATGTCTATGAAGCGACCATGAGTCCAGATTTTTATCAAGCCATGTTTGCTAGGTTGCAGGAAAGTCCCTATTTTGATAAAAATAAGTGCTTGTTAACGGGAAAACGCGGGAGCTATGTTTTAAAGACTGTTGATCCAGACTATCTAACTGCTTCGCAAAATTACAATGAAAACATTCAAACGGTGTCAGATTTTTCAGAAATTGATGATCTTGTCTTTAAGATGACCACCAATTTTGACCAAGAAGTATTAGCAGAAGGTGAAGCCTGGGTTACCCAAAATGTTGAGGGTGTTAAGGCCATGACGACGGGTTATGAGTGTATTGATATTGTCTTGGATTATGTGGACAAGGGAGTCGCCATTCAAGCCCTAATGGATCAGTTGGGCATTAGTCGAGACCAAGTCCTAGCTTTTGGAGATAATCTCAATGATCTTCATATGATGCAGGTTGTTGGCCATCCAATTGCACCAGAAAATGCCCGTCCAGAGATTTTGGAACTGGCTGAAACCATATTGCCCCATCATTCGACAGGATCTGTCCTGCGCTATATGGAGGAAGAATTATGAGTCAGATTAAGGTTATCGCACTAGACTTGGACGGTACTCTCTTAAACTCAGAAAAGAAAATCTCCCCTCGGAACCTGGCTGCTATTCGTGCAGCACAAGAAAAAGGGGTCAAGGTGGTTTTGACGACGGGACGTCCTCTCAAGGCCATGGATTTTCTGCTCCAAGAGATTGGAACAGCCGGCTTGTCGGATGAATACACCATTACCTTTAATGGAGGCTTGGTACAAAAGAATACAGGAGAGATCATTGCGAAAACAGTTTTCTCTCGAGATGATGTCGTCCGCATTTATGAAGAGACAGAGGCCCTTGGTTTGCCCCTAGACGCCATTAATGAGGGGGATGTTTATACACTGGCATCTGATCAAGAATCTCTTTACCCTCTCTATAATCCTTACTTGAACTTTATTCCTGTTTCTATTGAGGATTTGTCCAGTCAGATAGCTTATAATAAGTGTGTGACAGCCTTTCAACAGGACTATTTGGATGGAGCTATTCCAAAGATTTCTCCTGACTTAGGGGAGCGTTTTGAGATTTTTAAATCCAGAGACATGCTCTTGGAATGGTGCCCCAAAGGTGTTCAAAAAGATCGAGGCTTGGAGGCTTTGGTTGCGTATTTAGGAATCGATGCTAGTCAAGTCATGGCTTGTGGTGATGAGGCCAACGATGCCAGCATGTTAAAATGGGCAGGACTAGGAATCGCCATGGCCAATGCGGTGGATGAGGTGAAGAAAATCGCTACCCTTGTTTCGGAATACACCAATGATGAAGATGCAGTCGGAAGAGCGATTGAAGAATATGTATTGAAGGAGGGTCAATAATGGGATTATTTGACCGACTATTTGGAAGAAAAGAAGAAGCAAAACCACAAGCCCAAGATCATACAGAAGAGCTTGTGGAAAGTCCTGAGGAAGCAAGTTCCTTAGTTGAGCCAGAAACAAGTAAGGCTTCACAAAGTGATGAAGCTAAGATTTCGGCAATGGAAGCCTACTATGCGGAATTGAAAGAGCGAATGGCTGCCGAATCAGCGCGATCAGCTCAAGAGTCGAAAGCATATAGTGAAGAAGCACCTACAGAAGAGCCTGTCAAACAGGATACAGCTGTCGAGGAAGAGGCCCCTTCTCAAGTAGAGCAGGATACCTCTCCTGAGGAAGTAGCTGAGCCAGCTCCTGTGACTGAAGACCAGACTTTAGAACTAGAAGCTTCACAAGAAGTGAGTGTGAATGAGGAACAGCTAGATTCTTCATCAGATCTTGCCCAAGAAGCCCTTGAAGAAGAAGTTCTTGAAAGGCCAGATACAGAAGCTGAGACTTCAAGCTCTTCTCAAAAGTCTGACAAACTAGTTGAAGAAGAGCCTGAAGTTGTGCCAGAATTGGAAGTGGTAAAGGAAGCACCAATTCTTGAAGAAGAAACAGTTGAAAGTTCAGAGGCAGTATCCGAAGAGCTTGAAGCAGACGCTCCAGTAGAAGAAGCAGCTAACGAATACGATTTTTCAGAAGGGGTTGAGAAAGAGTTTTTAGTAGAAGAAACGACAAGTGAGCCAGAGATTGCTGAACCAACAGAAACGGTTCAAGAAAAATACAATCGGAGCTTGAAGAAAACTCGGACCGGCTTTGGAGCAGCTCTTAATGCCTTCTTTGCCAACTTCCGTTCTGTCGATGAAGATTTCTTTGAAGAGTTAGAAGAACTCTTGATTATGAGTGACGTAGGGGTCCAGGTCGCATCGAATCTGACAGAAGAGCTCCGCTATGAAGCTCGTTTGGAAAATGCCAAGAAACCTGATGTCTTGCGTCGCGTGATCATTGAAAAATTGGTGGATCTCTACGAAAAGGATGGCCAATACAATGAGCAAATCAACTTTAAAGACGGCTTGACCGTCATGCTCTTTGTGGGAGTGAACGGCGTTGGAAAAACCACTTCTATCGGAAAACTAGCTCATAAATACAAGAAGGAAGGGAAAAAAGTGATGTTGGTCGCAGCAGATACCTTCCGGGCAGGAGCTGTTGCTCAGTTGGCTGAATGGGGACGCCGTGTGGATGTGCCTGTTGTCACCGGTCCAGAAAAGTCAGATCCTGCAAGTGTAGTCTTTGATGGAATGGAACGGGCCGTGGCAGAGCAAGTCGATGTTTTGATGATTGATACAGCTGGTCGCCTTCAGAATAAAGATAATCTGATGGCCGAATTAGAAAAAATCGGTCGCATTATCAAGCGAGTGGATCCTACAGCCCCTCATGAAACCTTCTTGGCCCTAGATGCTTCCACAGGACAAAATGCCCTAGTTCAAGCCAAGGAATTCTCAAAGATTACTCCGATTACCGGTATCGTTCTCACGAAGATTGATGGAACAGCTCGAGGAGGAGTGGTTCTTGCGATTCGAGAAGAATTGGATATTCCAGTGAAATTAATCGGTTTTGGTGAAAAAATCGATGATATCGGTGAATTTAATTCTGAAAACTTTATGCGTGGCTTGTTAGAAGGCTTGATATAAACAAAAAAACTCATCTCTAGAAAGAGATGAGTTTTTTTGTTGCACCTTTAGTCAGTTGAACGATTTATTCTTCAATTGCTGGTTGCCAGACCCATTCCGCATTGTAATCCTTCAAGAGGTCAAAGGAAGCTTGAGGTCCCATGGTTCCAGATTTATATTCATGAAGAGGTACTTGATTTTCAGACCACATGTGTTCGATTCGGTCAATCAAGCTCCAAGATGCTTTTACTTCGTTCCAATGGCTAAAGTTGGTAGAATCATTATTTAAGACATCATAGATCAACTTTTCGTAAGGCTCTGGAGAAGCACCGGTCGCTGTCGCATCCGTTTCATAGTCAAAAGATATCGGAGCAATCTGGAATTGTTCACCGACTTCTTTCCCGTTGACACTGAGAGAGAAACCTTCATTCGGTTGAATGTAGATGGTCAGCACATTTGGTGCAATTTCTTGACCAAAAATAGAGTCCATCTGTTTAAAGACCACATTCACATGGGTTCCCTTTTTGGTCAGACGTTTTCCTGTACGGAAGAAGAAAGGTACTCCACGGAAGCGATCGCTGTCCACAAAGAAGGCACCAGAGGCAAAGGTCTCGGTCATGGACTCAGGATTGACATTTGGTTCACTGCGATAAGAGATGTCTTTTTTTCCTTGGATTTTTCCTGAACGGTACTGGCCTCGGATAAATTGTTTCTTTAATTCTTCATCAGAAGGGTTAACCAATTGTTCAAAAACTTTCACCTTCTCTTTACGGATGTCTTCCTTGGTGAAGGAGGCTGGTTTGTCCATAGCTAAGAGAGAAAGCAATTGGAGGGTATGGTTTTGGACCATGTCGCGGAGGGCACCGGATTCATCATAGTAGCCACCACGTTCTTCGACTCCTAGTCGTTCTGCGAAAGTGATTTGAACATTATCGATATAGTCACGGTTCCAGACGTTTTCAAAGATTAGGTTGGCAAAACGGAGGGCAAAAATGGACTGGATCATTTCTTTACCGAGGTAATGGTCAATCCGGAAAATTTGCTCTTCTTCAAAGGTTTCTTCCAGTTCTTTGTTGAGCTGACTAGCTGTTTCTAAATCCGTTCCAAATGGTTTTTCAACGATCAAACGTTCAAAGCCTTTTCCATCCACAATGCCTTCAGATTTCAAATGTTTGGCAATTGTACCAAAGAATTGAGGTGCCATGGATAGAAAGAAGAGTTTATTATGCTCAGCTTGGTAGGTGTCATTGAGCTGATTTTGAAGTTCACGAAGCTTGATGTAGTGTTCCGTGTCATTAACATCGTGACTTTGATAGTAAAAATGACTGGCAAATTCCTGCGCCTGTTCAGGACTGTCTGCTAAATCCGAAATGGATTCAACGACAACGGATTCAAAGTATTCTTTGCTCCAAGGACGACGAGCAGTTCCAATCACTGCGAAATGCTCTGAAAGATTTCCAGTTTTATAGAGTCTAAAAAGGGAAGGGTAGAGCTTGCGGTGGGCTAAATCTCCACTGGCCCCGAAAATGGTTACAATTACTTTTGAGGACATGTTCATACCTATTTTCTAACTTGATAAACCATATTCTACCATAAAATTCAGAAAATTTCTCTTTGAAAGTAAAAGGATTCTGAGTTTCATAGAGAAGGATGAGGGAAGAAACCACGAAAAAAGGTTGGACCGAAAGGTCACAACCGAGTAATGTTTAGTAGCCTTTAGAAGACTCGATAGACATAGGGATTAGTAGGTTTTTCTACTGAGTGAGCTTCCTCTATGTCTAAGACAGGAAGGCTTTGGCCAAGTTGTTTATGGTATTGGATCTTGAGAGTTCCAGTCGCTTGGACCCAGGTGTTGTCTTCATAGGTTTGAGAGGCCCCTTTGGTTAACAAACCATAGACACCTGAGTCGGCGATACAGTGGATAATCCCAAAACGAAAAAGGAACTGGCTACCCGGATCCTGGGGATCCTTATAAATGAAGCCGGTTAAGGTAAAGGTTTTCCCTGCAAATTCATCTGGATAGTCGTAGATGACTTCCATGACTTCCATATAGTTTTCTGTCGTGATCTGGATATGATCCTGCTTGAGGTACTTCTTAGCTGCAGCCCTCATCTCAGATTCATAAGCGGATTTGGTGAAATAACTGCTAGTATCAGGTTTGAGATATTGGTTGGTTGTTCCCTCGTCATTTTGAATATCCTTAGAAGAGCCAGCCGCAATGGGGAAATGATAGCCCTTGGCTGATACCGTTTGGGAATCTAAGGTCACAGTCGGGAAGCCAATCCCTACAATTAAGGGAATCAGGAGTAGAAGAATACTCATGACTTTAGCTTTTTTACTGGTTAGGTGACTATGAACGGGTAGATTCTTCATCCAGATATAGAGCTGGACGACAGCCAGAATGAAGGAAAGAATCATAGAGATATAGGCTAAATAGGAATAATGCATATTGATGTATTGGTTGAGCTTACCAGAAAGCTGCAAATACATAGTAATTTCGAAATAGCCTGCTAAAATGAGAAATCGAATCATAGGACCACCCCCACAAACCAAGCATAAACCAAGACAACTAGGCTAACGATGCTAATGAATTGGACAATAAAGCGATTGGTCAGATAATTCTTCATCATCAAGAGGTTCTTGACATCTAGCATAGGTCCGATAACCAAGAAGGCTAGGACAGGAGCCAAGCCAAAACTTGAGAGGAGGGAAGAGCCAATAAAGGCGTCAGCCTCACTACACAAAGAGAGGAGGAAGGAGAGAAGCATAAGGAGAAGAATGGCTAGGAGTGGCGTCGCGGAGATAGAAGTCAGCACGCGAGTTGGCACATAAACCTGAACCACGCTGGCAAATAAACAACCGAAGACCAGATAGCGTCCAGTATCGAAAAACTCATCAATGGCCTGCACAAATACTTGAAAGAAGCGTTGACCGGCGGATAGTTTTGAAAAGTCATGAACATGGACTTCCTTACGGTTGGCCCGTTGGATAGAAGCTGTTTGGAAAAATCCTAGGAAAATCCCCAGAACAGTTGCCACCAGAATTGATCCGATGGCCCGTAGGAGAGCCATTTGAATGGAATTGCCAAAGGCAGAATAAGTAGCAAAGAGAACAATGGGGTTAATAACAGGAGCTGTCACTAGGAAGGGGACAGCTGTATAGCTAGGGACCTTCTTCTCTAGAAAGCGATTGATAATGGGGACGATACCACACTCACAGGAAGGAAAAATAAAGCCAATTAAGGTCCCAAACAGAATTCTCCCCCATTTATTTTTAGGAAGAGCTCGGTAGACTTTTTCGGGGGTGATATAGACATCGATTGCCCCTGAAATGAGACTTCCAATCAAAACAAAAGGAAGGGCTTCAATCATAATTGAAAGAAAAATTGCTCCAGCTTGAAGGACACTGGTTGGCAGCTGTTGGAAGAAACTCATTTGTCAGAATCCTTCTGCTCTTTTTCCCCTGCTGTTACTTTCTTCTTAGTTTCTGGTAAAGGAACTTGAGGGGGATCTGGTAATACAGCAAATTCCTCAAAGAGTTTGTCTAAATCGTCTGTTTTTGAAAATTTAATAGCCATGATAGGTCTCCTTTTCTTTTTTCTCATTATATCAAATTCTCAAAAAAGAGGGGAAAATCAAGTCCAAAAATAGGATGAAAATGCAGTATAGAAGGCCTTCTATGGTATAATAGAAGCTATGGAAAAATATGAAAAAATAGCCCAAGAATTGGGCGTCAGTCTCAAACAAATTGATACTGTTTTGACCTTAACAGCAGAGGGATCCACCATTCCCTTTATTGCCCGGTATCGAAAAGATGCTACAGGGAATCTAGATGAAGTAGCGATCAAAGCCATTATCGATATGGACAAGTCTTTAACAGCCTTGGCTGATCGGAAAGAAACTGTCTTGGCTAAGATTGAGGAGCTTGGGAAACTCACCCCAGCCTTAAAAGAAGCGATTGAGCAGGCTGAAAAACTGGCAGATGTAGAAGAATTGTATCTTCCCTACAAGGAAAAACGCCGAACCAAGGCTACCATTGCGCGTGAGGCAGGGCTCTTCCCGCTTGCTCGGATGATTCTACAAGATCAAAAGGAGTTGGAAAGAGCCGCAGAGGAATTTTTATCTGAGGCTTTCCCAACTGTAAAAGATGCCATTTCTGGAGCAATCGATATTTTGGTCGAAGCGATTGCAGAAGATCCGCAATTGCGCAACCTTACCTACCAGGAGATTCGCAAACACTCCTTGATCACTTCTAGCTTGAAGGATGAGAGCAAAGACGAGAAGCAAGTCTTCCAAATCTATTATGATTTTTCTGAGAAGATTGCAAACATGCAGGGCTACCGAACACTTGCCTTAAACCGTGGAGAGAAATTGGGTGTATTAAAGGTTGGATTTGAGCATTCTGTAGACCGTTTGATTCGTCACTTTGAAGCTCGATTTAAATCGAAGAATAGCTACATCGAAGAAGTCATTAACCAAGCTCTGAAAAAGAAAATGCTACCAGCTATGGAGCGTCGAATTCGGACAGAATTGACAGAAGTGGCAGAAGATGGGGCCATTCAGCTTTTCTCTGAAAATCTTCGTCACCTCTTGCTGATTGCTCCCCTCAAGGGGCGCGTGGTCTTAGGCTTTGACCCAGCTTTCCGGACAGGAGCCAAATTGGCTGTTGTCGATCAAACAGGAAAGATGTTAACCACTCAGGTGATTTATCCTGTTGCACCGGCTAAAGCAGCACAAATTGAAGCTGCCAAAGAAGAACTGAAACGGTTGATTCGTCAATACAGCGTGGAAATCATTGCGATTGGGAATGGAACGGCAAGTCGAGAAAGCGAAGCCTTTGTTGCGGAAGTCCTCAAGGAAGTTCCAAATGTGAGTTATGTCATTGTGAATGAAAGTGGTGCATCTGTTTATTCAGCTAGTGAATTGGCTCGCCATGAGTTTCCGGAACTGACGGTTGAAAAGCGTTCAGCCATCTCCATTGCCCGTCGTTTGCAGGATCCATTGGCTGAGTTGGTAAAGATTGATCCAAAATCAATCGGAGTCGGCCAGTACCAGCACGATGTCAGCCAGAAGAAATTATCTGAAAGCCTTGATTTTGTTGTCGATACTGTGGTGAACCAAGTCGGTGTTAATATAAACACTGCTAGTCCAGCCCTCTTGTCTCACGTGGCTGGTCTCAATAAAACCATTTCTGAGAACATCGTGAAATACCGGGAAGAAGAAGGGTTAATCACCTCTCGGGCGCAAATTAAAAAAGTACCTCGTCTGGGAGCCAAGGCCTTTGAACAAGCAGCTGGTTTTTTACGAATTCCAGAAAGTGAGAATTTCCTTGATCGGACAGGGGTCCATCCAGAAAGCTACCCTGCAGTGAAGAAGCTCTTTACCTTACTAGGGATTAGAGAGATGGATGAAGAAGCCCAAGCCAAATTAAAACAAATTGACACAGTTTCTATGGCCCAGGAGCTTGAAATCGGCCCTGAGACCTTAAAAGATATTGTCGCAGATCTTCTCAAACCTGGTCGTGATTTACGTGATTCTTTTGATGCTCCCGTCCTTCGCCAGGATGTTCTTGATTTGAAGGACTTGAAGATTGGTCAAAAACTAGAAGGGGTTGTCCGCAATGTTGTTGACTTTGGGGCCTTTGTCGATATTGGGATTCATGAAGATGGTTTGATCCACATTTCACAAATGAGCCAGCAATTTATCAAGCATCCAAGTCAAGTTGTTTCAGTTGGCGACCTAGTGACCGTTTGGGTTTACAAGATTGATTTAGAACGGGAAAAAGTAAATCTTTCCCTCTTACCACCACATGAATCTAACTAAATACGTTCAAGAAGTATCGTTGGAAGATTTTGGCCGCCCCTTTCTTCATCAAGCCATCTGGAATAATCGCCTGCGTTCGACCGGTGGTCGCTTCTTTCCTAAAGATGGTCATCTGGATTTCAATCCCAGAATACTAGAAGGATTTGGCTGGGAGATTTTTCGAAAGATTGTCCGCCATGAGTTGTGTCACTATCATCTCTACTATATGAAAAAGGGGTATCGTCATCAGGATCAAGATTTCAAGGATTTGCTCAAAGAGGTAGGTGGCTTGCGTTATGCCCCTTCAGTTGATAAGGAAAACTATAAGATTTATGTTTGTACGAGCTGTGGGCAAGAATTCAGAAGAAAGCGGCAGATTAATCTTCAAAAGTACCGCTGTGGCCGGTGCGGAGGACTACTCAGGTATCAAGGTACAACTAAACTAGGAAATCGGCCTTGAGTCTGATGACAGTGACTTGATTTCGGGATATACTGTTCTAAAATAATAGGAGGTAGGCCCTTGAATCCAACATTTTATAAAGTACGTCGAGGCAGAATCGTTTTTGGAGTATTTGCTGGACTAGCGGATCGATTTGGGCTCGATGCAAACCTATTGCGTTTTCTCTTTGTGCTTTTTAGTATCTTTCATTTTTATGGGCTTGTAGGCTTAGCTATTTATTGCCTGTGTGCCTTCTCCTTGCCTTATAAAGAAGATCTTGAAAGAGAAAAGTACGGCCTCGGACCTCGCAAACGTAAGGATGCTCAAGTGATCAAAGATGACGATCCATTCTTTTAAAGAATTTTCATGAATCGAATAAGAAAGTGAGGCTGGGACAAAAGTCCTAGCCTCTCAATTTTCTTTTGATTATCGAGCAAGACGCAGTGGTTGAGTGAGCTCTACTATGCTGATTTCATCAAGTTTTACAGCCCTACTCAACTGTGCGGAGGTGGGACGTCGAAATCGAATTCGAATTCTAACGGATTACCGATTTCTGTCCCACTCTCATCTTTTTTTCAAAAGAAGAGACGATTGAAAAATGGGAAAAAAGGATAAATAGGGAAATCAAAGGGTACTGGAATGCGTGTGAGAATAATAGCCTCAGTTTCGATACTAAAAAATGATGCTTGAGCAAGTCTTACCAGGGAATAATTTGCTATAATAGAAAGAGAAAAGAAAAAGGGAGAAGCCTATGGCAATAACAGTCCGAGATTTAATTAAAAAGCTTCGTTTGAAGGTTATTTATGGCAATGAAAGTCTCTTTGATAAGGAGATTACAACGGCAGATATTTCACGTCCTGGACTTGAAATGACAGGATATTTTGATTACTATACTCCAGAGCGGATTCAATTGGTTGGGATGAAAGAGTGGTCTTACCTCATCAAGATGACCTCCCACAATCGACACCAAGTATTGAGAAAGATGTTTCAGCCGGAAACGCCCGTACTCATTATCGCGCGGGATCTAGAGGTTCCTGAAGAAATGCTCCTAGCTGCAGAGGAAAAGCAAATCGCCATTCTAAGCAGTCGCGTTCCAACTAGTCGCTTGTCGGGTGAACTATCAAGCTACCTAGATTCTCTCCTTGCTGAACGAACCAGTGTCCATGGTGTCTTGATGGATATCTATGGAATGGGAGTTTTGATCCAAGGAGATAGCGGAATCGGGAAGAGTGAGACTGGGTTAGAACTCGTCAAACGAGGCCATCGATTGGTGGCGGATGACCGAGTAGATGTCTTTGCTCGTGATGAGATGACCTTGTGGGGTGAGCCTGCTGAAATTCTACGCCATATGTTGGAGATTCGGGGAGTAGGGATCATTGATGTCATGAGTCTCTATGGTGCCAGTGCAGTGAAAGATTCTTCACAGGTTCAAATCGCTGTCTACTTGGAAAACTACACCAAGGAACAAACCTATGATCGTCTAGGTAATAATGCGGAAGAGATTGAGTTCTGTGGAGTAACCATTCCAAGAATTCGCATCCCTGTTAAGACAGGTCGCAATATTTCCGTTGTCATTGAAGCAGCAGCTATGAATTACCGCGCCAAAGAAATGGGATATGATGCTACTAAAACCTTTGAAGATCGATTGACCCGGTTGATTGATCAGAATGAGGTGAAAGTATGAATCCAGTAGCCATTCAACTCGGCCCCTTTAGTATCCGTTGGTATGCGATTTGTATTATCCTCGGTCTCCTTTTGGCAGTCATCCTGTCTATGAAAGAAGCCCCTCGTAAAGGGATAGAGTCAGACGATATCATTGATTTCATTCTAATTGCTTTTCCAGTAGCGATTATAGGTGCCCGTCTCTACTATGTTATTTTTCGATGGTCATATTACAGGGAAAATCCAGGAGAGATTTTTGCCGTATGGAACGGTGGGATTGCTATCTATGGTGGACTCCTTGCAGGGGCTCTAGTCCTCTACCTATTTTCACGCAGTCGTTTGATTGACCCGGTTGATTTTTTAGATATAGCTGCACCGAGTGTCATGATTGCTCAAAGTATTGGTCGTTGGGGCAATTTTGTTAACCAAGAAGCCTACGGAGCCATTGTTAAGAATTTAGATTATTTACCTTCTTTCATTCGGAATCAGATGTTTATTGATGGACATTACCGTCAACCGACATTCTTATATGAATCTTGTTGGAACTTGCTTGGTTTTGTTCTGATTCTTTACTTACGTCGTCGTCCGAAACTTATGAGAAAGGGTGAAATTACAGCTTTCTATCTAATCTGGTATGGCTTTGGTCGAATGATCATTGAAGGAATGCGGACGGATAGCTTGATGTTTTTGGGAATTCGAGTATCACAATGGCTTTCCCTACTCCTCATCCTACTTGGAATCAGCATCATGATCTATCAACGAAAAAGGAATGCACCGTTTTATAGAACGGAAATAGATTAAGGAGAAAAGAAATGTTTATTGAAATTGCATATGGGCTTTTAGGCTTAGCTTTAGTAGTTTTGGTCATCTACTTGATTATCTTGTTTTCAAAGATTGGAAAGGTTGTAGACGAAACTCAGGTAACGATTAAGACCCTAACATCAGATGTAAATGTAACCCTACACCAAACCAATGAGTTGTTAGCGAAAGTGAATGTCTTGACAGAAGATTTGAATCAAAAAGTTGCAACCATCGATCCACTCTTTACTGCAGTGGCAGATTTGTCTGTATCTGTTTCGGATCTGAATGATCAAGCACGTCAGATTAGCAAAAAAGCTGTCGTAGTTGGTGGAAAAACCGTCAAAACATCTGTCGGATTAAAAGCAGCTCGCATGGCTATGAAATTATTTAAATAAGAAAAGAGGTACCCTATGGGACGTTTATCATCATTATTAATTGGAACGATCACAGGCGCATCTGCCGCCTATTTCCTGACAACAAAAAGAGGGAAAGAATGGACTGGTAAAGTTAAAGGTTTTGTGAAAGAATATCAAGAGAATCCACAAGAAGTTCATGATTCGGTGAAACAATCCGCAATAGAACTATCTAAGCAAGCGTCAGACGCTATTCAGCAGACTAAGGAAAAAGTTGAAAGTGGAGAAATTAACAAAGATACTGTCATCGAAACGGTTAAAGATAAGACACAGGATGTAGTAGAATTTTCACAAGATGCCATCCAAACGATTAAGGAAAAAATTCAGCAAAAGAGTGGCAATCAAGCAACTCCTTTCCAGCCTAAACAGGAGAAGGAAAGTGAAGAGATTGTCCTGGAATTAGAAGAAGAAACAGCTCTTCCAGAAGTCGAAGAAGAAATCAAAGAAACAGCTGTAGAAGAATAAAAAATCCCTCACCAATGGTGAGGGATTTTTTTTATGAAATGACAAACTAGGATGGGAAATGCCAAAAAGCCTCCCGAAGGAGGCTAAAAATTTAATCTTAGTCCTTTTTCCGTTTTAGCTGGAAAATACGGAAAGCTTGGATACTTCCCAAACTACAAGCAATTGCTGAGGCAAAAGCAAAGAAGGTATTCATCTTCATTGATAAAAAGACGAAACTAAATAAAACAGTTAAGACACAAAACACAGCAATATTAAGGAAAAATAGTAGCTCACTTAATTGAGGAGCTGGTTCAGTATCGAGGTTAAAATCATAATTAGTTGTTGTATTCTCTTGTTGAAGAGGGACTTCGACATAGTCGTATTCTTCAACAACTCTAAGTTTTCTTGCGGGCATATTTCTCTCTCCTAACAGTACTCTATTATTTTAACACGTTTTCAAGCATAGAAATGTTACAAAAGTGTTACAATTTTTACAAAATTAAGAATTTTAGAGAGTAAAATGACTTTTTTGGTATAATAGTTTTCATGAAAAAGATAATTATTACAGCTACAGCTGAAAGTATTGAACAGGTTCAAGCACTTCTAGAAGCAGGTGTGGACCGTATTTATGTCGGAGAAAAGGAATTTGGATTACGACTTCCTCACACTTTCTCGTATGACGAATTAAGTCGAATTTCTGACCTAGTCCATGCGGCAGGAAAGGAAATGACAGTGGCTGTCAATGCCTTGATGCATCAGGATATGATGGATCGTATCAAACCATTTTTAGATTTTCTTGCTTCGATTAACGTCGATTATATCACGGTAGGAGATGCAGGCGTCTTTTATGTATTGAAGCGGGATGGTTACAACTTTAAAACCATTTATGATGCTTCAACCATGGTGACAAGTAGCCGACAGATCAATTTCTGGGGACAAAAGGCTGGTGCTTCAGAAGCTGTTCTTGCTCGAGAAATCCCATCTGCGGAGCTTTTCAAGATGCCAGAAATCTTAGAGATTCCTGCTGAAGTATTAGTTTATGGGGCAAGTGTGATTCACCATTCAAAACGTCCCCTTCTGCAAAATTATTATAATTTTACTCACATAGATGACGAAAAGACGAGAGAACGCGATCTCTTTTTGGCAGAACCAGGCGATCCAGAAAGCCATTATTCTATCTTTGAGGACAAGCATGGAACTCATATTTTTGCCAATAATGACCTGGATTTGATGACCAAACTCTCTGAGTTAGTCGAGCATGGTTTCACCCACTGGAAGTTAGAGGGGATTTATACTCCTGGTCAAAACTTTGTGGAAATTGCCAAGTGTTTTGTGAAAGCACGTGAGCTTCTAGAAGCTGGGACTTTCACATCTGATCAAGCCTTCCTATTGGATGAACAGATTCACCAATTGCATCCCAAGAATCGTTTCCTTGACACTGGATTTTATGACTACGATCCAGACATGGTTAAATAAAGGAGAAAAGCCTGCCAGGACTGCAGGCCTTCCTTTTTGGTGATGGTAAAGAATGAGAATTGTCAAAACAATTCCCAAACCATTGCCTTTCGACTGGATTTGCTATAAAATAGACAAGATTGATAATCTAACTAATATACTTGTAATATACTAGGAGATATGATGACAAAACAATTGAAACGTCCTGAGGTTCTATCACCTGCAGGAACACTTGAAAAACTAAAGGTCGCTGTTCGCTATGGTGCGGATGCCGTCTTTATTGGTGGACAGGCTTATGGGCTTCGTAGCCGTGCAGGAAACTTCACCTTTGAGCAAATGGAAGAAGGAGTCCAATTTGCAGCCAAGTATGGTGCCAAGGTCTATGTTGCGGCCAATATGGTCATGCATGAAGGAAATGAAGTTGGAGCCGGTGAATGGTTCCGTCGCTTGCGAGATATCGGGATCGCTGCCGTTATCGTTTCAGACCCTGCTTTGATTACTATCGCAGCGACAGAAGCTCCTGGTTTGGAAATTCACCTTTCTACACAAGCCAGTGCCACCAACTATGAAACCCTGGAATTTTGGAAAGACTTGGGCTTGACACGGGTTGTTTTGGCTCGGGAAGTTTCAATGGAAGAACTAGCGGAGATTCGTAAGCGGACGGATGTTGAAATTGAAGCCTTTGTTCACGGAGCCATGTGTATTTCCTACTCTGGTCGTTGTACCTTGTCCAATCATATGAGTATGCGGGATGCCAATCGTGGTGGTTGTTCTCAGTCTTGTCGTTGGAAGTATGATCTTTACGATATGCCATTTGGACAAGAACGTAAGAGCCTCAAGGGAGAAATCCCTGAAGAATTCTCAATGTCAGCAGTTGATATGTCTATGATTGACCATATTCCGGATATGATTGAAAATGGAGTAGACAGTCTCAAGATTGAAGGTCGCATGAAGTCCATCCACTATGTCTCTACCGTAACGAACTGCTACAAGGCAGCTGTTGATGCTTATTTGGAAAGTCCTGAGAAGTTCGAAGCCATTAAGCAAGACTTGATTGATGAAATGTGGAAAGTGGCCCAACGTGAGTTGGCTACAGGTTTCTACTACGGAACACCATCTGAAAACGAGCAACTGTTCGGAGCTCGTCGGAAGATTCCAGAATACAAGTTTGTTGGAGAAGTGGTTTCCTATGATGCAGAGCAACAAATTGCGACCATTCGTCAACGGAATGTCATCAACGAAGGGGACCAAGTAGAATTTTACGGACCTGGATTCCGTCATTTTGAAACAGTCATTGAAGATTTGCATGATGCTAAGGGCAATAAGATTGATCGGGCACCAAATCCGATGGAGTTATTGACCATTCATATGCCTACACCAGTTGAACCAGGTGATATGATCCGTGCTCTCAAAGAAGGCTTGATCAATCTCTATAAAGAAGATGGAACCAGCCAAACAGTTCGTGCCTAAAACGTAAAAAAACACCGCATGCTTCCCAAGCGAGGAAGTTTACGGTGTTTTTTGTTGTGCGATTCGAATAGTATGTGGAACGAGACTAATCTTTTGAATGTCAGAAATTCGAATGATGGTTGACATACTCTTTTTAAAATTCTTGACAATGAGTTGTTTTCGTTCCTGATCATATTTCACGATATCGCCTGTAAAACTTTTATTTTGGAAGATAACATGGACTCCTTGCTTTTTTCGAAGAGCCAGTTCAATAATCTGAATCGTTTTACCATCCTCTAAAGGAGCGGGTTGAGAGGTTTTATCGTTGAAAAATTCATTGGCTCGGTCCTTGAGAAGCTCAAGAAATCTTTTCATAGCATAATTCTCCATAAGTTGATACAATATATTATAGAAAATTTCATTCATTTTGTAAAATTTTTTACGAATTATTAAGGTGAAAGAGATTGAAAGGAGTATTAAATGGCAGATTTTAGTTTTGAAATTGAAGAACAACTCTTGGTCTTATCTGAAAATGAAAAAGGATGGACTAAAGAGTTAAACCGGGTTAGCTTTAATGGAGCGCCTGCCAAGTATGATATCCGAACTTGGAGCCCAGACCATACGAAGATGGGCAAGGGAATCACTTTGAGCAACGAAGAATTCCAAGTTCTGCTAGATGCGTTTAAACAGTAGTAGACTGAGTAAGAAAGAGAGTGGGACAGAAATCGAATTCTAACGAATTACCGATTTCTGTCCCACTCTCTTTTTTGATGCTTTCAATAACTATAGCTTGAAACTATATCCCATTCAAGAAAACAAGATTAACGCAAATCATTGTGGATGATGAGATGGACTGTTATAATAACCTTATTCGTTTATTTCATATAGCCCTTATAGGAAAGGAATCCATATGTCAGATTTACTAAGTATTTATAAAGAATTGCAAGCTAAAAAATGGGTGGACTTGAGTCACCAGATCAATGCAGAAAGTCCTCACTTTCCAGCTCTTCCTGCTTTGCAACAAGAAGACCTTTTCACACTAAAAGATGGCTTCCATGTCCAAAAATTTACAGTGGTTGGTCAATATGGAACGCATATTGATGCTCCGATTCATTTTGTAGAAGGTGGCCGTTGGTTGGATGAGATTGACCTCAAAGATCTTCTCTTGCCACTCTATGTTATCGACAAGTCTAAAGAAGTAGCAGCCAACCCAAACTTTATCTTGAGCAAACAAGATATTTTAGATTTTGAAGCTGAATATGGACAAATTGCAGAAGGGGCTTTTGTCGCCTTCCGTAGTGATTGGTCAAAACGTTGGCCGGATCAAGATGCTATGCGTAATCTAGATGAAAATGGGGTTCAACAAAGTCCAGGATGGAGCCGAGAAGCTTTGGAATTCTTGATTCATGAACGCCATGTCAAGGCTGTGGGTCATGAAACCTTCGATACTGATGCAGGTATTCCAGCAGCAGAGCATGGCTTGGTCAATGAATACTACCTTTTGGAACAAAATATCTACCAAGTTGAAGTCTTGAACCACTTGGATCAAGTACCAGCAGTAGGTGCCTTGATTTCAATTGCCTTCCCTCACTGGGATAAGGCAACTGGTTCACCTGTTCGTGTCATTGCTATCTTGCCATAAACAACAGAGAGTGGGACAGAAATCGGTAATTCGTTAGAATTCGATTTCGTCGTCTCACCTTCGCACAGTTGAGTAGGGCTGTAAAAGCTGATAAAATCAGCGTAGTAGAGCCCACTCAACCACTGCATCTTACTCGACAATCCAAAGACACTTGAGAGGCCGGACTTTTGTCCCGGTCTCTTTTTTTAATATCTTAAGAGGAGCTAGATTTTATTCTTTCGAAGGTTCTTATCTTACAAAAATGTAAGGTAAGAAAGGTAAAATGAAAGATTAGACTATGGAAGCTTCAACGATGATACATTAAAATTTAAACATAAGAAAAAGGCTTGTCGAACAAACCTTTTCTGATATTAGCGCATGGTAACGAATTCTTCGGATCCAGTTGGATGAATAGCGACTGTCGCATCAAAATCAGCTTTTGTGGCTCCCATCTTGATAGCAACGGCAAATCCTTGGATCATTTCATCCACCCCGTATCCAAGACCATGGAGACCGACAACGGTTTCTTCCGGTCCTGCAGTGATGAGTTTAAATTTAGCCAACTGACGATGTTGGGTCACAGCTGAATACATAGAGGCAAAACTAGAAGTATAGACCTTGATGGCTTCTTTTCCGTATTGTTCTTCGGCTTCTTCTTGAGTGAGACCGACTGTACCAATCGCTGGATGGGAAAAGACAACGGTCGGAATGGTTGCGTAGTCCATTTTAGCATCGGTTTTTCCATTAAAGAGACGTTCGGATAGGGTGCGCCCTGCCTTGATAGCGACAGGAGTTAATTCTTTTTCTCCTGTGACATCCCCAAGAGCATAGATGCCAGGAACAACCGTATTCTGGTATTCATCTACTGCAATGAATCCTTTCTCATTTAAGGTGACACCTGCAGCTTCTAGATGGAGGTCTTGGACGTTTGGTTTTCGCCCTGTTGCCCAGATGACATGATCAGCGACAAAAGATGTTTGGTCTTCAAAATAAACTCGGATTTGACCATTTTCTTCCTTCGTGAGTCGAACAGGAACCTTTTGAGGATGGAGAGGCAATCCTTGTTTATCCATCTCCTCCATTAAGCCATCGACAATGTAGGAATCAAACTTTCTTAAGGGACGATCACCGCGAACGAAGAGATTCGTCTTAACACCTAGGGCATGGAGGACACCAGCCAGTTCTACCGCAATGTAACCAGCGCCAATAATAGCCACTGATTTTGGTAGTTCTTCCCAAGCAAAGACATCGTCAGAGGTTTCTCCTAGGTCTGCTCCAGGTAGATCTGGGATGTAAGCATGAGCCCCTGTAGCGATCACAATATGTTTAGCTTTGATGGTTTCCCCGTTGACTTCAACCGTATGGGCATCGACAAAGCGAGCGCGACCTTGGATATATTCCACACCATTTCGTTTAAAACTGCCATCATAAGAAGAACGAGCTCGATCAATATAGGCTTCGCGATTCTTTCTTAATGTCGCAAAATCAAAATTGCTCTGTTCAGAAGTAAACCCATAATCTGGACCGTAATCACGAATGGCTTCTGCAATTTGAGCGCCATACCACATAATTTTTTTAGGGACACATCCTTTGTTGACACAGGTCCCCCCTAATTGTTTTTCTTCAATAACAGCAGCGCGGGCTCCATGTTCTCCAGCACGGTTCATGGTGGCAATCCCTCCGCTACCTCCACCAATGGAGATAATATCAAATTCTTTCATGGTTAGTACTCCTTTGTTGATTTACACTTTCATTGTAACAACATAGGTTACAAAAATCAAGGAATTGCCATCGTTGAATAGGAGAAGGAAACAAAATAGCAAAAAAAACGTGCAAAACAGATGATTCTGAATTGAAAAATGAGGAAATATGATATACTAAACTTATAATTTGAAACGCTTTCGAATACTGGAGGAAAGAAATGAAGAAATTTAAAAAATGGCAAATCGTTACAGCTACAGGTGCTGCACTAGCAGTTGTAGGAATAGGTAGCTGGCTTGCTTTTGGAACATCAAGCCCTGGCCCTGAAGAAATGGTCGATATGACGCCTATGGTGCAAACGGTGAAAGAAGGGTCGATTGCTTCCTCTGTCTTATTGACAGGTAAAGTCACGGCCAATCAAGAACAATATATTTACTTTGATGGAACCAAGGGAGATTTGCAATCTATCTTAGTGAACGTCGGGGATCAAGTGACTGCTGGGCAAGCTATTGTCCAATATAGTAGTACAGAGGCACAATCCGCCTATGATGCCGCAGTTCGTGCAGTAAATAAGGCAGATCGTCAATTAAACGATCTCTTGACCAATGGAGTGACCATTGATACAACAGGAGATGAGGAAGCAGATAGCAGTTCGGCCTCTCAAGCCCAACGCTCCTTGGACACACAAGTGGGTGATTTACGCGATGCCCGTGCGGATGCTGTGGCTAATATGGAAAAAGCCAAGGCCTTGTTGGATGCTACAACCGTAAAAAGTAGTACAGATGGAACGGTTGTAGAAGTTAATAAAGATGTTTCAAAATCAACAACCGGAACCAATCAAACCCTTGTTCATATCGTCAGCAATGGTAACCTTCAAGTAAAAGGTGAGTTGTCTGAATACAATCTAGCCAACATTTCAGTTGGTCAAGAAGTGACTTTAACCTCTAAAGTCTATCCTGGGAAAAAATGGACTGGAAAAATTAGCTACGTTGCCAACTATCCGACAGATGCAGGTCAGACAGGTGCAAGTGCTGCAGGTTCTGGCCAAGGAACAGGGGGAGCTAAATATCCATTTACGGTAGATATTACCAGTGAGATTGGTGATTTAAAGCAAGGTTTCTCTGTTAATATTGAAGTGAAAAGTTCAACCATCCATCCTTTAGTTCCTGTGACAAGTGTCTTATCAGATGGCGATCAAAGCTATGTTTGGACCATTGAAGCTGGTAAGGCTAAAAAAGTCATGGTTACCTTAGGAAATGCAGATGCTGAAAATCAAGAAGTCTTATCAGGTTTGAAGAAAGATGCTCAAGTCATCACCAACCCTTCTGGAGATTTGGAAGATGGGAAAGAGGTCGGAAAATATGACAAAATTGATTGAGCTGAAAAATATCAATAAAAGTTATAAAAATGGCGATCAAACCTTGCAGGTATTAAAGGATATCCATTTAGAAGTAGAAGAGGGAGAATTTCTAGCCATTATGGGACCTTCTGGTTCTGGGAAATCGACCCTAATGAATATCATTGGACTTCTCGATCGTCCGACCAGTGGTGAGTACAGACTAGAAGGGGAAGAGGTTGGGAACCTCAGTGAAAAGAAGTTAGCCCAAGTTCGCAATGAGCAAATTGGCTTTGTCTTCCAACAATTCTTTCTCCTATCAAAACTCAATGCCTTTCAAAACGTCGAGCTTCCCTTGATTTATGCAGGAGTGAATACTTCTAAACGAAAGGAATTAGCTGAACAATTTTTAAAGAAAGTTGAACTAGATACGCGGATGCACCACCTTCCTTCGGAATTGTCTGGAGGGCAAAAACAACGGGTGGCCATTGCGCGTGCTTTGGTCAATCATCCTTCTATTATCTTAGCGGATGAACCAACTGGAGCTCTCGACTCCAAAACTGGCGATCAAATTATGGAGCTCTTGACAGCACTCAATCAAGAAGGGAAAACCATCATCATGGTAACCCACGAAACGGAGATTGCCGCTTATGCCAAACGGCAGATTGTCATTCGAGATGGGGTTATATCCTCGGATAGCCGCAATGAAAGGAGGGCCTGATGCAGAACTGGAAATTCGCCATTAGTTCCATTTTGGGACATAAAATGAGATCGTTCTTAACCATGGTAGGGATTATCATCGGGGTTGCCTCGGTCGTTGTCATCATGGCTCTCGGAGATGGGATGAAAGCTGGAGTGACTAAGACCTTTACCAAGGATCAGCAATATGTTCAGATTTCGTATTCCGCCCGTAAGAGTGGCTACATGACTGGTTTTAATCTTGGCCCAGAACCTGTCTCTGAAGAAGGTGGCGCTGAAGGTGGTGGGGAAGGCGGTGTTGCAAGTGAAGAAGACCAAGGAATGTCACCGCCAGCTGGCTATGGAGAGGAAAGTAGCGAAGATGTTGACAATCCAATCCTTGAAACACCACCCGTCGTTCAAGAAGAATGGGTCAAGGAACTGACCAAGATTCCTGGCATTGATGGCTACTATGTTGGTCATACAGCCAATGCCACTATCTCCTTTCAGAAGAAAAAATCTGAAGGGGTGAATATCATGGGGGTCAATGATACCTATTTCTCTGTCAGAAAATTTGAATTGGTTTCAGGAAGAAAACTAAATGCTTCAGACTATCAGAGTTTCTCACGGGTCATCATGTTGGATGAAGGTTTAGCTTCGACCTTGTTTGGGACAGAAAGTGCCCTCAACCAAGTGGTTGCTGTCGGAGACAATAACTATCGGGTGGTAGGAATCTTCAAGGATCCAAATGCTGGATCTGCTTTGTATGGAGTTTCTTCTGGAGGGAGTGCCTTGATGGCAAATACCCAAGTCGCTTCAGAATTTGGAACAGAAGAAATTTCTACTATTGTGGTGCATATCCCGGATGTCAAACAGATTAAACCAACTGGAATCGAAGCAGCGAAAAAATTAACCGAGTTATCGGGAGTTCGCCAAGGAGAGTTCCAAATCTTTAACATGGATAGTATCTTGGAGCAGACCAATCAAATGCTCGGAATTATGACAACAGTCATCGGTGCGATTGCAGGAATCTCCCTTCTCGTTGGTGGGATTGGGGTCATGAATATCATGTTGGTTTCTGTGACTGAGCGGACACGTGAAATCGGTCTGAGAAAAGCCCTCGGAGCTACTCGTGGAAAAATTTTGATTCAATTCCTCATTGAATCCATGGTCTTGACCATGATGGGAGGAATTCTCGGTTTGGGATTGGCCTATGGTGTCAATGCCCTCATCGCCACAGCAGCTGCAGGTGCTCTAGAAGGACCTCCAGTCGTCTCCATGTCGGTGGCTATTGGAAGTATCATCTTTTCAGCTTGTGTCGGAATCGTCTTTGGTATCTTACCAGCAAGCAAGGCATCAAAACTCGATCCGATTGAAGCTCTTCGCTATGAATAAGGATGAATGACCTACATAGTTGATTCGGATGAAGTAAAATTTGATCATGAATGAATGGAATGTGATGGAAAAGGGAGAAGGAACCCTTTCCTTCCATTCCTTTTTTCATTTTTCCTGCTCAAGAATAGTGTATTTCCCCGTCAAATATGATAAAATAGGGGAGAATAACTTAGGAGGTTCCAAATGACTACTGAACATATGGAAGAATTAAATGACCAGCAGATTGTCCGTCGTGAGAAAATGGCGGCCCTTCGTGAACAAGGAATCGACCCATTTGGAAAGCGATTCGAACGTACTGCAGATTCTGGTCAATTGAAAGAAAAATATTCAGAATTAGATAAAGAACAACTTCATGACTTGAACGAAACAGCCATTATTGCGGGTCGTCTTGTGACCAAACGTGGAAAAGGAAAGGTTGGTTTTGCCCACCTTCAAGACCGTGAAGGTCAAATCCAAATTTACGTTCGTAAAGACGCAGTTGGTGAAGAAAATTATGAAATTTTCAAAAAGGCAGACCTTGGAGATTTCCTTGGGGTAGAAGGAGAAGTGATGAGGACAGACATGGGTGAGCTTTCAATCAAAGCTACTCACATCACACACTTGTCTAAAGCTCTTCGTCCCTTGCCTGAAAAATTCCACGGACTTTCAGATGTGGAAACCATCTACCGCAAACGTTACTTGGATTTGATTTCTAACCGTGAAAGTTTCGAGCGCTTTGTAACTCGTTCAAAAATCATCTCAGAAATCCGTCGTTACTTGGATGGTCAAGGCTTCCTTGAAGTAGAAACTCCTGTCCTTCACAACCAGGCTGGTGGAGCATCTGCGCGTCCGTTTATCACTCACCACAATGCCCAAAACATTGACATGGTCCTTCGTATTGCGACCGAACTTCACTTGAAACGCCTGATCGTTGGTGGAATGGAGCGCGTTTATGAAATTGGACGTATCTTCCGTAATGAAGGAATGGATGCTACTCACAACCCCGAATTCACATCCATCGAAGTCTACCAAGCCTATGCTGACTACCAAGATATTATGGACTTGACGGAAGGCATTATCCAACACGCTGCGAAAGCCATCCATGGGGATGGTCCAGTTAATTACCAAGGAACTGAAATCAAGATCAATGAACCATTCAAGCGTGTTCATATGGTGGATGCAATCAAGGAAATTGCTGGTGTTGACTTCTGGCAAGACATGAGCTTTGAAGAAGCAGTAGCCCTTGCCAAAGAAAAACATGTGCCAGTTGAAAAACACTACACTGAAGTGGGTCATATCATCAATGCCTTCTTCGAAGAATATGTGGAAGAAACCTTGACACAACCAACCTTTGTCTATGGTCACCCAGTAGCAGTATCACCACTCGCTAAGAAAAATCCTGAAGATCCACGCTTCACTGACCGTTTCGAGCTCTTTATTATGACCAAGGAATATGCCAATGCCTTTACAGAATTGAACGACCCAATCGACCAATTGGAACGCTTCGAAGCACAAGCGCGTGCTAAAGAATTGGGAGACGACGAAGCAACTGGTATTGACTACGATTATGTAGAAGCTCTTGAGTATGGTATGCCACCAACAGGAGGACTGGGAATCGGTATCGACCGTCTCTGCATGCTCCTTACTGATACGACTACTATCCGTGATGTTCTTCTCTTCCCAACTATGAAATAAGCTATAAGAAAACACTGATCTTGTGATCAGTGTTTTTGAATGTATACAGACTATTGTTTTACATAAGACAACTAGATGATTTTCAAAAAATAACTTTTATTTTTTGTTATCTAAGAAGATTAAAAACTTTCCGCAGTGAGAAAAGTTCCTGAAATTAAATTGTTTCAGGAACTCGGGAGTTTTGGAACCTTAGGTCCAAAACTAAGTCATGGAACTTCTTCGAAGTTCGCTGACGTCCGCATTCACCTAAGGAAAGTTTCTAAGTGAACTTTGCCTCTATTCTGAAACAATTATCTTGCAATCAGTGTTTTTTAGTCTTCCAAATAAGAGGTATCATTCCAAGTCGCTAAGTGATAGTGCTCAAAATCATCTGTTGTCAAAATGGTCACACTGGCATTATCTAAGCCCCCATTTTTACGGAGTTCCTCTGGTTTATTGCCAAGTAGGGTCCGAATAGAAGCTGTTAAATTAGCCCCATGTCCAACGATAAGAACGGTATCGAGTTCTTTTCCTTTCAAGCTTTTTACAAAATCACAGGTCCGCTTGGTCGTATCAGAAAGAGATTCCGCATCGAATAGATTGTTATGGAATTGTGATAAATTGTGTCGGAAAGCCCTCATTTCCTCCGGGTAGAGAGCTTTCAACTCCATAATTTTTCTACCTTCTAGCCTACCAAGGCGCCATTCCCGGAGAGCAGGAGTCTCTTGGAGGGTGATGGGATGCTGGTTTTGTTTGAGGAGGATTTGAGCAGTATGGACGGCTCTTGGCAAGTCGCTTGAATAAGCTGCGTCAAAGTATGTTTGAGATAGATGCTGGCCCAAGGCTTCCAACTGCTGGATGGAAGATTCTAAAAGCGGAGAGTCGCCATTTGCCCCTTGGATACGGCCCTCCTCATTCCACTCAGTACGTCCGTGACGGAAAAAATATAGTTTCATATGTGTTTGATCCTTTACTCGACTAAGTCTTCGAAGCTAGCCTTGACAAAATCAGCTAAATCTTGCGCCTTGATTTGAATACTGTGACCAACTTCACCTGCAGAGACAATCATCTGATCTAGGTCCAGGGCGGATTGATCAATGAAAATAGGGTAGTTGTGTTTTTGTCGAATCCCAACAGGATTATTAGCCCCGTGGACATAGCCCGTCGTCTTTTCTAAATCTTTTTGCGGAATCATACTAACTTTTTTATTACCAGATAGTTTGGCCAATTTTTTCTCTGACAAATGGGCAGAGATGGGAACAATTCCGATGACAGGACCAGTTTTATCGCCTGTTAGGGCTAGTGTCTTATAGATTTGCTCAGTCGTAATCCCTTCAGGAATGATTCCCTCAAGGGCATTGATTTGTAATCCTGTATGGTCGATTTTTGCTTTTTGCAAAATTTGTTCAACCAATGTTTTTTTTACTTTTTGCTTTTTTGCCATCTTATCATTCTCTTTCTCTTAATTTTCTAACATTATATCATACTCTTTGAGTTTCAGTTCAAGAGAAAAAGAGGCAGTCGCCTCTTTTAATTCTTTTCTACAGTAAATAGTTTTCGGTAGATTTTTTCTTGATCTTGTGTGGGTGCAATCTGGTTCAAGTCCAAGTAGTGGGTGAAGCCATTCAATTGTCCCTGAGAGGTGTACTGATGAAGGTCATACTCATCATCAGTAGAAGGAGCAGCATTGTAGTAGCCATCATCATAACCATAAGTTGGAATCCAGAGGGCGGTAAATTTATCAGTGGAGATACTATGTTCTTCCATGAAATAGGTCCCGATATAGATTCCGATATTTTTGGCTCCCAATGATTCTAGCTTGGCACGGAAGGCCTCCACTCCAGCGTTCATATCACCCATCGTTTTTTCTTCTACATCCAGCCAATAATAGGTTGGTTTGTATTTTTTGGATGCCTGATAGAACTCTTCTGCTTCTTTTTCCATTTCTTTTTTGTCCTTGGCAGCTACGTAAGCATATACCGCAACTGGAATATCTCGTTTTTGAAACTCTTTAATATGAGTTTCGTATGATTTGTCTATTCCATTTAAATAAGTCGCAGCATTTTCTTTTTTAGCTTGAGCACCACTATGAACTCGAACAATGACTCCAGAAACATTCTGTGCTAAGAGATCATAATCAATCTCGCTTGGCAATTGCCAACCAGAGATATCGATAATGGGTCGATTCAAAAATTCTTGATCTAATTCTTCAACTGAGTCAGAAGAAGAGGAAGACGGGATTTTTGTTTGATTGGTTTTCTTTGCCTCTTGTAGGGTCTTGTTTCTAGCAAGTTGATTCCTTTGAATATCTGCTACTGTTTTAGAAATTAGCAGAAAGGAAAAGATACTTGCGAAAAAGACAAAGAGGACAATTGGTTTAATCCTTTTTCTCATACAGAATCATTTTACCGTAAAAGATGGAAAAAGGCAAAACAAAGGGTTCGAAAACAAGAAAAACAAGATGATATTATAGTGAATAGGAGGTTCGAGTTTTCGTACCTTCTTTCAATAGTAGAAGTGGAAAAGTGAGTTGAACTGGTCTGTTTTATCATCTTTTGAAAGTGAAAACCGAATCTTATTTGGTCTTTCCTTTTTTTTACTATTGAAAGGTGATATAATGAAAACTGAAAATTAGAAGTATGGGTGTTACATGAAATTAGATAAACGTCATTTTTTAAACTATTCAATCCTGATCCCTTACCTCCTTTTGTCAATATTGGGATTGATTATTGTCTACTCGACAACGAGTGCTTTAGCCATCCAAAAAGGGCTTAGTCCTTTCGGGATGATTAGAAGCCAAGGGATCTTTTTTGTCCTAAGTTTAATCACTATTCTGATTACCTATAAGGTGAAATTAAATGTCCTAAAGAAAAAGGGCTTTATTGGAATTTTCATTATAGCTGAGACGATCCTTCTCTTGTTATCGCGTTTCATTACAGATACGGTCAATGGTGCGCATGGATGGTTAAGTTTTGGAGGTTTCTCGATTCAGCCAGCTGAGTATTTGAAAATTATCATCGTCTGGTACTTGGCCTTGGTCTTCTCTAAAAAGCAAGAAGAAATTCAGCGATATGATTACCAAGCATTAACCCACAATCAATGGCTTCCTCGAGATTTGTCGGATTGGCGTTGGATGGTGCTCTTCCTGATTGCTATTGTAGTCATCATGCCAGACTTAGGAAATGCGACCATTCTCGCACTGACAACTTTAATCATGATTAGTGCAAGTGGGATAGCTTACCGCTGGTTCTCAAGCCTATTAGCTATCCTAGTAGGAGGTTCAACTGTTCTTCTTTATTCTATTCAGCTAATCGGTGTAGAGCGCTTCTCAAAAATCCCCGTGTTTGGATATGTAGCAAAACGATTCAGTGCTTTTTACAACCCCTTCAATGATTTATCAGATTCGGGACACCAACTAGCCAATTCCTATTACGCCATGAGTAATGGGGGATGGTTTGGCTTGGGACTTGGAAATTCGATTGAAAAGCAAGGGTATTTGCCAGAAGCACATACAGACTTTGTCTTTTCGATCGTCATTGAAGAACTTGGTTTTGTGGGAGCTAGTCTCATCTTAGCCTTGTTGTTCTTCCTAATTTTGCGCATTATTCTTGTCGGGATTCGGGCAAGAGATCCATTTAATTCAATGATGGCCATCGGTATAGGAGGGATGCTCTTGACTCAAACCTTTATCAATATTGGTGGGATTTCTGGGCTGATTCCTTCGACCGGGGTGACCTTTCCCTTCCTTTCACAAGGAGGAAATAGTTTGTGGGTCTTATCCATTGCGATTGCCCTTGTTTTAAATATTGATGCGAGTGAAAAGCGCGCCCTAGCTACCCAAGAGGATCCTTCTTACGAGAAGCCTCAGAAAATTCAGAGCTATTACTAAACCGGAGTGAGTAAAGAAAGGAGTTATCATGACTTTACAAAAACTAGAGAGCTATACCAACAAAGAAATTATCAAAGAAGAAGCAGAGATTTTAACCACTATTTTAGAAGATATTGCTAAAAATTTGGTGAGTCCAGAAACCTTTGATAAGATTCTTGAATTGAAAAAACTATCAGTTTCAAAAGACTATTTAAAATTAGATCAAATTGTTAAAGAGTTATCAAATGAAGAGATGATTGTGATTTCTCGCTACTTTGCCATTCTCCCTTTGTTGATTAATATCTCTGAAGACGTCGATTTAGCTTTTGAAATCAATCATCAAAATAATGTGGGACAAGACTATCTAGGAAAACTGTCGTCCACCATTCGCCAGGTGGCTGAGACTGAGAATGCTCAGGAAATCTTGGAACACCTCAATGTTGTGCCAGTATTAACCGCTCATCCGACCCAAGTGCAACGAAAAACCATGTTGGACTTAACCACTCACATTCACAGTCTTTTGCGTCAACATCGAGATGTAAAAGCTGGCTTGATGAACGAGACCAAATGGTACAATAATTTGCGTCGCAATATTGAAATTATGATGCAAACCGATATGATCCGTGAAAAGAAACTCAAGGTAACCAATGAGATTACCAACGTTATGGAATACTATAATAGCTCCTTCCTTCAGGCTGTTCCTAACTTAATGTTGGAATACAAACGTCTTGCCAAGGAGCAAGGGATTGAGTTACAACAACCTAAACCGATTACGATGGGAATGTGGATTGGTGGAGACCGGGATGGGAATCCTTTTGTAACCGCAGAGACTTTGAAGCGATCAGCAACCATTCAAAGTGAAGTCATTCTAAACTATTATATTCAGAAAATATCTAGCCTTTATCGGAACTTCTCCCTCTCTACCAATCTTTCAAAAACTAGTCAAGCGGTTGAAGAGATGGCAGCCCGTTCCAGTGATACATCTGTCTTTAGAGAGAAGGAGCCTTACCGTCGGGCCTTCCATTATATTCAGTCCAAATTGGTGCAAACCTTATTGAATATTAAGGAGTGGTCTGTAGTTGGCTCAACAGTAGATGACCGCCATCCAGTTGAGCGTCTTCTTGGTGCTCACACCCATCAACAAGGGGTAATTTCTGATTATATTGGCAACCGCATCAGTGGAGCTATCCAAGAGTTGGCAGAAGACCGTCCTTCTTATTACGAAACAATTGAAGAATTTAAACAGGATTTGACCCTAATTCAAGAGTCATTGATTGAAAATAAGGCAGAGGCTTTAATCTCAGGAGAGTTTGCTGAGTTATTAGAAGCAGTAGAAGTCTTTGGATTCTTCTTGGCTTCGATTGACATGCGTCAAGATTCGAGTGTCCATGAAGCCTGTGTTGCAGAACTTCTCAAAGAAGCTGGAATCAATGACCATTACAGTGATTTGTCAGAAGACGAAAAGTGTGACTTGCTTTTACAAGAGTTGTTAGAAGATCCTCGGATTTTATCTGCTACCCATGCAGAAAAATCAGAATTGCTTGAAAAAGAATTAGCTATTTTCCAAACAGCGCGTGAATTAAAGGATCGACTTGGTGAAGACGTTATTCGTCAAACCATTATTTCTCATGCAACCAGTGTATCTGATATGCTTGAGTTGGCCATCATGTTGAAAGAAGTAGGACTGATCGATAAAGATGGTGCACGAGTGCAAATTGTTCCCCTCTTTGAGACGATTGAAGACTTGGACCAATCTGAAGATACAATGAGAAAATATCTTTCGCTTCCAATTGCCAAACGCTGGATTGCTTCTAAGAATAACTACCAAGAAATTATGCTTGGCTATTCAGATAGTAATAAAGACGGTGGTTATCTATCTTCTTGTTGGACTCTCTATAAGGCCCAGCAACAATTAACAGCGATTGGAGACGAGTTCGGTGTCAAGATCACCTTCTTCCATGGCCGTGGTGGAACGGTTGGTCGTGGGGGTGGTCCAACCTATGAAGCCATTACCTCACAACCATTGAGATCCATTAATGACCGCATTCGTTTGACGGAGCAAGGTGAGGTCATTGGCAACAAATATGGGAACAAGGATGCAGCTTATTACAACTTGGAAATGTTGGTCTCTGCAACAATTAACCGGATGATTGCTAAGCAGAAGAGTGAAAAGAGCATGTCCGATCAGTACAATGAGATAATGGACCAAATTGTCAATCGTAGCTACGATATTTATCGTGAACTGGTGTTTGGCAACGAACATTTCTATGATTACTTCTTCGAATCCAGTCCGATTAAGGCTATTTCTAGTTTCAATATTGGTTCCCGTCCAGCAGCCCGTAAGACCATCAAAGAAATCGGTGGCTTGCGTGCCATTCCTTGGGTCTTCTCATGGTCACAGAGCCGGGTCATGTTCCCTGGTTGGTACGGTGTAGGCTCTAGTTTTAAAGAATTTATTGATGCAGACCCTGAAAACATTGAAACCTTGCGTTATATGTACCAAAAATGGCCATTCTTCAAGTCTCTTCTTTCAAACGTAGACATGGTGCTCTCAAAAGCCAATATGAACATTGCTTTTGAATACGCCAAGCTATGTGAAGAAGAGGAGGTTCGTGACATCTTCAATATTATCCTGGATGAATGGCAATTGACTAAAGATGTTATTTTACAAATTGAGGGTCATGATGAACTCTTGGCTGAGAACCCTTATCTAAAAGATAGTTTAGATTATCGTATGCCATACTTTAATGTTTTGAACTATATCCAATTAGAATTAATTAAACGCCAAAGACGTGGTGAATTGCCTGCAGATCAGGACAAGTTGATTCATATCACGATCAATGGTGTCGCGACAGGATTGCGTAATTCAGGCTAAAAAATCGGAACGAGAGTTCCGATTTTTTTCTACTTAGAAGCAGAAGAAATAGGGGATTTAATGGGAGATTTTTCAAAGCTTTATTAAGATCTTTCTGTCAGATGGAAAAATAAAAGATTAGAAAAGGAATAATTAAGAAAATATAGGTAAAAGGCTTGCAATTTCATCTAAAATTAGATAGAATAGTAAGGAAAGTTAGACTGTATTGCCTACTGTCTATCTATAAAATATATTTTATTGGAGGCTTTTACTCAAATGGCAAAAGAAAAATACGATCGTAGTAAACCACACGTTAACATTGGTACTATCGGACACGTTGACCACGGTAAAACTACCCTAACTGCAGCTATCACAACTGTTTTGGCACGTCGCTTGCCTTCATCAGTTAACCAACCTAAAGACTATGCGTCTATCGATGCTGCTCCAGAAGAACGCGAACGCGGTATCACCATCAACACTGCACACGTTGAGTATGAAACTGAAAAACGTCACTACGCTCACATCGATGCGCCAGGACACGCGGACTACGTTAAAAACATGATCACTGGTGCTGCCCAAATGGACGGAGCTATCCTTGTAGTAGCTTCTACAGATGGACCAATGCCACAAACTCGTGAGCACATCCTTCTTTCACGTCAGGTTGGTGTTAAACACTTGATCGTCTTCATGAACAAAGTTGACTTGGTTGACGATGAAGAATTGCTTGAATTGGTTGAAATGGAAATCCGTGACCTTCTTTCAGAATACGATTTCCCAGGTGATGACCTTCCAGTTATCCAAGGTTCAGCTCTTAAAGCTCTTGAAGGTGATTCTAAATATGAAGACATCATCATGGACTTGATGAACACTGTTGATGAGTACATCCCAGAACCAGAACGCGATACTGACAAACCATTGCTTCTTCCAGTCGAAGACGTATTCTCAATCACTGGACGTGGTACTGTAGCATCAGGACGTATCGACCGTGGTATCGTTAAAGTCAACGACGAAATCGAAATCGTTGGTATTAAAGAAGAAATCCAAAAAGCGGTTGTTACTGGTGTTGAAATGTTCCGTAAACAACTTGACGAAGGTCTTGCAGGGGACAACGTTGGTGTGCTTCTTCGTGGTATCCAACGTGATGAAATCGAACGTGGACAAGTTATTGCTAAACCAGGTTCAATTAACCCACACACTAAATTTAAAGGTGAAGTTTACATCCTTTCTAAAGAAGAAGGTGGACGTCATACTCCATTCTTCAACAACTACCGTCCACAGTTCTACTTCCGTACAACTGACGTAACTGGATCTATCGAACTTCCAGCAGGAACTGAAATGGTAATGCCTGGTGATAACGTGACTATCGACGTTGAGTTGATCCACCCAATCGCCGTAGAACAAGGTACTACATTCTCAATCCGTGAAGGTGGACGTACTGTTGGTTCAGGTATGGTTACTGAAATCGAAGCTTAATTCGATCTAGTTCCCAGATTAACAATTATATAGACAGACAGAAAACCCCGTGAAGACGGGGTTTTTATTATGCTAAAAAGCAAAATGAGCTTGTGCAACCTTTCATTATGACGAAAATTATGGTAAAATAGTTAGTATAAAATTAGAAAAACGAGGTATGTGAAATGTCACGTAAACCATTTATTGCTGGTAACTGGAAAATGAACAAAAACCCAGAAGAAGCAAAAGCATTCGTTGAAGCAGTAGCATCAAAACTTCCTTCATCTGATCTTGTTGAAGCTGGAATTGCAGCTCCTGCACTTGACTTGACAACTGTTCTTGCTGCAGCGAAAGGTTCAAACCTTAAAGTTGCTGCTCAAAACTGCTACTTTGAAAACGCTGGTGCTTTCACTGGTGAAACTAGCCCACAAGTTTTGAAAGAAATCGGTACAGACTACGTAGTCATCGGTCACTCAGAACGTCGTGACTACTTCCACGAAACAGACGAAGATATCAACAAAAAAGCAAAAGCAATCTTTGCAAATGGTTTGCTTCCAATCATCTGTTGTGGTGAGTCACTTGAAACTTACGAAGCTGGTAAAGCTGCTGAATTCGTAGGTGCTCAAGTATCAGCTGCTTTGGCTGGCTTGACAGCTGAGCAAGTCGCTGCATCTGTTATCGCTTATGAGCCTATTTGGGCTATCGGTACAGGTAAATCAGCTTCACAAGACGACGCACAAAAAATGTGTAAAGTGGTTCGTGACGTTGTAGCTGCTGACTTCGGTCAAGAAGTTGCTGACAAAGTACGTGTTCAATACGGTGGTTCAGTGAAACCTGAAAACGTTGCAGAATACATGGCTTGTCCAGACGTTGATGGAGCTCTTGTAGGTGGTGCATCCCTTGATCCAGAAAGCTTCTTGGCATTGTTGAACTTCGTAAACTAATGCAGAATAAAAAAGGCGAGAGACTTCTCGTCTTTTTATTGTCTTAAAAGAGAGTGAGACAGAAATCGGTAATTCGTTAGAATTCGATTTCGTTGTCCCACCTCCGCACAGTTGAGTAGGGCTGTAAAAGCTGATGAAATCAGCATATATAGCCTACTCAACCACTGCGTCTTGCTCGACAATCCAAAGACAATTGAGAGGCTAGGACTTTTGTCCCAGCCTCTTTGTTTGTTATGAGCGTCCTAAGAGTCGTTTAATCAAGGACAAGGCCTTAAATTTCAGAGGATTTGGGTAATAACGGAAGGTACCCATCTTACGGACGATATAGCCGTTGAAGTTCTGTTTGAAACGAAGAACACCGTCTGATCCGTCAAAGATCCCTTGAATGCCTAGGAAATTGTATAAGGTGATTCCTTTTTCTAACGCTCGCTTCATTGCATGGTATTGAATCAAGAAGGCAGCAGAAAATTTCTGATATTTGGTATACGAACCACCAAATAAATAGGTCACTTCTGATGGATTATAGATGATGAGGGCGCAGGCCAAAGGAACAGTTTCAGTTGTTTCATCAGCCAAGGTCTCACGGACAAGTGTCTTTTGTTTCTCTAACTTTTGCAACTGTTGCTCATATTGTTTAGATGAAGTATTCAGCAAGGAAATCTTCTGGTCTAAGTAAGCGAGTGCATCAGCTGTATTGATTTCAGCAATGAGAAATTCTGCATTTTTCCCAAAGGTATCATAGAGATCGTAGTAGTAGTCTAGACTCTTATCTTCAAAACCTTGACGTTTTCCAGTTTCCTCAATAATTTGTTTAAACTGAGGGATTTCCTCTCTCCTAATATTTCGAATGGAAATATCATAGTTGAGAGCAGTCGTAATATTCCGGCTACAGTTCTTGTTGAAGGATTTTAGGAGAGATTTGGCATCAAAATCGGTGAGGTCCTTCAGATAATGCCAAACTGGCTCTCCTCCAGGATAGCCCACTTGTAAACCATCAAATTGATAGCCTAGATCCAGTAGGGGATGGAGAAGTTGTTTTTGCTCTTCTTCAGTTGGATTTCCATTGCTATCGAAAGTTTGATAGTGGTCATAGGGTTTTAAAATGAATTCGATACCACCATTTTCTTTAACATAAGCCTGTAATGCTTTGTAAAAATCTGGTAGGTAGCGAGGATCCGTAACGATTGGCCCACTATTGATTTCGTAATGTAGGCCTCCGGTCATAGGTAGGCTGTATAAAATGGCAGAGATAGCTAATGTTCCTTGCTCTTCCCATCCAATATAGTGAATGGTTGCGCCTCTTTTATGAAGCAAATCAGCCATTTCAATACTCTGTAAAAAAGAGTGGTTGGAAGTAGTAAGAGAGTGTTGGTAAAAATCTTCCCTACTAATAATCTTGAATGTCATAGGTCACCTTACTGTTTATTTCTTAGTTTTTTTCGTAATTGATAGGCCTTGTTAACAAGGGGATAAAGCATGCTAGTTGGGAGGTTGAATTCGCCAACAAATTCTTCAATCATTGGATTAAATTTTGACTTGAAGTGGTAGAGGCCTCCATCTAACTGGTTCTCAACTCCTCCCATATTTTGCCAAGTAGCTCCACGGTCAAAGGCATGCTGGGCTGTTTCATACCAAGTCAAAATAGCTGGTTGATAGCGGCGGAAGTTCTCATCCATGCCCGCATAGACATTCTCTGAAGTGCCCCCAAATTCAAGAGTTAAGGTTCCAGAAAGAGAAACAATCTCTTGGCCAGCTTTTAGCTCTTGATTGAGAAATTGGATTTCTTCCTCCAAACGTTCTTTTTCTTGACGGTTGTTGTCGATTTTGCCTGGTTTTGTTTTTTCGTTAAAACGACTAGCCTCTGCTTGATTTTTTTTAAGCTGTTCTTTGAGTGAAGCAAGACGCTCAGCCAAGTTGATTCTTGATAGAGTGATGTACGATTGTCCTGCATAGGTTGTTAGCAGTTTCTCATAATAGTCTCTTCCACGAAGATGGATGCCTTTTCGAGCTTCTGTCTTTTTCATCAGAGCTGCAAATTCGTCTAAGAGTTCAGTGCCTCCAAAGATGACTTCAACTCCTTTATTTCGAGCGGTCCGAATGGCTTGCTTGGTGGATTTGGACAGTTGGTCCTCTGTGAAGTATTCCTTGTAGATATTGGCCTGGAAGCGTGGTTGAATGGTTTCTCCCATGTCTTCTGTTCGTCCAACCCATTCGACTCCACAATCTTTTAAGGATTGGATAATCGCTAAAGTAGCCTCTTGATCTTTTACTTCTTGACCGATTAATCCTTTTCTCAGGAAAAGAGAAGGATCAAATTTGGCAAAGACAGCACGCTTGCTTCTAGCATATGTTTTGATGGATTGGAGCATAAAGGCTACTAATTCGCTGTTTTGGTAATCCATAATAGGTCCACGCGGGATATAGAGCATGGTAAAACCAAGTGGGAGGGGTTGGATTAAAATACTTGCGACAGCGACTAGTTTGTGATCTTGGTAAACGCCAAGGCGTTCATTGCCCCAGTTGTCTTTGATCTTTGCCCAATCGGAGCTCTGAAGCAAATTGGTTTGGGGGCTAGTTTTAACGAATTCATCATGTTCTTCGGCAGTAATGCCGATTTTGTAACTATACATTAATGGAGTACCCACTTTCTAAGGGCGTAAGCAACACCCGACTCATCGTTGGATCGCGTAACAACTTTAGCAATCTCTTTTAATTCAGGACTAGCGTTGTCCATCGCGACTGGGAAGCCAGCAACTTCTAGCATAGCATGGTCGTTTTCTTGATCGCCGACCGCCATCACTTGGTCTGGACTTAAGTGTAACTTAGACGCTAAGTGTAAGAGCGCCCGGCCTTTATCAACTGTTTTAGGCAAAATTTCAAGGTAAAAAGGTGCGGAACGCACAATCGTAAAACGGTCGTAAAAACTATCTGGAATAGAGGAGATGATTCTTTCTAAGACTTCCGGTTCGTCGACATACATACACTTGAGAACCGTATGCTGCTTCATTTCTTCTGGAGTCCGGTAGAAAAGATCAGAGTGGACCAATTTGGCTTCATGGACGGTATAGGTACCAATGTTACGATTAGCTGTATAAATGCCAGACTTGGCACTAGCGTGCATAGGAACAGCTAATTTACGAGCTAGTGCTTCAATATCTAAATAGTCATTGTAGGAGAGGTGTTCTTCATAGAGAGTATCACCAGTGTGGGCGTCTTGAATGAGCCCTCCATTGAAGGTAATGACGAGATCACCCGGCTGATCCAAATGAAGTTCTTCTAACAATCGAAGGACACCAGAACGAGGACGACCAGTTGCTAAGACAACATGGACCCCTTGATCTTTGGCATCTTGGATGGCTTGAAAAACTTCGGGGGTTACTTGGCCGTCAGATGTTAAAAGGGTCCCATCGATATCAAGGGCAACAAGTTTAATGTTCATCTTTTTCTCCTGTGAAGGTATCGTTAACAATATAGGACTGGAATAGTTGTAGTTGAGGTGTAAACAAACTATTTTCAAGCAACATTTCTTTTGGGAAATAGAAGCGGTTATCCCCTTGTCTGCTACCTGCTAAGGAAGCAACGATAGGAGAGAGGAGGGATAGCTCAGCTAAATTTCCATCCTTCTGGATGATTTCAATTTGAGTACGAGGTTTTTCTGAATCTGGTCGGTAAACGTCGTAAGGAAGGTCAAAATTTCGATGAATAGCCGTATAATAGGTTGGATCGAAACCGACCTCTTGAATCAGTTGTTTGAGAGTAGCTAATTGTTTTTCGACCTTATCTTGAAAGAGGATGGATTTGAAAACCTTGCGATTGATAAAACGCTGGGCCAAATCAGAGAGAACAGAGTCAGGGCTTTCCATCCAAGATTGAAAATAGGTATTCATAACGCCATCGTCCAAAGCAAGGTAATCGGCAAGGTTTACCTGGTGTTCAAAGAATGGAATCAAGCGGGGTGAAGTCGCGTGAAAGAATTCCTTATGCGCAAGATAGAGATGACGTGCCCGCTTGAGCAGATTCTGCAATAGGACTTCCATCGCTCTAGTAGCCGGGTGGAAGTAGACCTGCATATACATTTGGTAGCGAGAAACAACATAATCTTCAACCGCATGCATCCCATTGACCTGAAAAGCGATTCCGTTTTCTACTGGACGAATGACACGCAATATACGAGTTAAATCAAAATTGCCGTAAGAAGCACCAGTGAAGTAGGCGTCTCGTAGAAGGTAATCCATGCGATCGACATCAATCTGACTAGAGATTAACTGCACCACTTGTTTATTAGGGTAGGTGTGGTCGATAACACTGGCAACCTTTTGAGGAAAGTCTGGTGCTACTTTAATTAATATCTGGTAAATTTCCGTTTCAGGACAGGTAATGATTTCCTGAGTCATTTTTTCATGGTCTGTATCAAATAGGCCTTCAAAGGTATGCGAATAAGCGCCGTGTCCGATATCATGGAGCAAGGCGGCAACCATGGTAAGAAGGGATTCGCTCGAGTCCCATTGATCAGTGTATTTCTCATCAAAGATCGATAGGATGCGACGAGCGATTTCATAGGCTCCTAGACAGTGCGAAAAACGACTATGCTCGCCCCCATGAAAGGTAAACCCAGAGGTTCCCAACTGTTTGATGCGACGTAGTCGTTGAAATTCTTTTGTATTAATGAGCTTGTAAATGACTGGGTGATCCACGTGGATATAGTTGTGCACAGGATCCCGAAATACTTTTTCATTCATGCCTCTATTATAGCAGAAAACGGCCTAAATTGGTATTGAGAGATGGTTGCAATAGGAAAAAGAAAGAAGTTTTTGGTAAAATAATGGAAAGAGGGAAAGGATGGGAACTTTTGAAAATTAGAATACAAAATCAGATTCAATTTGATGAACAACTCGAAGTGATGGATCAATATTACGAAGGGGAGTGGAAGGAAAAGGGGGGCTATCACTATCTGCTTTACGTCAACGAAGAAGGAGAAAAAGTAGCCTTGAAATTTCATGATCAAGAATTGACCATGACTCGCTTCTCAACTCCAAAATCCATCATGAAATTTATAGCTTCTGAGAAAGGTCATGCGCTCATTCCAACTCCCCTGGGCATGCAGCAGTTTGTGATTGATACTCAGGAATATAGATTGGAGCAAAATAAGCTTGGCTTGTCCTATCAGTTGTTGACGACGGATGAAAGTCAGCAATTCGCTACCTATCGCTTAGAATTGACATGGGGAGACTAGTTTTTTAGTAGTTTTTCTTGATTTTTTTATGAGTTGTGGTATAATGAAACCACTCAAGGGAGTAGCTGGCGGGAAACCGCGATAGTGTCGTCATTCCGAATTATTTCCGGCGCTATATTAAACAGCGAGACTTGTTTTTTTAAAAAACAGGTCTCTTTTTTTGTAAAAAGAGGCCAAAAAGGAGGAGACTGTTTTGTCAAAAGAACAAAATAAAGACTTGTTTTACACACAGACCTCAGAAGAAGTCCTAAAGAACTTGGACTCATCTATCGAGGGTTTGTCAACTGCTCAAGCTCAAGAACGCCTAGCGACTTATGGTCGCAATGAGTTGGAAGAGGGAGAGAAACGGAGCCTGCTAGCTAAATTCCTTGATCAATTTAAGGATTTGATGATTATCATCTTGCTTGCAGCAGCGGCACTTTCTGTGATTACAGAAGGGATGGATGGTTTAACGGATGCCATGATCATCTTGGCCGTTGTTGTCTTGAATGCTGCCTTTGGGGTTTACCAAGAAGGGCAAGCAGAAGCAGCCATTGAAGCTCTGAAAAATATGTCTAGCCCGATGGCTCGTGTTCGTCGTGATGGTCATGTCATTGAGATTGACTCAAAAGAATTGGTACCTGGAGATATCGTCTTGCTTGAAGCAGGAGATGTCGTGCCCGCAGATATGCGTTTGTTTGAAGCAGCTTCCCTTAAAATTGAAGAAGCAGCTCTTACAGGGGAGTCTGTCCCAGTTGAAAAAGATGTGACAGGACTTGTTGAAGCGGATGCCGGTATCGGGGACCGTGTTAACATGGGTTACCAAAACTCAAACGTAACTTACGGTCGTGGGATTGGTGTCGTGACCAACACTGGTATGTACACAGAAGTTGGTAAGATTGCGGACATGTTGGCTAATGCTGACGAGACAGAGACACCATTGAAGCAAAGCTTGGAACAATTATCTAAGGCCTTGACTTACTTGATCGTTGTGATTGCAGTGATCACTTTCTTGGTTGGTGTCTTTGTTCGTGGAGAACATCCATTAGAAGGCTTGATGGTGGCGGTTGCTCTTGCGGTTGCTGCGATTCCAGAAGGTCTCCCTGCCATTGTAACCATCGTTCTATCTTTGGGGACAACAACCCTTGCCAAACGTAATTCGATTGTTCGTAAATTACCAGCAGTTGAAACTCTTGGTTCAACAGAAATCATCGCATCTGATAAAACAGGTACTTTGACCATGAACCAAATGACGGTTGAAAAAGTTTATACCAACGGTCAATTGCAAAGCTCGGCATCCGAGATTGCTGCTAGCAACAATACCCTCCGTATCATGAACTTTGCCAATGATACCAAGGTGGATCCATCTGGTAAGTTGATTGGGGATCCAACGGAGACAGCTCTTGTACAGTTTGGTTTGGACCACAACTTTGATGTTCGTGAGGTCTTGAAGGATGAACCACGTGTAGCTGAATTGCCATTTGACTCAGACCGTAAGCTCATGTCTACCATTCATAAGGAAGCAGACGGTTCTTACTTTATCGCTGTCAAGGGTGCACCTGATCAGCTGCTCAAGCGCGTGACTCGTATTGAAGTCAATGGGGAAGTTCGCCCCATCACAGAAGAAGATAAACAAGCTATCCTTGCTACCAACAAAGACTTGGCTAAGCAAGCCCTTCGTGTCTTGATGATGGCTTATAAGACAAGTAAGGAAATTCCAACCTTGGAATCTGAAATTGTTGAATCTGACCTCATCTTCTCTGGTTTGGTCGGCATGATCGACCCTGAACGTCCAGAAGCTGCAGAAGCTGTCCGAGTCGCTAAGGAAGCGGGTATCCGTCCGATTATGATCACTGGTGACCACCAAGATACGGCTGAAGCTATCGCCAAACGTCTCGGTATCATCGATCCAAATGATACAGAAGACCATGTCTTCACTGGAGCTGAGTTGAACGAACTCTCTGATGAAGAATTCCAAAAAGTCTTCAAACAATACTCTGTATACGCTCGTGTATCACCTGAACACAAGGTTCGGATCGTGAAAGCCTGGCAAAAAGAAGGCAAGGTTGTTGCCATGACAGGTGATGGGGTCAATGACGCGCCATCACTTAAGACAGCAGATATTGGTATCGGTATGGGGATTACAGGTACAGAGGTTTCTAAGGGGGCTTCTGATATGGTCCTTGCCGATGACAACTTCGCAACTATTATTGTAGCAGTAGAAGAAGGACGTAAGGTCTTCTCCAATATCCAAAAATCCATCCAATACCTCTTGTCTGCCAATATGGCTGAGGTCTTCACGATTTTCTTTGCAACCCTCTTTGGTTGGGATGTGTTGCAACCAGTGCATCTTCTCTGGATCAACTTGGTAACTGATACTTTACCAGCTATCGCTCTTGGGGTAGAGCCTGCTGAGCCAGGCGTTATGACCCACAAACCTCGTGGTCGTAAGTCTAACTTCTTTGATGGTGGTGTCTTTGGGGCTATCCTTTATCAAGGAATCTTCCAAACGATGCTAGTTCTTGGTGTCTATGGTTGGGCTTTGATTTCTCCTGAACACTCTACTCGTGCAGAAATCCATGCTGACGCATTGACTATGGCCTTTGCAACTCTTGGATTGATCCAATTGCTCCATGCCTTTAACGTTAAATCCGTTTACCAATCCATCTTTAAAGTAGGACTCTTTAAAAACAAGACCTTTAACTGGTCTATCCCAGTTGCCTTCATTCTTTTAATGGCGACCATTATGGTACCTGGATTCAATAAACTCTTCCATGTGTCTCATTTGAGCTTGACACAATGGTTGGTTGTTGCTGTAGGTGCCCTTATGATTGTTGTTTTGGTTGAAATCGTTAAAGCTGTTCAACGAGCACTCGGAAAAGATAAAAATGCCATTTAAGTATTAAAAAAGTCATCTTCGGATGGCTTTTTTTGTGTGCAGAGGTGTCTAGGCATATTTCTTGAGCCCAGACTTGATTTTTGATAAACTAGACAACAGTTTGAAGAAAGGAAACTATATTATGAAAAAGTTTTTTGCTGAAGTAATCGGCACATTTATGCTTGTCTTTATCGGGACTGGCGCTGTTGTTTTTGGAAATGGAACTGAAGGACTTGGGCATTTAGGAATTGCCTTGGCATTCGGTTTGTCAATTGTTGCGGCTGCATACTCCATTGGGACTGTTTCTGGTGCTCACTTGAACCCAGCTGTTTCCATTGCTATGTTTGTAAACAAACGCTTATCTTCAAAAGACTTGGTCAATTACATTGTAGCGCAAGTAGTGGGAGCTTTCATTGCGACTGCTTCTGTCTTCTTCCTTTTGTCCAATTCAGGTATGTCAACAGCTAGTCTTGGTGAAAATGCCTTGGCTAAAGGAGTGACTCCATTTGGCGGTTTCTTGTTTGAAGTGATTGCTTCCTTTATCTTTATCTTGGTCATCATGACAGTGACATCAGCTTCTAAAGGAAACGGGAAGATCGCTGGTCTTGTGATTGGTTTGAGCTTGACCTTGATCATTCTTGTTGGCTTGAACATTACAGGTCTTTCTGTTAACCCAGCTCGTAGCTTGGCTCCTGCTCTCTTTGTAGGTGGTGCAGCCCTTCAACAAATTTGGATCTTTATCCTTGCTCCAATCGTTGGTGGTGTTTTGGCAGCCCTTCTTGCAAAGAATCTCATTGAAACAGAAGCATAAGCAATTTTAACGAAAAAAGATTTCGATTCCCTATGAGAGTCGAAATCTTTTCTTTTTAGCAATCAAGGATGGTTAAAGCCTGACGAAATTCACTTGCTAAATGTTGTCTTTTGTATTGATGAAATTCAGCTAAGTCTTTCACAGCATTGTAGCGTTTATGAAGACGATACATTTGAGGAATCTTGTATTGAGGAAAGTCCTTGAAAAAGTCTTCCGTCAGTTGCCATTCTCGAATATAGCCAAGAGGCCGCATGTGATAGTGGATGCCATCGATGACTCTAGAAGGATGGCGATGGTGCAAGTGGCCAAAAACCACGTCCGATACCTTATGCTTCAAAAAGAGATCGTGAAAAACTTGACTGCCTAAGAAGGCATTGAATTTCTGAAAGTAGGGGTGGCTAACGAGAAAGTCCTTGTGGGGAACAAAGTGAAGAGCGACGATGATTCTACCATCTAAAGAAGCGAGGACCTGATCCAATTGGGAGAGGACTTCTTGCGTGATGGTTGGATCATCGAAAGGACGTTCCAATCTTCGATCAAACCAGAAAGTATTTTTGGTACGCAGGTGGGCCTCCTTGCTCTTTTCAGGGACAAAGCTATAATCGTACCAACCAGCAAGACTGACTAAATGGCTATCCCCAAAGGTTTGGACTTGAAAATCGTACTGTTTGATTTCTGCTTCTGAAAGAGATAGCATATCGTGATTACCCAGGTTAAAGGAGACAGGAATCTGTCTTTGGAGTTCCTGAATAAAGGGGAGACTTATCTGCTTAAAGTCATTGGAAATGTCGCCAGCTAGATGAAGGTGATCAATTTGTTCTTCTTTTAGGACCTGATGGAGTTGCATGCGTTCGGTCTCGCCAAACTGATTGGAATCCAGGTGCAGGTCACTCATAAAACCAATACGTGTCATATCACTAGTGTATCATAAGTTGATAAGAAAAAGAAAGTTAACTAACATGTAACAAATCTAACAATTATGTAACAAAGGAGGTGACAACAGCTTGGTTTTATGCGATTTTTTGTGGTCAAATGATTCCTACTATCTCTTACTATGTGCAAATGATGGGGTTTGTGGTATAATAGACTGATACTTAGAAAGAGGTACTTATGGATATTTCAGAAATCCGTCAGAAAATTGACGCGAATCGTGAAAAATTAGCTTCTTTCAGGGGGTCTCTTTGACTTAGAGGGTCTGGAAGAAGAAATTGCCATTTTGGAAAACAAAATGACAGAACCTGATTTTTGGGATGATAATATTGCAGCGCAAAAAACGTCCCAGGAATTAAATGAGTTGAAACAAACCTATGAGAATTTCCATCAAATGACAGACTTGTTTGATGAATCCGAAATCCTTCTTGAGTTTCTCTCAGAAGATGAATCCGTTCACGAAGAGCTAGAAGAGAAGTTGATAGAGTTGGATAAGATGATGACCAGTTATGAAATGACGCTTCTCTTGTCAGAACCCTATGATAATAATAATGCAATCTTGGAAATCCATCCGGGATCTGGAGGTACTGAGGCTCAGGACTGGGGAGATATGCTTCTTCGGATGTATACCCGCTTCGGAAATGCTCATGGTTTCAAGGTGGAAGTCTTGGACTACCAGGCGGGAGACGAGGCTGGGATTAAATCTGTTACGCTGTCTTTCGAAGGACCGCATGCCTATGGGTTGTTGAAATCAGAAATGGGCGTTCACCGTTTGGTACGAATCTCGCCATTCGACTCAGCTAAACGTCGCCATACTTCATTCACGTCAGTTGAAGTCATGCCAGAATTGGATGATACAATTGAAGTAGAAGTCCGAGATGACGATATCAAGATGGATACCTTCCGTTCGGGTGGAGCTGGTGGACAGAATGTCAACAAGGTTTCAACAGGTGTTCGTTTGACTCATATCCCGACAGGGATTGTGGTTGCTTCGACAGTTGACCGGACTCAGTACGGAAACCGTGACCGTGCAATGAAAATGTTGCAGGCAAAACTTTATCAATTGGAGCAAGAAAAGAAGGCAGCTGAAGTGGATTCCTTAAAGGGTGATAAAAAAGAAATCACCTGGGGAAGTCAGATTCGCTCCTATGTCTTTACTCCATACACCATGGTGAAAGACCACCGTACAAGCTATGAAGTAGCCCAAGTTGATAAAGTAATGGACGGAGATATTGATGGCTTTATTGATGCCTATTTGAAATGGCGTCTCAATTAAAGTCCTCCTTCTATATAAAATGTGGAAAGGAATTTTCAATACATGTCAATGATTGAAATGAAAGATGTTGTCAAAAAGTATGACAACGGAACGACAGCTCTTCGAGGAGTGACCGTTCATATTGAACCAGGAGAATTTGCCTATATTGTAGGACCTTCTGGTGCAGGTAAATCAACCTTTATTCGCTTACTTTACCGTGAGGTGAAGCATGATAAAGGAACCTTGAAAGTTGCTGGTTTTGATTTAGATAAAATCAAAAAACGCGATATTCCGAAGTTGCGTCGGAACGTTGGGGTAGTCTTCCAAGACTACAAATTGCTTCCTAAAAAGACTGTTTATGAAAATATTGCCTACGCAATGGAAGTAATTGGAGAGCGTCGTAGAAACATTAAAAAACGCGTTATGGAAGTTTTGGATCTTGTTGGTTTGAAACACAAGGTTCGTTCATTCCCAAATGAGCTTTCAGGTGGTGAGCAACAACGGATCGCTATCGCGCGTGCCATCGTCAACAATCCTAAAGTATTGATTGCGGACGAACCAACAGGGAACTTGGACCCAGATAACTCTTGGGAAATTATGAACCTCTTAGAGCGAATTAATTTGCAAGGAACCACTGTTTTGATGGCGACTCATAATAGCCAAATTGTAAATACACTTCGTCACCGTGTTATCGCCATTGAAAATGGCCGTGTTGTACGGGATGAAGCGGAAGGAGAGTACGGATACGATGATTAGAAGATTTTTCCGCCATCTCATTGAATCATTTAAAAGTTTAAAACGGAATGGCTGGATGACCATTGCTGCGGTTAGTTCGGTGACGATTACACTTGGACTTGTAGCGATTTTTGCCTCAGTCATTGCGAATACGATCAAGCTATCAGATGATATTCAAAATAGTGTACGGATTGTTGTCTATATGCGTAAGGATATCCAAGATCAAAGCCAGCAGATCGAAAAAGAAGGCCAGATGGTTGATAATGAGGATTATAAGAAAGTCTATAATGCATTGACAGCCATGAAGAATGTTGATAAAGTTGAGTTCTCCAGCAAGGAAGAACAGTATGAAAACTTGATCAAGACTGCCGGTAACAACTGGAAAATTTTTGACGGGGATGCTAATCCTCTCTATGATGCTTATTTTGTAGAGACGACGGCTCCTAAGTATGTAAAAGAAGTTTCCAAGGCCGCTAAGAAAATCGAAGGGGTGTCTGAAGTAAAAGATGGGGGAGTTGATACTCAACGTCTCTTTGCTCTCGGGAACTTCATCCGTATTTGGGGCTTGATTGGTGCCGCTTTACTAATCTTTATCGCGGTCTTCTTGATTTCTAATACGATTCGGATTACCATTATTTCACGAAGTCGAGAAATCAAGATTATGCGTCTGGTAGGTGCTAAGAGTGGCTATATTCGTGCGCCATTCCTTCTGGAAGGTGCCTGGATTGGCTTGATTGGTGCAATCCCGCCAGCCCTCTTGCTTTATTATGTCTATAATATTGTCTACAAGTCTATGTACAATACCCTACAAGATCAGAAATTGTTCTTATACAGTCCAAACCTTCTTGTTCCAATTATGGTCGGTGGTTTGTTTGGTCTCGGTATTTTAATTGGAGCGATTGGCTCATCTATTTCAATGAGACGTTTCTTGAAGATTTAAGAATATAAAAAAAAGAGGCTGGGACAAAAATCCTAGCCTCTTAATTGTCTTTGGATTGTCGAGTAAGACGCAGTGGTTGAGTGGGCTCTACTACGCTGCTTTCATAAGCTTTTACAGTCCTACTCAACTGTGCGGAGGTGGGACGACGAAATCGAATTCTAACGAATTACCGATTTCTGTCCCACTCTCTTTTTTAACGATTCCGAAAAAAGGGATTAAACATTTTTTCATGACCGATGGTGGTGTCATTCCCATGTCCTGGGTAAACTGTATAGGAGGATGGAAGAGTGAGCAATTGTGTCTCAATACTTTCAAGAAGTTGAGGGCCACTTCCTGTAGGCAAATCAGTCCTTCCAATGGTTTCTCGGAAAAGGGCATCACCTGTCAAGACGAGGTGGTCATCAGGAAAGACAAAGGAGACCCCTCCAATGGAATGTCCTGGTGTATGAAGGACATAAAAATGGAAGTTTTTCAAATGATAATCTGTTTGGTAGTTAAAATGCTCTTCGGCTGGCTGGCAGACCACATCCATTAAATCAGAATGGCGGTCTAGTCCGGAAAGATTGTCCACAGGACTTTGGAGCCAGGTCGCTTCATGAGCATCTACATAAACAGGTGGATGGCCATAAGTTTCCCGCACCTTCTCTAAACTCATGATATGGTCGTAGTGGGTATGGGTGAGGAGAATAGCAACAATTGGTTTTGCGAGCTGATCAATGCGGTTTCGAATACTTTCCCAGGCACTACCAGGATCAACAACGAGAAGATCATTTTCATTTTCAAGTAGGTAGGTGTTTTCATAAGCGATGGGGTTGACAATGCGGTGGATTTTCATAAGAGCTCCTTTCTCTATTAGTCTATCAAAAATATGGTAAAATAGCTGACTAAAACGCCTCTGGAGACCGAAGAATAATCGCTTGGTTGAATTTAGCTCCTTCAATCTCATTAAAATACCAAGCAAAGCGAGTCGGAAAATGATATAATTTTAAGTGCTATGACGACGAATGTTAAAAGAAAATATGCTGTCGTGGACCTGGAAGCGACCAGTGCAAGCAGCAATGCAAAAATTATTCAAATCGGGATTGTCATCATTCAAGATGGGCAGATTGTAGAGAGCTATGAGACAGACGTCAACCCGCATGAGGAACTAGATGAACATATTCGCCAACTGACTGGAATTACCAATCGGCAACTAAAGAAGGCACCGGATTTTTCTCAGGTAGCCAGGGAAGTATACGAACTGATAGAAGATGCTGTCTTTGTGGCTCATAATGTCAAATTTGATGCTAATCTCTTGGCAGAATCTTTGTTTTGGGAAGGATTTGAGCTCATAACACCCCGGATCGACACGGTTGAATTGGCCCAAGTCTTTTTCCCAACCCTAGAAAGATACAATTTAAGTAGCCTGTGTGAAGAATTGGCGATTCCTCTAGACCATGCCCACTCAGCTATCTCAGATGCGCAAGCAACCGCCCAGCTATTTCTTAAGCTTCGTGAAACGATTGCTTCCTTACCAAGAGAATTGGTTGAAACCTTGCTGTCATTTTCTGATAATCTGATTTACGAGTCGAGACTCTTGATAGAAGATGCGTTCGAGGATGCGGGAGCTTTTCATAAAGAGGACTTAACATCTCACCATGGGATTTTTCTTCGTAAGCCTCTGATCAAAAGAGATGCCAAGAATTTTTCTGATCAGTTTGCTATTAATATCCAGTTAATGGGCATGGACCCCCGTCCCTTGCAGCAAGAGTTTGCCCAGTCAATTGAAGAAAGTCTTCAGTCTTCGAGAGAAGTAGCAACCTTTGTCGAGGGACCTACTGGGATTGGAAAAACCTATGGCTACCTCCTTCCCTTACTAGCGCATACAAAGGACCAGATTGTTGTCAGTGTTCCAACCAAGGTCTTACAAGACCAAATCATGCAACAGGAAGCTAAGACGATTGAGGACGTTTTTCAGACTTCTTTTCATAGCCTAAAGAGTCCTCAAAATTATCTAAAACTGGATGAGTTCTTTCGAATCTTGCATGAACCAGAGGAAAATCGTCTATGGAATCGGTTCAAAATGCAATTGCTAGTCTGGTTGACCCAAACAAGGACGGGTGATCTAAACGAAGTGGGACAGCTCCATCGTTACGGGAATTTTGTTCAACGAATCCGTCATGATGGGAAGCTATCAAAAAAATCTTTATTTTACACAGAAGATTTTTGGCGTCTCGGTCAAGAAAAAGCCAAAATGAGTCGAGTCTTGCTCACCAATCATGCCTATTTATTGACTCGATTAGAGGATGATCCTTCTCTAGTAGAATATCGGACTCTAGTGGTGGATGAAGCACAAAAACTTTATTTTTCATTGGAGCAGTTTTCAAGGGCTTCCTTATCATTATCAGATTTCATGCTAGATCTGCAACGGGAGATAGAAATAGAAAAATCCTTGCTGAAACGACGGATCCTTGAGAGTCTCCAATTTGAATTGAATGCTCTACTCAAACATCTTGAATCGGGTAGCAGAAAGGTCGAACTAACACCGGAACAGGTGAAAAAAATTCGCCAGGATTTATCTGAACTAGATAGTCCAGTCTTGGCTGCATTAAAAACGGTCTTTGATCCTCGTTTTCAAATTTTTTGGATTGATCGTACACAAGAGAATCAGCATCCGATAATTCGCTTGCAGTCTGGAAGAGAGGGCTTGGTTTCCCTTCAAGACTTTATTCCAACAACTACCAGACTTCTCTTGGTCTCAGCTACCTTATCCATTAGTAAAAAGGTCAATCTAGCCTCGATTTTAGGAATTGAGAATTACCAATTCATTGGGAAAGAACTGTCCTATCATCAAGGGCAAACCATCTTCATCGATCGAGAATTTCCTGATTTGACCAATTTGACGCAAGAGGAATTAGCTAGCTCTTTAGCAAGTTATTTGGATGATCTAGCAGCTACTGGCTTGCCTCTCTTTGCCTTGTTCACTTCCAAGGACTTGCTTTTAGCAACTTCTCAGCTGATGACAGTGGGTCATCTGGCTCAGTATAAGAATGGTGAAGCAGCAACTATTAAACGCCGATTTGATAGAGGGGAAGCTTCCGTCCTTTTAGGATCCGGTAGTTTTTGGGAAGGGGTCGATTTTGCCCAGCAAGCAAAAATCATTCAAGTCATCCCTCGCATTCCTTTTGATAATCCAAGTGATTTCTTCGTGCAAAAACTGCACGAAACCTTGCGTCTAGAAGGGAAAAATCCTTTCTATGATTATAGTTTGCCACTAGCTATCTTACGCTTGAAGCAGGCTCTTGGACGCTCGAGTCGTTCGAGCGAGCAAGAATCTCTGGTCATTTTATTAGATCAACGCTTATTAAATCGTCAATATGGTTCGCAGATTCAAGCTAGTTTAGAGAAAATAGCTCCTCTTGTCATTGCTAAGACAGGAGAAGTAAAAGAAGTTGTTGAACAATTTAGGAGTTAACATGAATCAAAAACCCAATGGAACTCAGTATGTTCCCGGTGTCTTGCTAGCCGCTCTCACAGCAGGACTATCTATGGTGTTAGGAAAAGCAGTACCTATCCTTGGCTCTAGTCTCTTTGCTATCCTATGTGGGATCCTCTTGAATGCTAGTCAACTCTTGCCTCAAAATAGCAGGCCGGGACTAGCCTATTCAGGGAAAAAACTCTTGCAATATTCCATTATCTTGATGGGCTTTACCTTGTCCTTTCAAAAGGTGACCCAATTGGGCCTTTCTTCTTTGGTCATTAGTTTACCGACCATCAGTATTGCCTTTCTCTCTGCTTTTGCAATGGGCTACCTCTTAAAAGCTCCAAAGATCTTAACAGCCTTGGTTGGAATGGGGACAGCTATTTGTGGAGGTTCTGCAATCGCGGCAGCCTCTCCTGTTCTAGAAGCTGATGAAAATGACATTGCTCTGTCCATGTCGACCATCTTTTTCTTTAATATCCTAGCGGTTTTCCTCTTTCCTTTCTTTGGTCACCTCCTTGCTATGACGGATCGGCAATTTGGTTTTTGGGCAGGAACGGCCATTAATGATACCTCATCTGTTGTAGCGGCCGCATTTTCCTATAGTAAAGCAGCGGGTGAAGTGGCTACGGTTGTAAAGTTGACCCGAGCTCTGATGATTATTCCAATCTGTTTTGGGATGTTGGGACTAAAACTTCTAGGACGGTCGAAACAGGATCGAGAAGGCAAGCAAGTGAAATTGAGTAAAATTGTTCCTTGGTTTATTTTTTACTTCCTTTTGGCCTCTTTAGTGACGTCCTTTGGCTGGTTTCCAAGTTCTTGGATCCCCTTCTGTAAATGGTTGTCACAATATTTGATGGCCATGGCCTTGGTTGGCATTGGAAGTCAAGTGTCTATTCAGGCCTTCCGTAAGCAGGGGGTGGCCCCTTTGCTCATCGGCCTTGTGGCCTGGCTAGCTGTATCCATTTCTAGTTTGCTACTTCAACACGTTTTAAGAATCTAAATGAAAGGGAGATAAAATGAAGAGACGTCAGTCTTTCAAACTTAGAGGAGATTTCTCCTTGATCACCACTGTTTTGTTATTGTTGGCATTTGGAGTGGTGGCAGTCTACATTGCAGTTTCAAATGATTATCCTGACCTGGTTTGGCCCATTCTAGGCCAACAGGTTGCCTGGATTGTTTTGGGCTGTATGATTAGTTTTGTCGTCATGCTCTTTAATACAGAATTTTTATGGAAAGTGACGCCTTATTTGTATGTCTTTGGTTTGGTCTTAATGGTCTTGCCCCTTTATTTTTACAACCCAAACTTGGTTGCTTCGACCGGTTCTAAAAACTGGATATCCTATAAGGGGATTAGCCTCTTTCAACCATCAGAATTTATGAAAATTTCTTATATCTTGATGGTCTCTCGTTCGATTGTTCATTTTTTACGAAACAATAGGGAAGAAGAGCGAACGCTAAAAAAAGACTTTTTTCTCATTCTACAAATTGCTGCCTATACCGTACCGGTTATTGGGCTCTTAGCCTTCCAACATGATTTTGGAACCTCCTTGGTATTTATGGCGATTTTCTCAGGGGTAGTCCTCATCTCAGGGGTCTCCTGGAAAATCATTTTACCAATCTTTTTAACCCTCGCAGGGGGAATCGCTCTCTTTTTGGCCATCTTTCTATCAAACGGTGGGCGGGCCTTTCTTCATCAAACTCTGGGGATGCCCACCTATCAGATGAATCGTATTTTAGCCTGGTTAAATCCTTTTGATTATGCACAAACCATGACTTTCCAACAGGCTCAAGGACAGTTGGCAATCGCAAGCGGTGGTTTATTGGGCCAAGGCTTTAATGTATCCAACCTTTTGATCCCTGTCCGGGAGAGTGATATGATTTTTACGGTCATTGCGGAAGATTTTGGATTTGTAGGAGGACTGGGTCTCCTTCTCTTATACATGTTTTTAGTTTATAAAATGTTGCGAATTACCCTGAAATCCAATAATCAATTTTACACCTATATCTCAACTGGTTTCATCATGATGTTAGTCTTCCACATATTTGAAAATATTGGGGCCGTAACAGGTATATTACCACTGACTGGAATTCCCTTGCCTTTTATCTCACAAGGGGGATCGGCTATTGTTAGTAACCTCATTGGGATTGGCTTATTGTTATCCATGAGCCATCAAAATCGAGTGACAGAAGAACGAAAAAAAGAAAGTCGACTATTGAGGCAAAAACAACTCAGTCGGCTACAAGAGAAAGGAATCATTTGATATGTCAAAAGTAGCAGTTATGTTAGCAAGTGGGTTTGAGGAAATAGAGGCCTTGACCGTTGTCGATGTCTTGCGAAGAGCAGCAATCGAGTGCCAAATGGTTGGATTTGATCCAGAAGTGACAGGTTCTCATGGCATCACAGTGAAGGTAGATGAAATCTGGTCCGGTTCATTGGATCATTTTGATGGCATTGTCCTTCCAGGAGGGATGCCTGGTGCGGCGAATCTACGCGACCATGAAGGCTTGATTCAGTCTTTAAAAGAAGCCCATGAACAAGGGAAAAGTCTTGCGGCTATTTGTGCAGCTCCGATTGTGTTGGATCGGGCAGGAGTGTTAGATGAAAAACACTACACCTGCTATGATGGCTTTGAAAAAGAAATTGCAACAGGACACTATGTGAAAGAAGCAGTGGTTCAGGATGGTCACATCTTGACCAGTCGGGGTCCTGCAACTGCACTGGCTTTTTCTTATGCATTGGTCAACCATTTTGGTGGGGATGCAGCAAAATTAAGAGCAGGCATGCTCTATCAAGATGTTTTTGGGACATCGGCCCCATAGATGGTGAGATGAAAAATGAAGGTAGGGAATTTCCTGTCTTCATTTTTTTATCGTCTAGATTTCTAAAATATAAATGCTTTTTGAATGAAAGTAAAATAGGTGGGAGATGACTGTAAAAAAACCGTGAAAACATTGACTTTACAAGCAATTTTTTGAAAAATATGGTATAATTGAAACTATGGATTATCATGATTTTATATGGGATCTTGGTGGGACTTTATTGGACAATTATGAGACCTCTACAAAAGCTTTTGTAGCGACCTTACAGTATTTCCAAAGGGAGGCTGATCATGATTCTGTTTATGCAGCTTTAAAGGTTTCCACGGATTATGCTGTTCAGCAGTTTGCGGCAGACCTTCCAGACTTTCTGGGAGAGTATAAACAACGAGAGAAAGAAGCTCTTGAAATCCCCTGCTTATTCGAGGGGACTGAGGAGTTATTGCATCGTCTGACAGTGGTCGGAGCCCGTCATTTTTTGATTTCTCACCGTGACCATCATGTAGAGACCATCTTAGAAAAAACAGGGATTCGTCATTACTTTACAGAAGTTGTGACAGCTGATGATGGTTTTCCACGTAAACCAGATCCTACGTCCATGTTGTATCTAAAAGACAAGTATGCGATTGAGTCAGGCTTGGTGATTGGAGATCGCCCGATCGATATCGAAGCTGGTCAAAGAGCTGGCATGGAGACTTATTTGTTTGACTCAATGGATCAATTAAGTGCCTATATTTTTAATTAGAAAAGGGAAAGAATGACAGAAGAATTGAAGCAAGAAACGACTGGCCAAGAATATGATGCCAGTCAGATTCAGGTTTTAGAAGGTTTAGAAGCAGTTCGGATGCGTCCGGGGATGTATATCGGATCCACTTCTAAAGAAGGTCTTCACCATTTGGTCTGGGAAATCGTCGATAACTCAATCGATGAGGCCCTTGCTGGTTTTGCTAGCCATATCGAAGTCTTTATCGAAGCTGATAATTCGATTACAGTCGTCGATGATGGACGGGGGATTCCGGTTGACATTCAAGAAAAAACGGGTCGTCCAGCGGTAGAAACTGTCTTTACCGTTCTCCATGCAGGAGGGAAATTTGGCGGTGGTGGTTACAAGGTTTCTGGTGGACTCCATGGAGTTGGATCATCCGTTGTAAATGCCTTGTCGACTCAGTTAGATGTTCATGTCCATAAGAATGGCCAAATTCATTACCAAGAATACAAACGAGGACAAGTCGTTGCAGATCTTGAAGTAATTGGCGAAACAGATCGAACTGGTACAACCGTACACTTTACTCCAGATCCAGAGATTTTCACAGAAACTACTGAATTTGACTTTGATAAGTTGAACAAGCGGATTCAAGAGTTAGCCTTCTTGAACCGTGGCTTACGGATCTCAATCACAGATAAGCGAGAAGGGCAAGAGCAGACAAAAGATTACCACTATGAGGGTGGGATTGCTAGTTATGTAGAGTACATCAACGAAAACAAGGATGTCATCTTCGAAACTCCGATCTATACTGATGGAGAATTGGATGATATCACGGTTGAAGTAGCCATGCAGTATACGACTGGTTATCACGAAACCGTCATGAGTTTTGCCAATAATATCCACACCCACGAAGGGGGGACTCATGAGCAAGGTTTCCGTACAGCTTTAACCCGTGTCATCAACGACTATGCGCGTAAGAATAAACTTCTCAAGGACAATGAAGAAAATCTAACAGGGGAAGATGTCCGGGAAGGGTTGACAGCAGTGATCTCTGTCAAACACCCAAATCCACAGTTTGAAGGACAAACCAAGACAAAACTTGGAAACTCTGAAGTGGTGAAGATTACCAACCGGCTGTTCAGTGATGCCTTCTCTGATTTCTTGTTGGAAAATCCACAGATTGCCAAGAAAATTGTCGAAAAGGGAATTTTGGCTGCCAAAGCGCGTGTTGCTGCTAAGCGCGCTCGTGAAGTCACCCGTAAGAAATCTGGTTTAGAAATCTCAAACCTTCCTGGTAAATTAGCAGACTGTTCATCTAACAATCCAGCTGAGACAGAACTCTTCATCGTCGAAGGAGACTCTGCCGGAGGATCTGCTAAATCAGGTCGGAACAGGGAGTTCCAGGCGATTCTCCCTATTCGTGGGAAAATCCTCAACGTGGAAAAGGCCAGCATGGACAAGATTTTAGCCAACGAGGAAATTCGTAGTCTTTTCACAGCCATGGGAACTGGTTTTGGTGCAGAATTTGACGTATCAAAAGCCCGTTATCAAAAATTAGTCATCATGACAGATGCCGATGTCGATGGAGCTCATATTCGAACCCTCCTCTTAACCTTGATTTATCGCTATATGAAACCAGTTTTGGAGGCAGGCTATGTTTATATCGCTCAACCACCAATCTATGGTGTAAAAGTCGGTAGTGAGATCAAAGAATACATCCAACCAGGAGCCAACCAAGAAGCAGAATTAGCTGAAGCCTTAGAACGCTATTCTGAGGGTCGTTCCAAACCAACGATTCAACGATACAAAGGTTTGGGTGAGATGGATGATCATCAGCTCTGGGAAACAACGATGAACCCAGAACACCGCCTCATGGCGCGTGTAACAGTTGATGATGCAGCAGAAGCAGATAAAATCTTTGATATGCTCATGGGAGATCGAGTAGAACCTCGCCGTGAATTTATCGAAGAAAATGCCGAATATAGTACACTTGATGTATAAAATTCTGCGATATTTGCCAATTATTCGAATATTTATGATATAATAACTACGATTACTTTCAAGTAATTTAATGAAGGAGTTTTTATATGTCTCGTGGACTAATTATTCTCATTATTGTCATTGGTGTCCTTTTGGTTTTAGGATATGTAGTGGCAGTCTTATTGAGAAAGCGTAACGAAGCCTTACTAGCAGCACTGGAAGAACGAAAAGAAGAGTTGTATAACCTTCCGGTAAATGATGAAGTAGAGGCTGTGAAGAATATGCATTTGATTGGTCAAAGTCAAGTTGCATTTCGTGAATGGAATCAAAAATGGGTGGACCTATCCCTCAATTCTTTTGCCGATATTGAGAACAACCTCTTTGAAGCAGAAGGCTACAACAATTCTTTCCGCTTTTTAAAAGCGAAACAAGCAATTGGAAATATTGAGAGTCAGATTCAATTAATTGATGAAGACATCAAGGCTATCCGTCAAGCTTTATCTGAATTAAAAGAAAAAGAAGAAATGAATAGCGGTCGCGTTGTTCATGCCTTGGATATGTTTGAAAACTTGCAAAAACAAGTGGCTTCTGATCCAGATGCATACGGCCCAGCGCTTCCCGAAATTGAGAAGCAAGCTGAAAATATTCAAGTTGAGTTTTCAAAATTTGTAACCTTGAATTCTTCTGGTGACCCTGTTGAAGCTGCTGAAATTCTTGACACAGCAGAAAACCATATTGTAGCCTTGACTCACATTGTTGAAAAAGTTCCTGCAATTGTGAAGGATGTCCAAACAACCCTTCCTGACCAATTGGAAGATTTGGAAGCTGGTCATCGCAAACTTTTGGAGTCTGGTTATCATTTTACAGAGACCGACTTGGAAGCACGTTTCCAACAATTACATGCATCTCTGAAAGCCAATCTACAAAATGTTGCTGCTCTAGAATTAGATAATGCGCTCTATGAAAATGAGCAGATTCAAGAAGAAATCAACGCCTTGTATGATATTTTCACTCGTGAAATTGAATCACACAAAGTCGTTGAAAAATTGGTCAAAGCCTTACCAGGTTACCTTGCCCATGCGAAGGAAAATAACAAGCGTTTAGCAGAAGAAGTTGAACGTCTCAGTAAAACATTCGAGAGCAAAGAACTCAAGGAAAATCATTTGAAAGAGTTAGAAGCTGAATTAACAGCTCAAGAGCTCGTTGTAGAGGATGCCTTGAAGGATACATCTGAAACTCAAAAAGCCTACTCTATTCTTCAAGAAGAGTTAGAAGCGATTGAAGAACGTCTGAAAGAAATTGAAGATGATCAAATTGCACTGAGCGAAACCTTATCTAAGATTGAGAAAGACGATACGAATGCTCGTCAAAAGGTAAATATCTACGCCAACCGTTTACATGCCATTAAGCGCTACATGGATAAGCGTAACTTACCTGGAATTCCTCAATCCTTCCTTACTATCTTCTTCACTGCAAGTGATAACACTGAAGCTCTCTTGGCTGAGTTAGAAGGTCGTCGTGTCAATATTGAAAACGCCAACCGTCTCCTGGATATTTTGACCAACGATATGACAGAGTTAGAGGAAGAAACGTACAAATTAGTACAGTATGCTACCCTAACAGAGCAGTTGCTTCAATACTCAAATCGCTATCGTTCATTCGATGATCATGTCCAAGCAGCGTTTGATGAAGCCTTGTACATTTTTGAAAAAGAGTATGACTATCCTGCTTCATTCAAAGTTATTTCAGAAGCATTGGAAACAGTAGAACCAGGAGTAACAGAGAGATTTGTTACCTCATATGAAAAAACAAGAGAATCCATCCGATTCTAATCCAAAACATCCAGGAGAAAATTCCTGGATGTTTTTTTATGGAGATGAAGGTGTGAAAGGAAAGGGAAGAATAGAAAAGAGGAGGAATCCATGAAAATATTAATTGCTCCAGATTCATTCAAAGAATCCTTACCTGCGAAAGAAGTAGCAGAAGTTATTGCAGAAGGCTTTCGTCAGTCTCTCCTCGATGTAGAACCGATCACCTGTCCTGTTGGAGATGGTGGCGAAGGGACAGTGGAAGTCATCAGTTTATCATTGGGCTTGAAGGAAACTTTTACCCTTGTCACAGGACCATTTGGAGAACCGGTAGAAATGCGGTATGTGGAGAAGGATTCTCTGGCTCTCTTTGAAGTAGCCGACTTGATTGGGTTAGGAAAGATTCCAGTTGATCAACGCCGTCCACTTGACTTAGAGACCCGAGGAATCGGTGAACTGATTTGTTATTTAATCAAACAGGGGAAAAAGGAGATTTATATCGGGGTTGGAGGAACAGCGACAAACGATGGGGGCCTGGGACTTGCAGTAGGTCTGGGCTACAAATTCTATGATCGAGAAGGAAAGGAGTTGAAGGCCTGTGGGCAAAGTATTTTAGAATGGGATTCTATCCGTAAAGAGGAAGCGTTCAAGATCCCAGATGATGTTCAGATACAGATTTTAGCAGATGTTACTAATCCCTTATGTGGACTAGATGGTGCGACCTATATGTTTGGAAAACAAAAGGGGCTGAGACCTGCTTTGTTTGAGCAAGTAGATCAAGCTATTTACAGCTTTTATGAAAAGAACTGTGCGAATGTATTGACCCAAGCAGGGATGGGAGCTGGTGGTGGTCTTGCTGCTGGACTTTGTGCATTTGCGCAAGCGAGACTGGTATCAGGGATTGATAGCTGTTTAGATTTGATTGACTTTGACACTAAAGTAGCAACAGCAGACTTGGTCATTGTCGGTGAGGGGCGACTGGATCATCAGAGTCTATCCGGAAAAGCTCCGATAGGGGTTGCGAGAAGAACCCCAAAGGGAATTCCAGTAATAGCCATTTGTGGAAGTCTTGCAGATGATTTACCAAATCTTCCATTTGAAAATATAATCGCAGCCTTTTCCATTACGAAACACCCCGATAGTTTAGACCAACTTCTGAAGAATGCGAGGGAAAATCTTATCTTTACAGCTAGAAATATCGGAAATCTATTAAGCATAGAAAAAAGCGGTTAAACCGCTTTTTTCCATCTAATATTTAATACTAATAAAATGTCTAAGCGACAGCTCTGATCAACCAAACCATTTTTTCCAAAGAGAAGGTTTGGTCGGCTTCTTTTCTTCCTCCCAGAGATCTGCAAAAGCAGTTCGGAGGTCCTTGTCAGTAGTGTTCACTGGTGCATCTGTATGAATCACGAGCCCAAAAGGAGAGGAGTTATGCTCTTCCGAAACAATAGTAGCCTGGCAACCGAACTCTTTTGCTTGTTTTAGATAGCTCAACTGGACACTAGAATCAACATTTGGGGAAATCTTTACAAAGAGAGGGTTAGCTTGTTCACTCAAACTCTTCAGCACCTTCAAAAAGCCCTTCTGAAGCTGAGGACTATTGCTTGTTCTTATATCGGCATATCCTAGAACGCGCTCTTCAAACGTACCTAGAAAGCGACGTTGTTCATCAGGATTTAATTTTAGGCCACCATTAGCCTTTTCCATAATTTCTTTAGATAGATCAGTCATAAGAATAGTATATCATACTTTAGGTTAAAAATGCCAAACGTATAAACGCTGATCAAAACAAAAAGAAAGCGATTTCTTGATAAAGTTAAGGAAAATCTGCACAAAGATAACGTTTTTTCTTGAAAAACGCGTATTTTTAAGGTATCATAGAGGTGTAAAAAATTTAAACTCAAAGGAGAGTAAGAAATGTCAATTATTACTGATGTTTACGCTCGCGAAGTCCTAGACTCACGCGGTAACCCAACACTTGAAGTAGAAGTTTATACTGAATCAGGTGCTTTCGGACGTGGTATGGTTCCATCAGGAGCTTCTACTGGTGAACACGAAGCAGTTGAACTTCGCGACGGTGACAAATCTCGTTACGGTGGTCTTGGAACTCAAAAAGCTGTTGACAATGTAAACAACATCATTGCTGAAGCAATCATCGGTTACGATGTTCGTGATCAACAAGCTATTGACCGTGCAATGATCGCTCTTGACGGTACTCCTAACAAAGGTAAATTGGGTGCGAACGCAATCCTTGGTGTGTCTATCGCTGTAGCTCGTGCTGCTGCTGACTACCTTGAAATCCCACTTTACAGCTACCTTGGTGGATTCAACACTAAAGTTCTTCCAACTCCAATGATGAACATCATCAACGGTGGTTCTCACTCAGATGCTCCAATCGCTTTCCAAGAGTTTATGATCTTGCCAGTTGGTGCACCTACATTTAAAGAAGCTCTTCGTTACGGTGCTGAAATCTTCCACGCTCTTAAGAAAATCCTTAAATCACGTGGTTTGGAAACTGCCGTAGGTGACGAAGGTGGATTCGCTCCTCGTTTCGAAGGAACTGAAGATGGTGTTGAAACTATCCTTGCTGCGATCGAAGCTGCTGGATATGTACCAGGTAAAGACGTATTCATCGGATTTGACTGTGCATCATCAGAATTCTACGATAAAGAACGTAAAGTCTACGACTACACTAAATTCGAAGGTGAAGGCGCTGCTGTTCGTACATCTGCAGAACAAATCGACTACCTTGAAGAATTGGTTAACAAATACCCAATCATCACTATCGAAGATGGTATGGATGAAAACGACTGGGAAGGTTGGAAAGCTCTTACTGAACGTCTTGGTAAGAAAGTTCAATTGGTTGGTGACGACTTCTTCGTAACAAACACTGACTACCTTGCACGTGGTATCCAAGAAGGTGCTGCTAACTCAATCCTTATCAAAGTTAACCAAATCGGTACTCTTACTGAAACTTTCGAAGCTATCGAAATGGCTAAAGAAGCTGGTTACACTGCCGTTGTATCACACCGTTCAGGTGAAACTGAAGATTCAACAATCGCTGACATCGCAGTTGCAACTAACGCAGGACAAATCAAGACTGGTTCACTTTCACGTACAGACCGTATCGCTAAATACAACCAATTGCTTCGTATCGAAGACCAACTTGGTGAAGTAGCTGAATACCGTGGATTGAAATCATTCTACAACTTGAAAAAATAAGCTAGTTTACTAGACAAAAAAATCCTTGAGCTTTCTCAAGGATTTTTTTGCTATTGAGCCAAGAAAAAATCCTCAACTAGATAGTTGAGGAATCGTTTTATTAGAACAAGCCTTTGATTTTATCAACAGCGCCGCTTACTAGATCGTTTCCAGCAACAAGAGCTTTCGCTTGTTCTAAGTAGTCACCAAGGTTATCCTTGTTGTCATCGATAAATTTTTTAGCAGCATCGAAATCTTTCTTTTCGATCATTTCTTTGACTTGGTTAAACAAATCCATTGGGTTCATGAGGTTTCTCCTATAAACTATTTATTTTATCACTATTTAATCATTTTTCAACCAGACTAGCAAGTGTTTTGATTGTTAGTTGAAGAGGACACAAACCGCCTCTGGTACGAAGAAATCATGACTCAATTCAGTCAATCTACCACTTGCTTTATCGCGTTTAAAAACAGTGGCATTGTCTGAATCTTGATGGACTGCAATAAGATATTCTTGGTCTGGACTAAGAATGAAATCGCGTGGATTGAGTCCATTAGTTGGAACGATTTCTAGAAGCACTAGGCTACCGTCTGCCAAGATTTCATAGACTGCAATGGAGTTATGAGCTCGATTTGAGGCATAGAGGAATTTCCCATCCTCGGAGAGGCGAATAGCAGCAGCCCATTTTTGACCTTCATAATCTTCTGGTAGAGTTGAGATGGTTTGGAAATGTTCAAAGTAGCCAAGTCCATCATAGAAAAGGACATCGATGGTGGCGTTTAGTTCGTTAATGAGGTAGGCAGTCTTGTAATGAGAATGGAAAATGATGTGACGCGGACCTGCACCTGGAGCAGTTTGGTAGGTTTGTGCTTCCGTTAGTTTCCCAAAATCATCAACTTGGTAGACCACTACTTGATCAGTACCTAAATCACAAGTGATGAGCAACTTATCGGGAGTAAGATCTGCGTAATGTACATGGGGACTAGCTTGGTTTTTGTGAGGTCCAGAACCCTGATGAGTCGCTTGGTCGACAAAGGTCAAATGACCATCCTCATGGATACGATAAGAGAGGACTTGTCCCTTGTGATAGTTGGCACCATAAACCAAGCCCCGTTCCTCGTCAACAGAGACATAACAGAGGGGGGCTCCTTCATCGACCACATGATTGATTAATTGGTGGTCAGGGCTAAAGCTCGCAATGCCACCAAGATCTTGGTCTGCACCTACACTGTATAAGAAACCAGCTTTTGAAAAAGCGAGATAGGTTGGGTTTGGCTCTTGAGCGACTAGTTGCAAATCACTTAGCTGTCCAGTTCTCTCATCAAAGGAAGCCTTATAAATTCCTTTAGAGTCTCGTTTGGTATAGGTTCCGAAATAAATATCTTGCATCACATGCACCTCGACTTTGTTGATAGCTCCATTATATCAGAAAAGAAGGGGATGGAAAACGATTAGGTGAAGGATTGAGGAGGTTAGGAACAAAAACCAGCTTATGTTCAGCTCTATCGTGAAATTATAGAGTAAAAATGCTAAAATAAAAACAGATTGAAAACGAAGGAGATTCCCGTGGAACATAAAGAAAAAGATTTTAGTTTATCCTGGTTTTTTAAATGGTTTGTAGATAATAAGGCCATTACTGTTTTCCTTGTAACCTTGCTGATGGGATTGAATATTTTAGTCCTCAGCAAGATTAGTTTTATTTTTACACCCCTGTTAGAGTTTGGAGCAGCGGTCATGCTGCCAGTCATTATCTCAGGGCTCCTCTATTATTTGTTAAATCCAATCGTAGACTTTTTGGAAAGGCACCGGGTCAAACGGATTATTGCGATTTCCATCGTCTTTATCTTGATCGCTCTTCTCATTTTATGGGGCTTGGCTGTCGCTATTCCAGCTATCCAGCGTCAGGTTCTTAGCTTCATGCATAATCTACCAGACTACTTGGAAAAGGCCAATATGACCATCGATGATGTCTTAGACAACAAGGTGTCTCCAGAAATCAAGCCGCAATTAGATGAATGGACCAGCCAATTGTCGCAGAATATTACCAGTTGGGCAAGTTCTTTTTCTGCCCGTGCAGTCAACTGGGTCAGCAATCTGATTACTGTCGCCTCCCAGGTCATTATCGCTTTGATTATTATGCCTTTTATCGTCTTCTATCTATTGAGAGATGGAAAGAACCTGAAAGGGCAAATCATCCGCTTCTTACCAACCAAGATTCGTAAATCAGCAGGTAAAGTACTGTCTGATGTCAATACACAATTGGCCAATTATGTCAGAGGTCAGATCACAGTTGCCATCATCGTAGCTTTAATGTTTATTCTTTTGTTTAAGATTATTGGGCTTCGTTACGCTGTGACACTCGGTGTAACCGCTGGTTTTTTGAACTTGATACCATACTTGGGTAGCTTCTTAGCCATGCTCCCTGCCTTAGTCTTGGGTTTGGTAGCAGGACCAGAAATGTTTGTCAAAGTTGTCATTGTCTTTATTGTTGAGCAAACCATCGAGGGACGTTTCGTTTCACCACTTGTCTTGGGTAGTCAGCTTAATATCCATCCGATCACGATTTTGTTTGTATTGATTACCTCTGGCTCTATGTTTGGAATCTGGGGAGTCTTCTTAGGAATCCCAGTTTACGCTTCAGCCAAGGTCGTCATCAGTGCTCTATTTGAATGGTACAAAGAAGTCAGTGGTTTATACGAAAAGGACGAAGTTGAGGAAATTCAAAGTGAAGAATAGTCAAAAAATTCTAGAAGCAATTGAGAAACAAGAGCTAGATCGTCTACCAGGCTATTTAGAAGCGGCCTTGCACGAAGATGATCCAGAAACCTTGTTAGAATTAGGCCAGTATTTTGAAAGTATCGGATTTTACCCTGAAGCAAAACAAACTTACTTGCATTTGAGAGATGATTTTCCAGAGGTCTATCTGAGTCTAGCGACCATTGCAGCCGAGGATGGTCAAATGGAAGAAGCCTTTGCTTATTTGGAAGAAATTCCTGAAAGTTCGGAATGGTATCTAGCCAGTCTCTTGGTCAAGGCAGACCTCTATCAAAGTGAGGGCTTGGCAGATGTGGCTCGGGAAAAGCTGATGGAAGCTGCAAGCCTTTCAGATGATCCTATTATTCAACTAGGCTTGGCAGAGATTGATCTAGAACTCGAAAATTACCAAGAAGCTATTGAAGAGTATGTTCAGTTAGACAACCGTCTCATTTTAGAAGAAACGGGGATCTCCACCTACCAGCGGATCGGCTATGCTTATGCGAATCTGGGTCGGTTTGAGCCTGCCATTGAGTTTTTAGAAAAGGCCTTAGAAATTGAGTTTGATGACCAGATTGCCTATGAATTGGCAACCCTTCTTTATGACCGAGAAGAGTATCAACGAGCTCTGATCTACTTCAAGCAGATCGATACGCTGTCGCCAGACTTTGAAGGGTATGAATACGGTTATGCCTTGGCCCTACAAGCTGAGAATGATCGAGAAACAGCGTTAGCAATAGCAGAGCAAGGGATCCAGAAGAATCCTTTTGATGCCTATCTTCTCCTTTTAGCTTCCCAGTTGGCTTATGAATTGCACCAGCCAGAAAAGGCAGAGAAGTATTTGTTAGAAGCTAAAGAAGTGGCAGAAGATTTAGAAGACATCGCTCTTCGTCTAACGACCCTCTATTTGGAGCAGGAACGCTATGAAGATGTCCTTGAATGGCAAGAAGTGGAAGTGGAAAATGTCGTCACCCGCTGGAATATCGCTCGTGCCTTGGTAGCACTCGAAGAGATTGAAAAAGCAGGTCCGATCTATGAAGAGCTCTATCCAGATTTGAAAAACAATCCAGAGTTCTTAGAAAGCTATAGCTATCTCTTGAGAGAGTTGGGGAATATCGCAAGAGCTCGGGAAGTGACAGAAGGCTATTTGCAGCTAGTACCAGATGATGGGCAAATGCAAGCTTTCTATGAGAGTTTGCTAGAAGATTAATTAAATGACCCAGCTGGGGCGGGAATCCGAACAAGTTTGTATCATGGTTCGGTCCCGCTCTTTTTTAATCAGTCTTTCTGTTATTGTCCTTGAGAATATGGTATACTGGAAGGGCTAAAAAGAAGACAAGATGAATGAGGGAGAAGATAATGGAACCGGTGAAATTGTTTCAATACAATACCTTGGGGGCTTTGATGGCTGGTCTCTATGGAGGATCCTTTACGGTTAAAGAATTACTAGAGCATGGAGATTTAGGAATTGGGACCCTGGACTCCATCGATGGCGAATTGATTGTCTTAGATGGTAAGGCTTATCAAGCTAAGGGTTCAGGAGAGGAACCAGAGATTGTGGAAGTATCTCCAGATGCGACTGTCCCTTATGCGGCCATTGTTCCCCACCAGGCCGAAGTGATTTTTCGGCAACGCTTTGAAATGACGGATGAGGAATTAGAGGCTCGCATTGAATCTTATTACGATGGCGAAAATCTGTTTCGTTCGATTAAGATTCACGGTGATTTCTCCAAGATGCATGTGCGTATGATTCCTAAATCGACCTCGGAAACCAAGTTTGCAGATGTGGCGACCCATCAGCCAGAATTTACACGAGAAAATGTTACAGGAACTATTGTTGGTTTTTGGACGCCAGAGATGTTTCATGGGGTCAGTGTAGCAGGCTATCACCTTCACTTTATCTCAGATGACCATACCTTCGGGGGCCATGTCATGGATTTTGTCATCAAAGAGGGCATCGTCGAAGTTGGAGCCATTGACCAATTGGACCAACGCTTTCCTGTCCAGGACCGCCAGTATCTCTTTGCCAAGTTCAATGTTGACCAGGTCAAAGAGGATATCCACAAATCAGAATAAAACAAAAGGGCTGAGATGATTCTCAGCCCTAGGATGAATATTATTTCTTATGAACTTTCCTTAGGTGAGTACGGACGTCAGCGAACTTCTAAGAAGTTCCATGACTTAGTTTTGAGCCTAAGGTCTCAAAACTCCCGAGTGCTAGAAACGTTGGTGTTTCTAGCACTTTTCTCACGGCGGAAAGTTCCTGGATAAATGCTAGAATGCCTTATAGAAGAGATTATTTCTTGTATTACCATTCGAGTTCCTTTATGTAAATAGTTGTCTACATTTAAAAGGGATGGGCAAAAACTGTCCAGCCTTTGATATTTGATTGGAATAACTACAAGAAGCAGTGGTTGATTAGCATCTTTGTTCGCTTTTTAAACTTCAAAGATGACTTAATCAACTGTGTGGGGTGGGAAGATTGAAAAGGTTTAAAGAACCTTTTCAATCTTTTTTAATTTTTCGGAGTTCTTTCCCACTCACTTTTACGTTGTCTACTCATTGATGCGCATGGATTTGATTTTTTCTTCTTCAGGGGTGACCCGTAGGGTTTTCTGACCGGTATAGGTTACAAAGCCAGGTTTTCCTCCGGTCGGTTTGTTGAGTTTCTTCGTTTCAATCATGTCGACTTGGACCAGATTGGACAGGCGTCCCTTAGAGAAATAGGCTGCAAGCTCAGCTGCATCGGTTTTGACCTCATCTGAAGGGTTGAGGTTACCTGTAATGACCACGTGACTACCTGGAATATCCTTAGCGTGGAACCAGAGTTCGCCCTTTTTAGCCATTTTGAAGGTCAATTCTTCGTTTTGAAGATTATTCCGGCCGACCAGAATAATGGTCTTGCCGTCTGATGCTAAGTACTTCTCTGGTTTTTTCCGTTTATGGATTTTTTCTCGGTTACGTCGTTTGATAAAGCCTGTTTGGACTAGCTCTTCGCGAATCTCGGCTACTTCAGAAAGGCTGGCTTGGGCCAGAGCAGTTTCGACTGTTTCCAGGTAGGAGATGGTTTCCTTGGTTTCTTGGATGAGAGAGGTCAAATGTTTAACAGCTTCTTTTAGCTTCTGATAGCGCTTAAAGTAACGTTGCGCATTTTGACTGGGGGTCAAGGCTTTATCCAAGGCAATGGTAATAGGCTGGTTGGTATAGTAGTTGTCCAAGGTGACTTGGTCTTGATCATTTGGGACTTGATGGAGGAAAGTAGTAAGCAGTTCGCCTTTTTGACGGAACTCTTCGGCATTTTCTGTCGCTGCTAGTTCGGCTTCCTGTTTGGCCAATTTTTTCCGGTTCTTTTCTAGCTCATTATCCACCTTGCGGATTAGTTCCCCAGCTTGTTGTTGGACCCGGTCGCGCTCAGCCTTGTCCAAGTAGTAGTGGTCGAGTAGATCTGATAAGGTTTCAAAGGTCTCCTCCTGGCTATCTGCATAAGCGAGAGTAGCAAAAGATTTTTTCGTTAGACGGGGATCTGTTGGAGCTTCAAAGAAAGCTCGGAAGGTTTTTAATTTTTCTCCTGTTTCTAATCGACTGGCCAATTCTTGAGCAGTATCTCGACCAAGACCCTGGAAATGGATTTGAAGGTTTTTTGGTGTCAACTCTTCTCGGTGAAGAAAGGCGAATAAGGCTTCGTCCTTAATGGTAAAGGGGTTGACCGCTTCGGTTTTTGGAGGAGCTACATAGGTTGATCCAGGGAGAATGGTCCGGTAGCTGTTTTGAGAGAAGCCCACATGCTTGATCGCTTCGATAATTTTTCCAGTCGCCTTGTCCAGAAGAATGATATTGCTGTGCTTGCCCATGATTTCGATGATTAGGGTCACAGATATATCATCTCCAATCTCATTTTTATTAGAGACGGCAATTTCTAAAATACGGTCATTCTCCAGTTGCTGAATCTGCTCAATGACTGCCCCTTGGAGATACTTGCGCATGACCATGATAAAAGTATTAGGGAAGGCAGGATTCTCAAAATTGGTCTGGGTTCGTTGGATCCGACCAAAAACAGAGTGGGAAGACAGCAAGAGTTTTTGATTCTTGCGGTTGCTACGAATTTGTAAAACCAACTCTTGTTCAAAGGGTTGGTTAATTTTTTGGATGCGACCATTTAGGAGTTCGCTTTGTAATTCATTCACCATATGGTGTAAAAAAAATCCATCAAAAGACATGGGGTTCCTCAACATTCTAGACTAATTCTAGTAAATTATATCAAAAAAGTGCCTGAAAACCTAGAAAGAAGCCGGTATTCACTCCTTGTAAAAGTATCCGTTAGAAAATGAATTTCAGGAAATAACGAACGTTTTTCAAAAAAAACATAAAAAAGTATTGACAAGGCTTACAGAAACATTTACAATGGTTACAATTAGAAAAGTAATAAATGAAAATTTATTAGAGAGCTCACGGCTGGTGAAAGTGAGTAGTGGACATTTATGAAATTGGACTAATGATGAGATGAATTTGAAACAATAAAAATTCGGTCTGCACACCTTATCGTGCAACTTGTTGCTAGACAAGACAGAGATATGGGAGGAGTTTATCCATTTTCCCATAAGTGAGGTGGCACCGCGATGACACGTCCTCACATAGCTATAGCTATGTGTGGGCGTTTTTTTTGTTTCAAAAAGAAGGGAGAAAAGAAGATGAAGAAACGATGGCGACTCAGTCTTTAACAAAGAAGCGAAAAACGAAAAAATAAATAATTGAGGTAAAAAATATGAAAAACAAACGTGTATTGGGAATGATCGGTGCTTTGCTCGCTGTTATTTTGGTAGCTGTTGTTTATCCAATGCTAACCAATAAAAATGATGCGAATAAAACAGATGGAACCAAAAAGGTAAAAGTTGGTGTCTTACAGTTAGTCAGCCACCCATCGCTAGACGAAATCTACAAGGGGATTCAAGATGGCTTGGCTGAAGAAGGCTACGACAAGGACAAGATTGAGATCGAATTCCTCAATGCAGAAGGAGACCAAAATAAGGTTGCTACCATGAGCAAACAATTGGTCCAAAACAACAACGACGTCTTGATCGGAATCGCAACCCCATCTGCTCAAGGTTTGGCTAGTGCGACTAAGGACAAACCAATCGTCATGGGTGCTATCACAGACCCAGTCGGCGCTAACTTGGTCAAAGATTTGAAAAAACCAGGTGGTAATATCACAGGAGTATCTGACCACAATCCAACGGAACAACAGTTGAAGTTGATCAAAGAGTTGACTCCAAACGTGAAAACAATCGGGGTTCTTTACTCAACCAGTGAAGATAATTCTAAAACCCAAGTAGAAGAATTTACAAAATTGGCTGAAAAAGCAGGCTACAAAGTAGTTCCTTATTCAGTCCCTTCTACAAATGAAATTGCTTCAACGGTTTCTGTCATGACTGGTAAAGTGGATGCTATCTGGGTTCCAATCGATAACACCATTGCATCAGCCTTCTCAACGGTAGTCGAAGCAAACAAAACAGCTAAAAAACCAATCTTCCCAAGTGCGACAGCCATGGTCGAAGCTGGTGGTTTAGGTTCAGTCGTTGTCGACCAACACGATCTTGGAGTGGCAACTGGTAAAATGGCTGCGAAAATCTTGAAAGGTCAAAAACCAGCGGATACACCAGTAGAAATCTTTACAGATGGTAAGTCTGTCATTAACAAAAAAGTGGCAGAAGAATTAGGCATTACCATTCCAGAATCTGTCTTGAAAGAAGCTGGACAAGTCATCGAATAAAAACAAAACGAATAACAAGAATGGCAAGTGAAGCAAAATAGGATTCACTTGTCATTTTTTGTAAAATCTGATAAACTAGATAGTAATTGAATAGAAATCTGCAAGACTAGTACCTCAAGGGAAGTGCAACAGGGAGAAGAGCCGTGACTGAAAGCTCTTTGCATGAAAGCTGGGTGAATTCACTTGCGCAAAGATTTAGAAATTAAGGTCTGAATTTCAGATAAAAACGGATGGTACCGCGTGTCAACGCTCCGAATGAGGGTGTGGCGCGTGGTTTTTTCTATGTCTGAGTGAAGACCATGATGGAGGAAATATGTCAACGATTGAAGAACAACTAAAAGCGCTTCGGGAAGAAACGCTGGCAGCATTGAAGCAGATCTCTGCTGAAAACGAAAAAGAGATGCAAGAGCTACGCGTTTCTGTCCTTGGGAAAAAAGGCTCCCTTACTGAAATCCTTAAAGGGATGAAAGATGTCTCTGCTGAAATGCGTCCGGTTATCGGGAAACACGTCAATGAAGCGCGTGATGTTTTGACGGCTGCCTTTGAAGAAACAGCTAAGCTCTTGGAAGAAAAGAAAGTCCAAGCCAAATTGGCTAGTGAGAGTATCGATGTGACCCTTCCGGGACGTCCAGTCGCAGTTGGTCATCGCCATGTCTTGACCCAAACCAGTGAAGAAATCGAAGATATCTTTATCGGGATGGGCTACCAAGTTGTAGATGGCTTTGAAGTCGAAAAAGACTACTACAACTTTGAACGCATGAACTTGCCAAAGGATCACCCAGCTCGTGATATGCAGGATACCTTCTATATCACAGAAGAAATCTTGCTTCGGACCCACACATCACCAGTACAGGCGCGGGCGATGGATGCGCATGACTTTAGCAAGGGGCCTTTGAAGATGATCTCGCCAGGGCGTGTTTTCCGTAGGGATACAGATGATGCGACCCACAGCCACCAGTTCCATCAGATCGAAGGTTTGGTCGTTGGGAAGAACATTTCTATGGCGGACCTTCAAGGAACGCTTCAGTTGATCGTGCAAAAGATGTTTGGTGCAGAACGCCAAATCCGTCTGCGTCCTTCTTACTTCCCATTTACAGAGCCATCTGTTGAGGTCGATGTCTCTTGCTTCAAATGTGGTGGAGCGGGATGTAATGTATGTAAGAAGACAGGTTGGATTGAAATCATGGGGGCCGGTATGGTTCACCCACGCGTGCTTGAAATGAGTGGCATTGATGCAACCGTCTATTCAGGATTTGCCTTTGGTCTTGGGCAGGAGCGTGTAGCCATGCTTCGTTATGGAATCAATGATATCCGTGGCTTCTATCAAGGAGATGTTCGCTTCTCAGAACAGTTTAAATAATCATGTTAGTTAGAGTAAAAATCGATCAAGTACAGACCTTACGTGACCTAGAGGTGGAAACCTATCGGGATACCTTCGGTCCCTATATTGTTGAGGAAGATTTGGAAGACTACTTTTCAACGGTTCTCTCATTGGAGCAAATCGAGAAGGATCTGTTAAATCCAGAATCCGAAACCTATTTTGTCCTCAATGAAGGTCAAGAAATCTGTGGTTTTCTTAAGATAAACTGGGGTCAAGCGCAGACCGAGCCAGTAGAGATGGACAAGTCCTTTGAGATTCAACGGATCTATGTCAAAAAGGAATTTCATGGGGCTGGTTTCGGTAAGGAAATGTTTACCTTTGCGCTGGATCAAGCCAAGAGCCGTGGCTTTGAATGGGCCTGGCTAGGTGTATGGGAACGTAATTTTAAGGCGCAAGATTTTTACTACCGCTTTGGTTTTGAACGATTTAGTGAACACCAGTATATAACCGGAGATACCGTGGATACAGACTGGTTGTTGAGAAAGAAATTGATCTAGAAGGAACAAGAAACTTCTATTCTAGAGAAGGGGAGGTTACTAGACCTACCTAAGCCAGCCTCGAGCTGGAAAACACAAAATGAAAGGATCTAAACTAGGGCTTAAGGAAATCTAGGAAAGTCATTTAGATTTCAGTTTGGCCCTTGGTATCTTACATATGTTAGTTAGTTATAAATGGTTAAAAGAATTGGTGGACATTGATGTACCATCACAAGAGTTGGCTGAAAAAATGTCAACCACAGGGATCGAAGTAGAAGGTGTGGAATCACCTGCTGCTGGTCTCTCAAAAATTGTCGTCGGAGAAGTCTTGTCTTGTGAAGATGTACCCGAAACACATCTTCATGTCTGCCAAGTCAATGTGGGTGAAGAAGAAGCCCGTCAGATCGTCTGTGGAGCGCCAAATGTGCGTGCAGGCATCAAGGTCATGGTGGCTCTTCCGGGTGCCCGTATCGCGGATAACTACAAGATTAAAAAAGGGAAAATCCGTGGCTTAGAGTCACTCGGAATGATCTGTTCACTTGGTGAATTAGGGATTTCTGACTCCGTTGTACCAAAAGAATTTGCAGATGGCATCCAAATCTTGCCAGAAAATGCAGTTCCAGGTGAGGAAGTCTTCTCTTACCTCGACTTGGATGATGAAATCATCGAGCTTTCTATCACACCTAACCGTGCAGACGCTCTTTCTATGCGTGGGGTAGCTTACGAAGTAGCAGCTATCTATGACAAGGCAGTCAACTTTAAAGAATTTACTTTAACAGAAACAGACCAAGCCGCATCGGATGCTCTTTCTGTCAGCATTGATACAGACAAGGCTCCTTATTATACAGCCCGCATCTTGGACAACGTAACCATCGCACCAAGTCCACAATGGTTGCAAAACCTCCTCATGAACGAAGGCATCCGTCCGATTAATAATGTCGTTGACGTGACCAACTATATCTTGCTTTACTTTGGTCAGCCTATGCATGCCTTTGACTTGGATACCTTTGAAGGAACTGATATCCGTGTGCGTGAAGCACGTGCTGGTGAGAAATTAGTGACCTTGGATGGGGAAAAACGTGAGTTAGAAACAACGGATTTAGTGATTACTGTTGCTGACAAACCAGTAGCCCTTGCAGGCGTCATGGGCGGAGAGGCTACAGAAATCTCTGAAAAGTCTAGTCGTGTCGTCCTTGAAGCTGCTGTCTTCAATGGCAAATCTATTCGTAAGACAAGTAGTCGTCTCAACCTTCGTTCTGAATCATCTTCTCGCTTTGAAAAAGGCATCAATGTGGCAACCGTTAATGAAGCCCTTGATGCAGCAGCAAGCATGATTGCTGAATTGGCTGGTGCGACAGTGCGTAAGGGCATTGTTTCAGCAGGACAGTTGGACACTTCTGATGTAGAAGTTTCTTCTACTCTTGCAGACGTTAACCGTGTCCTTGGTACTGAGCTTTCCTACGCGGATGTAGAGGATGTCTTCCGTCGTCTTGGATTTGGCCTTTCTGGAAATGCTGAAAGCTTTACTGTCAGCGTCCCTCGTCGCCGTTGGGATATCACGATTGAAGCGGACCTCTTTGAAGAAATCGCTCGTATTTATGGTTACGATCGCTTGCCAACCAGTCTTCCAAAAGATGATGGGACAGCTGGTGAGTTGACAGCTACACAAAAATTGCGCCGTCAAGTTCGTACCATTGCAGAAGGTGCTGGATTGACAGAAATCATCACCTACGCTCTGACAACTCCTGAAAAAGCAGTGGAGTTTACGACTGCACCAAGCAACTTAACTGAGCTCATGTGGCCAATGACAGTGGACCGCTCTGTCCTCCGTCAAAATATAGTTTCAGGTATTTTGGATACAGTTGCCTACAACGTAGCGCGTAAGAACAAAGACTTGGCTCTTTACGAGATTGGAAAAGTCTTCGAGCAAACGGGTAATCCAAAAGAAGACTTGCCAAATGAAATCAACAGCTTTGCTTTTGCCTTGACAGGTTTAGTCGCTGAAAAAGACTTCCAAACAGCAGCGGTTCCAGTTGATTTCTTCTATGCTAAGGGAATTTTGGAAGCCCTCTTTACTCGCTTGGGTCTTGAAGCAACCTATACAGCAACGCAAGAGATCAAGAGTCTTCACCCAGGACGTACAGCCTTGATCTCACTTGGTGATCAAGTAGTCGGTTTCCTTGGTCAAGTGCACCCTGTTACGGCTAAGGCTTACGATATTCCAGAAACTTATGTAGCTGAGCTTAACCTTTCGGCTATTGAAGCAGCCCTTCAACCAGCAGCAGCCTTTGTGGAAATTACGAAATTCCCAGCAGTCAGCCGTGATATCGCCCTTCTCCTCAAAGCAGAAGTGACTCACCAAGAGGTGGTTGATGCCATCCAAGCTGCAGGTGTGAAACGTTTGACAGGCATCAAACTCTTTGACGTCTTCTCAGGTGAAAAACTAGGAGTTGGAATGAAGTCCATGGCCTATAGCTTGACTTTCCAAAATCCAGAAGATAGCTTGACAGACGAAGAAGTCGCTCGCTATATGGAAAAAATCCAAGCATCACTCGAAGAAAAAGTAGACGCAGAAGTGCGGTAAATCGTAAAAAAATGAAACAGTTGAGAATTTCTCAGCTGTTTTTTTCTTACAGGATTTACAAGTTATCTGGCTTAAAACCCTATAAAAATAAAGAAATTCCTTTAAGTACTCAAAATATCCATGTCAACTATCCTTCTATTTTTGACAAATATTTTTATTTTTTTGTAAAATATACTTGTCAAAAAGAAAAAGAAGTGTTACAATGATTTCAGTTGAAAAAATAGGAGGTTTTCTTATGGGAGCCGTGTGGATTCTATTTATCCCTTTTCTGGTTATCATTTATGCAAGCTCAGAAAAGAAGATAAAAAGGTTGAACAAACGCATCAAAAGATTAGAAAAACAAGTGAAAGGAAATCAAGACATGTCTAGACTTTTAGAAGAATTGAAAGGCCAAACGGCCACTGTTTTAGTGAGTGGTGTTGGATTCGAGTATGAAATTTTGGATATCGACGAAGATTGGGTCAAACTGACTCGTGTGAATCATAAACAACAGAGGGAAACCAAATTAGTCCGCATCGAAGATATTCAAGGTATTCAACTATAAGGGGGCGAAAGCCATGATCTTAAAAAATCGACTGAAAGAGCTGAGGGCGCGTGATGGCCTCAACCAATCCGAGCTAGCCAAGCTAGCAGGAGTCTCGCGCCAGTCCATCAGTCTCTTGGAGCGGGGGGAATACACCCCCTCGGTTATTATTGCCATCACCATCGCCCAGATTTTCAAGGAACCGGTGGAGAATGTCTTTAGTCTAGTAGAGGGAGAGGAATAAAAGTGAAAAAGAAGTTAAAAGAAAGGTCAGCCCGTTTTCGTTTTTGGAGAAACATGGCCATGGTCCTATCAGGATTAATCATTGGTTTTTTGACAGGTTATTTTGGTTCAGACCATCCTATTGAATTCCAAAAGCTATTTGATCGAGATATGATCTATATAGGGTCAATCATTTTATATCTGGTGGTTTTCGGGATTGCGTCTACCTACCTCATCTCATCGCGCCAGTCTTATCAGATGATGGAGGAGGCAGAAGATGAAGACGAAGCCTACCGTTATGAAAGCCAAACGAGAAGAATCTATGACTTGGCTACGATGTTCAAAGGCGTCATGATTGTTCCCTATCTATTAGTGATTTTCTTCTCTTGCCAAAAACTAGTCTATGAAGAAAAACTAACAGGTGCTTTTGGGAAATACACCATCCCGCTTATTTTTCTTGCTTTGTTCCTTCTTACTTTTGGGCTAGAACATCAGTTTCGAAAAACCTTCAAACAGATTTATGGAAAAGCAATCCCACGCAATGCTAGTGGGGCAGAAGTCCGTGAACTAATAATGAGCATGATAGATGAGGCAGAGAAACAAATTTGCTACGAGGAGAATTACGATATTGTCTTCAAGTTAAGCAATTATGTCTTACCGATTTCCTTGATGGTGATATTCTTAGTTGGCATTGCTTTCCAGGCAGATATCTTGTTAGCATTAGTAGTTGTATCACTGATTTATGTCTATATCTTGGTCTCTCAGTACAAGATTACCAAACGTTACTATAAAGAGTAGAGGAGTTTTCTATGTTAGAAATCAGAAATTTAGAAAAAAGCTTTGGCAAAAAGCAAGTCTTGTTCGGCATTGACTTGACGGCGAAAAAAGGATCCATCTTAGGTTTGATCGGGAAGAACGGAGCAGGGAAGACCACTATCTTCCATAGTATCCTCCGCTTCCTTGACTACAGCGGCGATATCCAATTAGATGGCCAAGCAATCAGTCAAGAAACCTACAAGGAAATTGGCTACCTACCAGAAGAGCGGAGTCTCATGCCTAAGTTGACCATCTATGAGCAAGTCCGTTACCTTGCTAATCTCAAAGGCATGTCAACTGCTGAGGTCAAGGAGAAACTTCCGATCTGGATGGAAAAACTCCAAGTAAAAGGAAAATTAACCGATAAGATTAAGAGCCTCTCAAAAGGGAATCAGCAAAAGGTTCAATTGATCATTACCATGATCCATGAGCCAAAATTGATCATCTTGGATGAGCCGTTTAGTGGACTGGATCCTGTCAATACAGAAGTGCTCAAGCAGGTCATTTTTGAAGAAAAAGAGCGTGGTGCGACCATTATCTTCTCTGACCACGTCATGACCAATGTGGAAGAACTCTGTGATGAGTTGGTCATGATTCGTGATGGATCTGTGATTCTCTCAGGTCCCGTACAAGAAGTTCGCAATAGCTTTGGCAAGACTCGTCTCTTCGTATCCAATGACTTCAGTAAAGAGGAGTTGGAAGTGCTGCCTCACGTGACTAAGGTGACCATGACCAAGCAAGGCCTGTGGAAGTTGGTATTGGATGATGAAACAGCAGGTCCGGACCTCTTTGATCAGTTGACCAAGGGTCGCTATCTAGCAACCTTTGACCAACAAGCCCCAACCATTGATGAAATCTTTAAACTAGAATCAGGAGTAGAAGTATGAAACAGATGCTGATTGTTATCAAAGAAACTTATTTACGCCAAGTGAAATCATGGAGCTTTTTACTGATGGTGCTTACTCCCTTTCTCTTCTTCGGATTGACGATTGGAGTGAACTATTTCGTCGGATCTTCTACATCTGCGAAAAGCAACATCGCCTTGATTACAGATCAAGCTCCTGTCAAGGAAGTCTTGAAAGGGACCGATGGCTTGTCCTTTGACTATAAGGATGAAGCAGCAGCTAAGAAAGCTATGAAAGAGGAAGAAATCAAGGGAATCCTCACAGTTGAAGAAAAGGATGGCCAGCTAGAGGCTCGCTACCAGAGTGAGGATGCCATGAAGCCAGGTTTCAAAGCAATCCTTATGGCTAAATTGAGTCAGGTCCAACAAATGCTCAATGTTTCTAAAGCGGATTTAAGCCAAGAGCAGTTAGCAGCCCTTTCGCAACAGGTCTCATTGATTGAAAAAATTGATGAGAAGAAAGAAGGGCTGAAAATGGTGCAGACCGTGGTAGCTGGAGGAATCGGTTTTCTTATCTACATGATTCTGATGTTTTATTCAGGTATCACTGCTCAAGAGGTAGCCAGTGAAAAAGGGACCAAGATTATGGAAGTGGTCTTCTCAAGCATTCGCGCAACTCACTATTTCTATGCTCGCATGATTGGTCTTTTCGGAGTCATTTGTACTCATATTGGTATCTATGCAGTCGGATTGGGAGGCGTTTGGATTTTTAGAGACTCCATTCCTCTTGTGAAAGATATCTTATCTCCAGACTCTCCTATCACCCAACATATTGGACAATCCATTTCCTTGAATACCTTATTCTTGATCATTCTTGGAATCTTCATGTACGTGGTTCTTTCAGCTTTCCTAGGTTCAACAGTTGCTCGTCCAGAAGATACAGGAAAAGCGATTTCGCCACTGATGATGTTAGTGTTCTTTAGCTTCTTTGGAGTAACCACCTTGGGTAGTGCAGGAGATGTCCTTCTGTTGAAGATTGGATCATACATTCCATTCATTTCAACCTTCTTCATGCCATTCCGTACCATCAATGGCTATGCAAGTGGACTTGAATCATGGGGATCATTCGGAATTGCCTTGGCCTTCACGATCCTCGGCACCATGATCATTGGAAAAATCTATTCTAGCCTCATCTTACAAACAGATGACCTAGGTTTGGTCAAGACTGTTAAAAAAGCTTTGAGCTATCGTTAAAAGAGACACCTTCAGTGAATGCTGGAGGTGTTTTTATGTAATCAATTTTTTGTGAATCTAAAATACTTTAGATTGAGAAGTGTAAGAATATAAGCAAATCTAGTAGATGTACTTAAAGAGTGAAACGTACGAATTACTGTGGGGAGCTGAACGTAAAATTAACAATGTTCTTTACTTGTTAATATGGTAGAATAGTACTATAAATTGAAGGTGAGAGATGGTAAGAATGAAAAAACATAATATTAAGTCTAGTACTATTAATGCGAAAGAGGCTATTGCTGAATTAACCGGTGTTGATGTATCTGATCAAAAAAATATGCTTATTGAATTCAGTTATTCTTCTGGTATTCCAGGAATGGAAAAAGGTAAGGAATTGACAAATAACATGCTTCAAGCAGTGAGTAATTTTACTGAGGCTGTTTTAATACAAGCAAATAAATTTCCTCAGATTGCAATTAAAATTGAAGAAAGGGATATTGAGCAAGCTAAAAGATGGGGGAATTAATCATGATGGAAGATGTTAATAAAGATAAACGAGATAAACTATTTCAAGAGATAGTAAATATAGAAAAACAGGAAGATATTATTTTGGATTTAACTCGTGATTATCAAAAAAGTTTAGATGAATTTTTAGAAGATATTTCATTAATAACAAGAGAAGCAGAGATGAGATTGTCTTCTTCTTCTCAAAATGAATTGTTTTTCAAAGAAAAGTATGAAATGGATTTAATAGCAAGAAGATATGTGGCTAAACAGATGGAGGTCTTTAGTGAGGAGAGTGGGACAGCGTTAAAAAAATTAAGTATTAAGAAGGAAAGATTAATGAAAGAAAGGAGTCGTTTGCCGTGGGAGTGAGATACAGTTCATCAGAATCTGCTGCCTTGATTGAGGCTATGAGTGGAAATATTCAAATTGCTAAGCAAATTACAGAAAAACTTACAAGTGGGAGTGATTATTTAATAGCGGAAATTGAAGCTGGTAAACTTCAAGGTGCTGCGTATGAGGCAGGAAAAAATTTATTTGGAAACTTAATTGTCCCTAGTATCAAAAAATTACAAGAAGCGATTGATGATATTCAGATTGAATTAAATTCATACAAAAATGCAGATACAGTTGTATCCCAATATGGTAACATGGATTTAGATGATCTGAAGACACAAAAGCAAAGTTGGGAAAAACAGCTTTTAAAGTATCAAGAACAAATCAGAAAGAATGAAGATTTTTGGAATCGTGTAGGAGCATTTCTTACCGGAAATCTGGGTCAAAATTTATCAGATAATAGAGTACTTCATGAATTGGCTGATAAAACACGGATGCAAATCAAAGATGTGGAAGAAAAAATTGAAAAATTAGAGTGGTTTGTTGAGCAAGTCAATCAGTATTTTTCAGATAGTCTTGAAATTCTTAATTTAGCGATTGAAGGAGCAGGACAACTAAGCCAAATTATCGTTGATAGCAACGGAAATTACTATGCGGATGGTGTAGACATGACTTGGTTTGACAAAATGAAACAAACAAAAGTTGTTTCCTACGCTAAAAGAGACTATCAGGATGCCTTAACAAGGACTTTAAATCAAGCGTCGAGAGATATGTTATTATCAGAGGATGGTGATACCTATTATCGGGAAGAGCTAAAAAAACGCTTAAAAGGACATGATCGGTCACAGTGGAAAAAAATTATTGATGATTATAACCATACTCTAAAAATTGACAATGAAGGGAATTTAATTGAAATTTTTGATAATAGTGCTTATAAAGATCGACATTATCAAAAAGATGATAACTTTTCTGTGCTAAAAAATGGGAAGTATGATAGTGCTTCTACGAGATTGATCAACGAAAAATATCAAGAACTTCTTCAAGAAAATTTTGAAGCTAATTCCACTGAATTTTGGGGTGGAGTTAGTCAGATGTTATCAGGTTTACTGCTTGATTTTGCTAGCGTAGCAGCAGAAACTGGAGGTTTAGCTTTAGCTCCTGAGACAGGTGGAGCAAGCTTTATTGCTGGAACAACTGCAGCAGGGCTTGCTTTAGATGCAGGAAATGCACTCATATTTAGTGGTGTAGTATCTGTAGGATCTGCTATTAGTAAAACAGGTGGCGCAAACGCTGAAATTCAAGTTAATTATTCTAGCAACTACGATAGCTGGCAGGCAAATAAACCGACGAGTAAGACTTTTGGGAAAAAGGTTTCTGGACGAGTTAAAGGTAAAAAAGTCGATAATATTCGAGTTGATGCGGAGCCAGATAGTGGGAAAATCCAAGTTCAATCGGGAAGTGGGAAATCGGGTTATGGCCTCGACATAGATATCGAGGTTTCAAGGATTTCAAGTAGGCAGGATATTGTAGACTGGGTAAGCAAACATTCTGAACTAAAAGGACTTGGAAAAGGAGCTAAAGAAGAAGTTATCAAAAATATGTGGAAAGCTTTTAAATACTTAACGCAATAAGGAGTGAACAATGAAATTATATTTAAAAGGCGATTATACAAAAAGAGTACCTTATGGTTATTTAGAACTAGCTGGCAAAATGTGGTTTCCAGAAGAAAAGCAAGTATCTTACTCAAATGCAGGAGACAATGATGCATTACAAGAAGATTTTTCTGTAAATTTATCCCTGAGGAAAGGCACTGCCGATAAGAGATGGTCTAGTGTCCCCCTAAAGGAAGGGGTACGAAGACTCTTTTCACATCTTGACGAATGTATTGAGATAGAGTTTGAAAATGCATTCGCTACGGATTATAATGAAAAGGGAGACTATCTCCGTATTTTAACCAGCCATCTAGAAGTTTTAACAGTTGATAAACGCGCCATGTACATTATGGCGCTTGAGATTGCAAAGGTGATTGACGGGCAAATTAGCGAGGATAATAAGAAGACATGGCTAACAGTCGAGGAGTTTAGGAAAAAGCACGAGGCTATTCTATCTCTAACTTTTGAAGAAGCAAATGAACGAAGTTTGACTGAAATTCAAATGATGGATGTGGTAGATGACCCTCTTTGGGAGGAAGAAGCCACTCGTCGAAAAGAATATATACTAGCACATGGAGGCGATATCTCAGATTTATGAGACTATACATCAAAAGTGATTTTACGAAAAAAATAGACTTCACAACTAGAGAGCTTGTTTGGAAGATGTGGTTTAAGGAACGGAATGGCAAGAAAATAAGTTTCTCCAATGTTGGTGATGATGCTATGTTACAGGATGATTTTTACTTTGGTGTTCGGTTACACAAATGGTCTTCAGTTGACGAAAGATGGGATAAGGCTCCTTTTATAATTCCTAGTAATCCTTGGTTGTCTTTGGAATATGAGAGTATAACACTTGAATTTGAAAAAACTTTCATTACAGAGTGGAGAGAACGTGGAGATTATCTACGTATCGCAACATCTCATATAGATGTTTTAACTGTAGACAAACGTGCTTTATACATTATGGCAGCTGAAGTAGCATCAGCCATTGATGGTCAGATTAGCGAAGACGGCAAGCAAAGTTGGCTAAGTGTAGAAGAATTTAAGGAATATCACAAGGATGTTCTTTCACTGACTTATAATGAAGCTGTTGAAATCAGTTTGGAAGAATTAAAGACAATGGTACCGGTAAGAGAACCTCTATGGGAAGAGGAGGAACGGCTTCGAGAAGAATACATCAAAATCCATGGTGAACGTGTTTATGACGATGAGGAAGACGATTGAAATTATATATCAAAGGCGATTACACCAAAGAAATTCCGTTTGATTATTTAGAACTAGCGAAGAGAATGTGGTTCGAAAGCTATCAAGGAGAAGGTATATCTCTCTCCTATTCTGGTTTTCTTCAAATCAGAGATGGGAATGATATAGCCATTCATCTAAAACTAAATAAACAGGATTATGACGAACGTTGGTTGTGTATTCCGATACAAGAAGGGATAAAATATCGTTTTTATTCACAAATTGATGAAGACCTAAATTTGGAATTTGAGAATGCTTATGTAACAGATTTTCGAGAAAATGGAGACTGTTTGCGTATCGCTTCTACCCACCTTGAACTGCTCACTCTTGATAAAAGAGCGTTCTATATCATGGCCATTGAGATTGCCACAATCTTTAATGGACAAATCAGTGAAGACGATAAGAAAACATGGCTAACAGTCGAGGAATTCAAGGAAAAGCACCAAGATATCTTATCTCTAACTTTTGATGAAGCAAATGAGATAAGTTTGGAAGAAATTCAGACGATTGATGCTATTGACGACCCCATCTGGGAAGAGTTGGATAGGAAGCGCGAAGAATACATCAAAATTCACGGCGAACGAGTTTATGACGATGAGGAAGATGAGTGAGACTATATATCAAAAGCGATTTTAAGAAAAAAATAACCTTTACGACAAGAGAGTTGCTCTGGGAAATGTGGTTTAAGGAATGGCATGGTCATCCTATTACATACTCAAACGTTGGTGATGATGAGATGTTGCAAGATGATTTCTTTTTTGGAGTTCAATTTGATAAATGGCGATTTAATGATAAACGATGGAATCATATACCATATGACAAGAGTGAGCCTTGGAATTCGTTTTCAGATGAAAATATTCAATTAGAATTTGAAAATGATTTTATTACTGATGGTAGAGAACGTGGAGGATACCTTAGGATTGCGACTACCCATACGGACATTTTAACGGTTGATAAACGAGCTATGTATATCATGGCAGTCGAGGTGGCTTCTGCCATTGATGGTCAGATTAGCGAGGATGACAAAGAGACCTGGATGGATGTAGAGACTTTTAAGGAGTTGCACAAGGATGTCTTATCACTAACTTACGATCAAGCAACTGATATCAGTGTGGAGAAACTGAAAAGTATGAGACCTGTAGAAGATCCCTTGTGGGATGAAGAAGAGCGACTTCATGAAGAGTACATTGCCATCCACGGCGAACGAATTTATGACGACGAGGAAGATGAGTGAGATTATATCTTAATGGCAATTACGAAGCTAGTATCTATCAAGCTAGTATGGAATATCCTTGGAAAATGTGGTTCAAAGAACGAAAAGGTGTGAAAGTTGGTTTTTCTTACGCACGTGATGATGATTTCTATTTTAGCGTTAGTTTGGATAAATTTTCTTCAAATGATGAGCGTTGGGGTATGGCTGATTTTAGAGTAGGCAACGATCCTTGGGCGACTTTTAAGCGTGAAAATATAAATTTAAATTTTGAAGATTCCTATGAAAGCGATGGACGAGAAAAAGGAGACTATCTACGAATCATCACGACTCATAAGGATATTCTAACTGTTGATAAGCGAGCTCTCTATATCCTGGCGATTGAAGTGGCAACTGCAATTGACGGTCACATCAGCGAAGATGACAAGGAATCATGGCTGAGTATTGAAGAATTTAAAACGAAACATGCAGATCTGTTGCATCTGACCTACGACGAAGCAGTCGATATTAGTTTAGAAGAGATAAAGGTTATGAAAGCGATAGACGAGCCTCTCTGGGAAGAATTGGATAGGAAGCGTGAAGAGTATATCCGAATTCATGGGGAAGTGGAGTTGGATGACGATGAGGACGACGAATGAGACTCTATATCAAAGGCGATTATACTAAAAGAGTACCATTTGGCTACAGAGAACTTGCATGGAAAATGTGGTTCAAGGAACGGAATGGTCAAATGATAAGTTTCTCCAATATTGGGGATGATGAGATGCTGCAAAATGACTTCTATCTATCCTTACGATTAGATAAGTGGGGAGCAAGTGGCTCTCGTTGGAAAGAGGTCAAGGTAAAATGTGGTAGTGCTATCAATTCCCAAAAATATGAAAATATTGATTTGGATTATGAAGGAAGTTATGAAAGTGATGGTAGAGAAAAGGGAAAATATCTAAGAATCGCCTCTAATTATTTGGATGTTTTAACAGTTGATAAACGTGCTATGTATATTATGGTGCTTGAGATTGCATCTGCCATTGATGGACAAATCAGTGAGGATGACAAGAAGACATGGCTAACCATCAATGAATTTAAGAAAAAACACGAAGATATCTTATCTCTAACCTTTGATGAAGCAAATGAGCTGAGTCTGGAAGAAATTCAAACGATTGACGCTATTGACGATCCCATCTGGGAAGAATTGGATAGAAAACGTGAAGAGTACATTGCTATCCATGGTGAACGAATTTATGACGATGAGGAAGACGAGTGAGACTATATCTTAAAGGTGATTACACCAAAGAAATTCCGTTTGATTACATGGAACTAGCGAAAAGGATGTGGTTTGAGGAAAAATATGGAATAGAGCCAGATTTGTCGTATGCTGGGTATCTAGAACTACCAATTGAGAAACTTTCTATTCACTTAAAATTAAATAAGTGGATGCATGATAATAGATGGAGTAATGTTCAGATTAAGGAAGGGATAAAATATGATTTTTTATCCCATAAATATGAAGATATAGAGCCAGACTACGAAGATGCTATGATGTCGGACTTTCGTGAGAAAGGTGAATGTTTAAGAATCGATACTAAGCACCTTGACCTCCTCACCGTTGATAAACGTGCTTTCTATATTATGGCCATTGAGATCGCGACTGCTATTGATGGTCAGATTAGCGAAGATGATAAAGAGAGCTGGTTAAGTGTGGAAGATTTTAAAAATCGGCATGAAGATATCCTATCTATGAGTTATGAACAGGCTAATGAGCTGAGTCTGGAGGAAATTCCATTTATGGATGATGTGAGAGACCCAATCTGGGCAGAAGATGACCGCAGAAATGAAGAATACATTAAAATCCATGGATAAGTGGAGTTGGATGATGAGGACGACGAGTGAGACTATATCTTAAAGGCAACTACGAAACTAGTATTTATCAAGCCTGTATGGAATATCCTTGGAAAATGTGGTTCAAGGAACGTAAGGGAGTGCAGGTTGGTTTTTCTTATGCACGTGATGATGACTTCTATTTTAGTGTTAGTTTGGATAAATTTTCTTCAAATGATGAGCGTTGGGGAATGGCAGATTTTAAAAAAGAAAATAACCCATGGAGTTCATTTAAATATGAGTATCTAATACTGGATTTTGAAGATTCCTATGAAAGTGATGGACGAGAAAAAGGAGAATGTCTAAGAATCATCACGACTCATAAGGACATTCTAACGGTTGATAAGCGAGCGCTTTATATCATGACCATTGAGATAGCATCTGCTATTGGTGGTCACATCAGCGAAGATGATAAGGAAACATGGCTGAGCATTGAAGAATTTAAAACGAAACATGCAGATCTATTGCATTTGACCTACGATGAAGCGGTTGACATTAGCTTGAAGGAGATAGAAGTAATGAAAGCCATCGACGAGCCCCTCTGGGAAGAATTGGATCGAAAGCGTGAAGAGTATATCCGAATCCATGGTGAAGTGGAGTTGGATGATGAGGACGAATAAGAAATTCTACTTCAATTTGTAAGCTCTCAGTTATTGCTGAGGGCTTTTTGAATGCAAATTGACTTTTGCAAGCCTTTTCACTACAATAGAACTACAGAAAAGGAGGCGGACATGAACTATATTGAGTTTGCTGAAAATGAGCGTCTGTCCACAATTGTCCTTGGGATGATGCGGATTAGTCAGATGAGTGAAGATGAGGTGGAGGCCTTGGTGGAGGCAGCCTTGTCGATTGGGATTAACATCTTTGACCTAGCGGATATCTATGGCGATGGCCAGTGTGAGGTCCTGCTGGGGAAGGTTCTCAAGCGCCGTCCGGATCTTCGGGACCAGATGTGGATCCAGTCCAAGTGTGGGATTCGCAAAGATGGCTTTACCTATTTTGATTTTTCCAAGGACTATATTTTGGATTCTGTCGACGGCATCCTCGAGCGCCTCCAGATCGAGCGCTTAGATAGTCTCCTCCTTCACCGACCGGATGCCCTCATGGAGCCGGAAGAAGTGGCAGCAGCTTTTGATCACTTGGAGCAAGCGGGCAAGGTCCGTCATTTTGGGGTGTCCAATCAAAATCCTATGATGATGGAATTGCTCAAAACAGCTGTCAAACAACCACTCAAGATCAACCAGTTGCAGTTGAGTGCTGCCTTTACGCCTAGCTTTGAGGCTGGTTTTCATGTCAACATGGAAGGTCCAAAAGCAGCCGTTCGAGATGGCAGTGTCTTTGAGTATTGTCGCTTAACCGATACGGTGATTCAAGCCTGGTCTGTCCTCCAGCATGGCTATTTTAAGGGGAACTTTGTCGGCAAGGAAGAGTTTGCGGCCCTCAATCATGTCCTCAATGACTTGGCGAAGAAATATCAGGTTACTCCGACAGCCATTGCCCTAGCTTGGGTCCTCCGCTATCCAGGGAAGATGCAGGCCGTCATTGGAACGACCAAGCCTCTGCATGTCCTTGAAGCAGGGAGAGCAGCAGAAGTGAATTTGACCCGTAAGGAATGGTACCAAATCTACTTGGCAGCGGGAAATGATTTGCCTTAGAATCTTGTTAGTAAACCAGACTCCACTCCTATCAGTGGGCTGGTTTTTTTGTTTTATGTTTTACTGATTTTTCTTGACAAGTCTTTCTTTTTTATGGTATTCTTTAGGAAACGTATGTTGCGTAACAACTGTTGCGCGAAAGGAGTCTTATGCCACCAAAGGTTAAATTTAGTAAAGAGACTATCATTGGGACGGCTTTACAATTGGTGAGAGAAGAGGGCCTGGCTAGTTTGACGGCTCGAGCATTAGCAGAGAAACTGGGAGCCACGCCAAGGGTCATTTTTGGGCAATTTGCTAATATGGCTGAGTTACAAGCAGAGGTTATTGTTGCTGCGGAGATGGTCGTGGTGGAGTATATTCGTAAGGCCTTAGAAGATGAGAAGCCTTTTCGATCCGTCGGGGTTGCTTATATCCTGTTCGCCTCAAAAGAGCCCCAACTCTTTCAATTGCTTTTCCAAAATCCTAGCAAAGATCCGATTCGTCGCTTTCAAGATTTTCTTCCCATGAAGGATCATAGTTACCAAATGGTTCTGGATTCGATTGTCGCAGACTATCCGTTGACGTTAGAGGAGGCTAGTCGCTTGTACCAGCATCTATTCATCTACTCACACGGGATGGCCTCTATGGTTGCTTCTGGTATTTATCAGTTCAGCATGGAAGAAGTGATTGCTTTATTGACAGAAGTTTGTCAATCTCTCATCAAAGAAATGGTAGGAAAGAAATGATTCAACTAGAAAATGTTTACAAAGGCTACGGCCAAACCAAGGTTTTAAAAGGGATTGATTTGCAGATTCAAGACCAGGATGATGTAGTTATCCTAGGTCCTTCTGGATCAGGAAAGTCAACTCTCTTAAATGTGTTATCAGGCTTAGAAAAGGTAGACGAAGGGCATATTCTCATTCAAGGACAGGATTTGTCTCAACTCACGGATGCTCAATTGACAGCCTTTAGACGTGAGAAGATAGCCTTTATTTTTCAGCAGTATTATTTATTACCGAATCTCACGGTTAGACAAAATGTAAAGATGGGAGCTGACCTGGCAAACAATCATGATTTTTTGCAGATCATCGAGGATTTGGGCCTTGGCGATAAGCTGGACAAGTATCCGAGTGAATTGTCTGGTGGGGAACAGCAGAGAGTCTCCATTGCTCGTGCCTTAGCCAAAAAGCCAGATATTCTTTTCTTAGATGAGCCGACGGGGGCCCTGGATGAAGAAACAGGGCGCAAGATTCTGGACTATATCTGGAAGTTGAAGGAAAAGCTAGGCTTTACCCTCATTATGGTGACGCACAACCAAAATATTGCGGATATGGCTAGAACCATCATTCGCGTCAATAGTGGCAAGATTACCCAAGTTGTGACCAACGATCAGCCTCAGACTGCCTATGAGATTGGATGGTAAGCCATGTTTTCAGTAAAAGATATTCGAAAATTAGTTGTCGTCAGTATCATTGGGGCTTGTGCAGTCTTTGTAGCCAATCTCTTCTTGAATTTTTACCTGGATATCGAGCAGTTGGAGATTTCTAAAACCAATCCGATGATTCAGACCTACTATGATGCCCAGGTTTCGCTATCTTGGATGGTGGCCATGGTCAGTGGGGTTGTCTTGTCCTTGACGTCGATCCTTCTCATGTGTTTTTATATCAAACAATTTGTCGATGACCACAAGGAACAATTAGGGATTTTAAAGGCTTTGGGCTATAGCAATGGCCAGTTGGCGAAACGATTTTGGGCTTTTGGACTCAGTTTTGGAGTTGGAGCACTTCTTGGCTATTTCGCTTCTTTTCTTATGATGGGTCATTTTTATGACTTTCGCAATGAGAAGGGGATTTTGCCAGACATTACCATTCATTTTCATTGGCAGCTCTTGGTCGCTTTGGTGATACTGCCAACTACTTTCTTTATGGTCCTTGCGATTGCTTATGCTAGAAGACAACTACAAACGCCGGCCCTTCGCTTATTAAAAAAATCTCCAACACCGATTAAGGAAAAAAGGAGAAGAAGGGCTCCTAAGAAAGAGAAATCCTTCCTAAAAGAGCTGTCTTCGTCGCTGATTTGGGGGAGAAAATCGATCCTGTTTTTTGTGGTCTTTGGCTCCATGTGTTTCGCGGCCATGGTTCAATTGTCTTTTGGCCTAAGGGACTACACAGATGACATCATCCAAACGATGATGATTATGATTGGTTTGATCCTTTCTTTCTCGATCCTCTTTTTGTCATTGGGAATTGTGGTCTCAGAAAGTCGCGAAACCTTGGCTCTTATGAAGGCATTTGGCTACACCGATCGTGAATGCCAAAGTCATATTCTCGCTCCCTATCGTTTCTGGGCCTATCTAGGATTTGCCCTTGGGACGGCTTATCAATATGGCATCATGGAAATTTTGATTGGCGTAATCAAAGATACAGTTCCTGGTAAAATTGAGCATCACTTTGATGGGAATGTGTGCTTTTGGACTTTGATCGTTTTTGCGGTGGTTTACGAAAGCCTCTTTTATCTATCCAACAGAAAACTCCAAAAGCAAACCATTAGAGAAGTGCTCTTAGCTGAATAAATAGAAAAGAGAGTGGGACAGAAATTGGTAATTCGTTAGAATTTGATTTCGTCGTCCCACCTCCGCACAGTCGAGTAGGGCTGTAAAAGCTGATGAAATCAGCGTAGTAGAGCCCACTCAACCACTGCGTCTTGCTCGACAATCTAAAGACAATTGAGAGGCCAGGACTTTTGTCCCAGCCTTTTTCTTGTAGAATCATTGACAGGGAGAGGCTTTTCCGCTATTCTAGGGGAATAAAAGAAATGAAAGAGAGACAGCATGAAACGGAGTTATTGGCAGGACCTGAAAGGGGCCTTTTACTTAATCTGGCGCAATAAATGGTCCTTTATCTCTGTGGGGATTCTTTTGCAGTTTGTAGTTGGTATAGGGGCTGCGGCCTTGAGTTGGGTCTTTCAACTGGCCCTCCTCTTATCGGGTGAGTCCAACATTGACAAGAACAATATCCTATCTACCTTGACTAACCCTTTGAGTCTGGTAGCTTTGGTCCTCTTTGCTATTGTCTTTGCCTTTCTCTTTATGCTGGAGATGCGGACTATGATTGCCCTGATTTATCTGTCTCGTACGGATCAACACCTTTCCTTTAAAAAGGTCTTTCGCCAGTCTTTTGGTCGCTTAAAGGATTTTAGGAGTTGGAACCTACTTCATTTTCTCTTTTATATGCTACTGACCTTACCTGTAGCAGGTCTCTTGATTGGCTCTACTCTGACGGATGGTCTTTATATTCCGAATTTTATCACAGGGGAGTTTTCCAAGACGATAACTGGGTCTATCGGCCTCTTCCTAGTTCAAGTGCTTCTGATCTATCTCAATCTGCGTCTCATCTATACGGTGCCCAATATCGTGATTGAAGAGTTGCCTTTTGGCGCTGCCATGCGCAAGAGTTGGGAGATGACTAGAAAAGGTGGGATTCGCCTGATCCTGCGGATTTTCTCCTTTGAGTTTATCCTCTCTCTTACCGCTATTCTCTTGATCCTTGGCCTTGTCTTTGCATCTAGTCAGCTGGACAAAACGGGTCAGCATATCTGGGTACAAACCATCTTTTTGGTCTTGATCCGCCTCTACATTTTCCTCTTTTCTGTCATGTCTAAACTGGGAACCTTGGGAATCATCCTAGACAATGGCTGGGAGGCTCCAAGTCGCTCTGTCATCAAGACTCGTGGCTCTAGCAAGATGAAGGGACTCTTTGTCCTGACCTTTCTTTTCCTCTTGGCTCAGTCAGGGATGGCAGCATTTGACTTAGCGACCTTAGAGGTCAATGACCAGATCAAACTCGTAGCCCATCGTGGTTATGTGGCCAAGGGAGTAGAAAATTCCCTTGAAGCACTCGAGGCAGCTGCCAAGGAGAAGGCTTCTTATGTCGAGATGGATATCCTCTTGACCAAGGACAATCAATTCGTCGTCATGCATGATTACAATCTCAAACGCTTGGCTGGAGTAGACAAGGATGTCAAAGATATGACTCTAGCTGAGGTGCAGGGATTGAAGATCCAGCAGGATGGTCATACCAGTCACATCCCATCCTTTGAGGAGTTTGTCACACGGGCCAAGGAGCTGCAGATGCCGCTCTTGGTCGAGCTCAAGCCTCACGGTGCAGAACCGGAAAACTATGTGGATCTTTTCGTCCAAAAAATGAAGGAGCTGGGAGTTGACAAGGACTATCCAGCCATGTCCTTGGATCTGTCGGTGATGGAAAAGGTGGAGAAGAAAGCTCCGGAGATAAAGACTGGCTATGTCATTCCGATTCAATTTGGCAGCTTTGAAAACACCCCAGTCGACTTCTTTGCGATCGAAGACTTTTCTTATCAGGAGGATTTGGTAACCCAGGCTCATGAGATGAAAAAAGAGCTCTATGTCTGGACCATCAATGACGAAGAAAAGTTAACGGCCTATCTTCAACGGCCGATCGATGGAATCATCACGGATGAAGTCGCAGAGGCACAAAGATTGAAGAAAAACCTGAAGAAGAACAAGACCTACTTTGATCGCTTCTTGAGCTTGGTATCTCTCAGTACTAGTGAATAGGAATACAGTTTAAATAGAACTCTAGCCAACTGGGCTTCAAGAAGGTCAAATCGGAATATTCTGTGGAGAGGATGACTAAATGTTTGATTTTTCTCCCATATTGCTCTATACTAAATAGTATGAATAATGAAAGTCGTCCCTACAGTAACGCTGTCAGGGCGCTTTCTCTTTCTATAGCTTTCTTTTGTAGGTGCAATCCTTTCAGACCGAGGGACTGTTTCTTTGTTCGGAAATGGACGTCTTGCTAAAGAAAACTTTACTAACTAGTATTTTAGGAGGTATCTATGCTTCAGTCATTGATTGCTGAAATCAAGGAATACAAGAAACCCTCAATTTTAGCCTCACTCTATATGGTCTTTGAGGTCATGTTTGAGATTTCTATTCCATTCATTATGGCGACGCTTCTGGACAAGGGGGTTCAGAAAGGGGATATGATCACTGTTCTTACCTATGGTCTCCTTATGTTGGTATTCGCCTTTCTCTCTCTTTTCTGTGGGATGCAGTCGGCTCGCTACGGAGCTTTTGCATCAGCAGGATTTGCCAAGAATCTACGGAAGGCAATCTTCAAGAAGATCCAAACCTTCTCCTTCGAAAACATCGATAGTTTCTCCTCAGGTGGTCTGGTAACCCGGATGATGACGGATGTGACCAATGTGCAGAACTCCTATCAGATGGTGATCCGGATCTGTGTGCGGGCACCGCTCAACTTGATTTTTGCCATTGTTGCCAGCTACTTGATCAATCCGCAAATGGCTAGTATCTTTGTAGGGATTACCCTCTTCTTGGGGCTGGTCTTGGGTGTGATCACGAAGATTGTTTATCCACTCTTTACTAAGGTCTTTGATGCCTATGATAACTTGAACAATAGCATTCAGGAAAACATCACCAACATGCGCGTGGTCAAGTCCTATGTCAAGGAAGAAGAAGAGACGGTCAAGTTTAAGAAAGCTTCTCGCTTGATCTACAACATGTTCATGAAGGCTATTCGCATCGTGATTTTGAGTAGTCCAGCCATGATGCTCTCCTTGTATGCTTCCTTTATCTTGATCTCTTGGATCGGGGCACAGCTCATTGTGAGTGGAAGCTTCACGACTGGTGAGCTGACTTCTATGTTTGCCTATGTCATGACCATCCTTATGTCCCTCATGATGTTTATGATGATCTTCGTCATGCTCTCGATCTCTATGGCATCTGTAGAGCGGATCAATGAAGTCCTTGGGACAGAGTCTACTATCGTCTCTCCGGAGAATGGTCTGACAGAAGTAGCAGATGGATCGATTACCTTCGACCATGTGGACTTCGCCTACACGGACGAAAATGGCGACAAGGCCCACGTCTTATCCGATATTAATCTCAGCATTCGCTCGGGTGAAGTGATCGGAATCCTTGGAGGGACTGGTTCTGGTAAGTCTAGTCTGGTCCAGCTCATCCCTCGTCTCTATGATGTAGAGTCTGGTAGTGTCAAGGTAGCTGGTCAGGATGTGCGAAACTATGATCTAGACCATTTGCGCAAGCAAGTTGCCATGGTGCTTCAGACCAATGTCCTCTTCTCCGGTACCATCAAGGAAAATATGCGCTGGGGAAATAAGGACGCGACGGACGAAGAAATCGTGGAAGCTTGTAAGATCGCTCAAGCAGATGAATTTATCCAGAACTTTAAGGATGGCTATGATACCATGATCGAACGTGGTGGAGCCAATGTCTCTGGTGGTCAGCGCCAACGTCTCTGTATCGCTCGCGCTCTCTTGATGAATCCAAAGATTTTGATCTTGGATGATTCGACTTCAGCTGTCGATACCAAGACGGATAGCCTGATCCGTCAAGGTTTAGCGTCTAGTCTCAAGGACACGACCAAGATCATCATTGGTCAACGGATCTCTTCTATCCAAGATGCAGACCGGATCGTGGTCATGAATGATGGGAAGATTGATGCGATCGGTACTCACCAAGACTTGATCGAGACCAATGCCATCTACCGTGAAGTCTATGACATGCAAACCCAAGGGAAAGGAGGACAAGCAGATGAAGAATAAGAAAAAAGCCAGCTGGGGCTCTCTCGTACGCTTGCTAGACTATATGTGGAAGCAATATAAGTTTGTTCTTCTCCTAGCAGCTGCCCTCATCGTGACAGCCTCCCTCTCTACGGTCTATATCACGTCCTCTATCCGAGCCTTGGTGGACCAATACATCCAACCCATGTTGGATTCAGGAAGCAAGGATTTTGGACCCCTCTTAACTTTCTTATCGACACTGGCTGTGATTGGAGTGGTGGGAGTTTTGGCCAACTATGGCTTCTCCCTCATTATGTCGACAGTGTCTCAGGATACCCTGCGCTCTCTACGGAACCAGCTCTTTGCTCGTATGCAGAAGCTCCCTGTCAAGTACTTTGATACCCACCAGCACGGGGATATCATGTCTATTTATACCAATGATATTGACGCTCTTCGCCAAGCAATCGAGCAATCTATCCCACAACTCTTGCAGTCAGCCATCACCATTATCGGGGTAGCCGTCAGCATGATCATGATCAGCCCTCTCCTTTTCCTTCTCGTTCTTTCAATGGTCGGAGTCATGGCCTATGTCATCAAGGAAATCTCTGGTAAGTCTGGTCGCTATTTCGCCGATCAGCAAAAGAACCTTGGGATCGAAAATGGCTTTATCGAAGAGATGATGTCAGGTCAAAAGGTAGTCAAAGCCTTTGTCCACGAAGAGGAAAGCATCGAAGCCTTTGAACGGATCAATGACCAACTCTTTGAATCATCTTATCAAGCCAACCGCTATGCCAATGTCTTGATGCCTGTCTTGGGGAACCTGGGAAATGTCTCCTTCGTTTTGACTTCATTGGTCGGTGGGATCTTCGCCTTGAATGGCATCAGTGGCCTCACCATTGGTGGCCTCATGGCCTTTCTCCAGCTCAACCGTTCCTTCAACGGGCCTATCACCCAAGTATCGCAACAGTTGAACTTTGTCCTCATGGCACTTGCTGGAGGAGACCGGATCTTTGATCTCTTGGATGAAGAAGTCGAAGTGGATGAAGGAAAAGTGACCTTGGTCAACTATGAAGAGGTCGATGGTCGCATGGTCATCACCGATAAGAAGACCAACCTCTGGGCTTGGAAACACCCTCGGGAAAATGGCGACTACGAACTGGTCAAACTAGTCGGAAATGTCGTCTTTACCAATGTAGACTTCTCTTACAATGAGAAGAACCAAATCCTCTACGATATCAATCTCTACGCAGACAAGGGGCAAAAGGTGGCCTTTGTCGGCGCGACAGGAGCAGGGAAGACCACTATTACCAACTTGATCAACCGTTTCTACGATATCCAATCAGGATCTATCACCTATGATGGGATCGATGTGAAGCTGATCGAGAAGGCTTCGCTCCGTCGTTCGCTGGGAATCGTCTTGCAGGATACCCACCTCTTCACTGGAACCATCGCAGAAAATATCGCCTATGGTCGATCAGATGCGACCCGGGAGGAAATCCTGGAAGCAGCCCGCATTGCCAATGTGGATTCCTTCGTCAAACATTTGGACCAAGGCTACGATACCGTCTTGAGCGATGATGGAGCCGGTCTATCCAACGGTCAACGTCAGCTGATCGCCATTGCGCGTGCTGCCTTGGCCAATGCGCCGGTCTTGATCCTTGATGAAGCGACCTCCTCGATCGACTCACGGACAGAGAAGATGGTCCAAGAGGGGATGGATCGCCTGATGGCAGGACGGACCGTCTTTGTCATCGCCCACCGTCTCTCAACCATCGTCAACTCGGATGTGATCATGGTCATGGACAAGGGACGCATCATCGAGCGAGGTAACCACGCTTCCTTGATGGCAGAACGCGGGACTTATTACCGCCTCTATACCGGTGGTCTTGAAATTGATTAACACAAAAAGTCTGAGCGTTGGCTCAGACTTTTTGCTTATAGATAATGTTGTCTTTGAAACTTTCCTTAGGTGAGATCGGACGTCAGCGAACTTCGAAGAAGTTCAGTGAATAAATCAAGATACAAAGGGCGCCTGCGGATAAAGTCAAAATAGGGAGCAGGACAGAAGCACTTTTGTATGGTATTGCTTCGTTGTCCTGCCCCCACAAGGCTGATTAGGATTCTTCCGAGCTAAAAGGGGAGAGAAGAATTCAATCAGCTACTGTGTCTTGGATTTAGTACTAATGTATTTTGTGCTTTTGACACCATCCGCAGCCAGTGTTCAATTCGTTTTGAGCCCCTTCGCTCTTTATTTTCTAATCTCAGGCTAGAACAGTTAAAAGCCTCCCTTTGATAGATAGAGCGGAGAGAAAAAACGGGCCTTGTAGGTCCGCTTTTTTTATGACTTAACTCATTTCCATGGTATAATGGGAGGACTATTTATAGAGAAGATCAAAAGGAGACAAGAGTGGATCAAAAACATCACTGTCAAGTTCTATGGGCGAAAAATAAATACCTGGTGCTGAGTCATTCCAGCAATATTTACAAGGAGATTCGGGAATACCTCAAGCAAGACCAGGTGGAGGTCAGCCATGTCGAGGACCTGATCCAGCAAGCACTGGCCTTGCCGGAAAATCGTGGCCAGGTCTCTAATGCCTTTCAGCATATCTGGGGCTATTTCAAAAAGCAGGCGACTCCTGAGGAAAAGGCAGACTTCATGCTGCTACTTGAGAAGTACCAGCATGGCCAAGCTAGCCAAGAGGATCTCATCAAGGGAATCCAGGTGCTCCTAGAGCGCTATCCTAATCGCTACTTGCAAGACTCGACGCTTCTAGGAGGTCAATAGATGAGACTCTGGCACCAAGACTTGATTCCCAAACTCCCTCGTCCCCAGCTCCTGGGCCAACACCGGGAATGCTGCGCCCTAAGGGGAAATGGCTGGGGCAAGAAGCACGCGACGGTCAACTATGTCTTTGACTACTCGCCCTATCGCCTCTATGCCTATCACCGCCTGATCATGGAGGAGATGACGGCTCGTGGCTACAAGGTTAGCCCAGAGTGGTGGGAGCCGACCTACCGAGGCAAGACCTGCCCAGCCTACCCAGAGCTGGGAGAAGAATCCTTGAGCGCCCCTATCTATCCCGAGCACCAGAATACTTACCTTCAAGAATGCTTGGAGAACCTAGCAGAAAAAGGGATTCAACTAAACTAAGAAAAAACGGACCAGACCAGGTTCGTTTTTTTGCGCCAATTCCCAATAAAATTTTGTAATATCTTTTAACTATGACAGGCTATAAAGCCTTGAAACTAAAGACTTTAGGTCTCTATTCTAGAGTGCTTTCTTCTTTTTACTACCTATTTAGTTACCTATGACTGATTTTTATAAATTGCTAATAGTCATCTCAAAGCAGAGATGTTGCTGGATTTTGCTAAAATCTATCGAGAGGGCACTTTGTTAGCATATGAGTGATCTACGTTTCATATTTGTCTCGATAAAAAAATTAAACGTTTGTTAGGGTATATTGTACTTTAGTAAGTTAGGTATGCTATAATTCTCTTATTAGGAGGGGTAGGCTGTGAGGTATAGCTATATTTTTCCAAAGTATAGGGGTAAATCATGAAATTGTGGAGTTACTTAAGACAAAATGTGAAACTTGTGCTCAAAGGTGGCTCAATCGTTTCAGGCTTTATCCAAGAATACTGTAGCAAAGATGACAACGATGAGGGAATTGACTCAATCGGTTTAGATGTCAATGGTACTCTTTATGAATCTTTTGAGGATGAAATTCTTAGTATCAAAGAGGTTTAACATGAATTTATCAGAGGTTTTTTCTCAGATTGACTCAATGGGGTTGAGTTCTCCAAAGTTTAACCTATCTGAGATGACAGACGAGGAACTATCACATTTGAGGTTTACCACATTTTCAAAAGAAGATGAAGAGGCTATCATGGCTGAACTCAAGAAACGAGGTCTAGTGTTATGAAATACAGTCAACAAGTATTAGACATGCTAAAGCAAGCAGTCAGTGGTCAGATTGATAATTTTTGGGATTTCTCCTTTAAGTTTAACGCCCTTTTTGGAGAAGATGAGGGCTTTGCTGAGGCTTGGGATAATGAAAACCCTGAAATGTTTGACGCTCTCAACGATTTGGAGCTGATGATGTTTTTAGAAGAACATGACCCAAGTGATAAACAAGGCTTTATCAACTTCCTAACACCTTACTACGAAAAGGCAAAGCAATTAGCAAAACATAACGCATAGATCAATATAGGAGCTTTTATCGACCTAATTATAGAAGGACTATTGAAAAATTGATAGCGAATAACGGAGAATGTAAATGAGTAAACAACTTTGGGACTACCTACGATCAAGAGTTCAGGTGGTAACTAGTGACGGTAAAGTTATAAAAGGCTTTGTCACAGATTTTATTGACGAAATGGACAATGATGAGCAAGATGAAATCACTATCCTCATTGACAATCCTAGCACTGATGAGCCAACTGAGATTTCTCTCTTTGAGAGTGAAATTATCTCAATTAAAGCAATCTCGTAGCGCAAAGAACAATCTAGGCACTTTTACCTGCCTTATTTATGAAAAAGGATTTAGATTTATATGGCGATATTAGATGATTTACAAGCGTTATATGATAACGGCTGGGACGCCTCTTTTGATTATAATGGTCAAGCTTGTGGGATTTTTCCTAATTCTATTCATGATATTGTAGTGGTGATTGGAGATAAGGAATATCAGGTATCATCATTAAATGAACTGGTTTCTTTAAAAATTGGCGATAATACTTTAATAAATATTATGGATGGAATTAAAGTGCAGTATTATTAAAATAAAAAACACCTATGACGGGTGCAATTTACTTACTGAACTCATCGATTTAATTTCCTTTTAGTTACCCTCTGTATTTTCTCTGCTTATTTATAAGTAATAAAATTTGGTAGAAACAGGATAAGAAATAAAGCAGGCTTAGGCCTGTTTTTTGTACTTTTTAATAGGAAGATAACAAAATGCTTTGAAAGCGTTAATTTCTTTCCCAAACATGCTATAATAATAGGAGATTATGTACAGGAAAAGGATAGAGGGATGAAGGCAGAAGCAACTCCAGAACTTGAGATTGAAAGATCGGAGCAGCACAGCTTAAATAGGATGATGATATGAAAAGACAAAAAGAGTTTTCTGAACTAACCAGGGTACAAATACCAGCAGCTCTGCATTTCATGCGTATGGGCTATACCTATCTTCCTCGCAATGGAAAAGAGATTGCAGAAAGAGATCTAGATACCAACATTCTTGTATCTGTTTTTAAGAAACAATTTTTAAAATTTAACAACTACTTGTCAGAGGATGACTTTGAGAGAGAACTAGCCAATATCAAGTTGGAACTAGATCAAAACGATTTGGGACGTTCTTTCTTTAAACGTCTGCAAGGTCAGGAAGATGCCATTTATATTGACTGGGAGCATCCTGAAGCCAATACCTTCCATCTGGCGCTTGAAGTTACTTGTCAAAATGGTCAGGATGAATTTCGTCCGGATATCGTTATTTTTGTCAATGGTCTGCCTCTTTCTTATATCGAAGTGAAACAGCCCAATGCGATTCGTGATGGCAAGACTGGAATTCAGTCAGAGCAGGACAGAACCAGATACCGTTTTGAAAACCGTAAGTTCCGTCGTTTTAACAATATAACCCAGTTGATATCCTTATCTGATAACTTAGCGTATATCAGTGGACAAGGTCAGCAAAAACAGGGTTCTTATTACGGTTCAAACGCCTATTCAAAAACCAAATTTAATGCCTTCAAGGAAGAAAGAGTAGAAGATTTCCTTCATTCCCTTTCCCCTCTAACCGAGGACCAAATCGACTTTGTCCTAGAAGACATGAAGCGCTTTGCCCTCAAGTCCCAGCCAGAGTTTACAACAAACCTAAACCCTGATACACCTTGCAATGCCTTTCTGTCTTCTTTGTACCAGAAGGAACGCTTGCTCTTTATGCTTCGTTTTGGTCTTGTCTATGTCGAAGAAGAAAGCAAGGATGGACAGATGCAATTGCAGAAGCACGTCATGCGCTATCCGCAGTATTTTGCAACACGTGCTATCGAAGAAACAATCTCAAAAGGTGTCAAGAAAGGGGTTATCTGGCATACCCAAGGTTCAGGTAAGACTGCCTTGGCTTTCTTTAATATCCGCTATCTGACCAATTATTTCTCAAAAGAGGGAATCGTTCCTCAGTTTTACTTTGTCGTCGATCGTTTGGACTTGGCAGACCAGGCCTTTAAGGAATTCACCAAACGAGGCCTCAAGGTTAAGCGCATCAATAACCCACAAGAACTCAATCAAAAACAAGACGGCTATGATGTCGCAGTGGTCAATATCCAGAAGTTCAAGGATGATTCGGATCTGACAGACCGCTCTGGCTATGACCTCAATCGTCAAAATGTCTACTTTATCGATGAAGCCCACCGTTCTTACAATGAACGAGGTTCCTACCTGCCAAATCTCTATCAGGCAGATACCAAGGCCATTAAGATTGCCTTGACTGGAACCCCCTTGATCACATACAAGAAAGATGGGAAGACCAAGGAAAGTCATGCGACCACGCGTGATATCTTTGGGGATTACATCCACAAATACTATTACAACCAGTCTATCGATGACGGCTTTACCCTACGCCTGATGAGAGAAGATATCGAGACCTCCTATAAGGACAATCTCAGAACCATCAACGAAGAAATCCAACGTGGCGACCTGTCCAAGGAAGATATCTTTGCCCATCCTCACTATGTGGAGCCTATGCTAGACTTTATCATCGAGGACTTTAATCGTGCGCGTGATTTGGTATTTGATGACCAGACCATCGGTGGCATGATTGTCTGTGACTCGTCCAAGCAAGCGCGTGAGCTTGAAAAGCAATTAGAAGAACGACGCAAAGCTGGCTCAACCACCTTGACTTCCGCTCTCATCCTCCATGATGAGGGAGACAAGGAAGAGAAGAAGGACAAGGTAGATGCCTACAAGGAAGGTAAAATTGACCTTATCATCGTCTATTCTATGCTCCTGACAGGTTTTGATGCACCTCGTCTCAAGCGCCTCTATCTAGGGCGCAAGATCAAGGCTCACAATCTTTTACAGACTCTAACCCGTGTCAATCGTCCTTACAAGGACTACCTCTTTGGCTATGTCATTGACTTTGCGGATATTTCCAAGGAGTTTGACAAGACCAATCGTGCCTATCTGGAAGAACTCAATCAAGAGTATGATACGGCGCTAACAGGAGAAAACGGTGAGGATGTTTTTGGCTCCCTCTTTGTGTCAGCAGATGAGATTTCTCAAGAGTTGAGCAAGACTGAGCATATCCTCATCGACTATCCAACGGACAATCTAGAATACTTCTCCCAAGCTATCAATGATATCAAGGATAAGAAGCAGTTAATTGATCTTCGCAAGGCCTTGGAGTCTATCAAGCAGTACTACAATATCGCTCGTCTCCTCGGCTACGACCACCTGCTCCAGCAGATTGACATTGCCCAGATTGCAACCCTGCTCAATATCCTCTCTAGACGGATGCTGACACTGTCTCTGATAGATAAACCAGATGACTTCTCCAGTCGGACGCTCTTAAATCTTGCCATGTCTGAGACTAGCTTTAGTTTTGTTAAGATTGCAGAAGAAGAACTTCGTCTAGCAGCCAATGATCTAGAAGATTTGAAACGAAGAGTGGCAAGCGGCATTAAAAAACAACGTGATGAAAAGGATCCTGAGTGGGTCTCTCTCTACGAAGAATTCCAACGTATCATGAAAAAACACCTGATCCATGGCCAAGAAGGCTTTACCATGGAGAATATCAAAGAAACCCAAAAAGACTATGAAGAACTCTTTAAGTCCGTAGAGGATTATCATACTCGTATGAGACGCTTGACCATGAACTTTAACGGAGATGAGATGGCAGCTCGTTCCTACAAACACGTGACTAACTCGACTATGGTCAGTGATTATCCTGCTATTTACCATGTCATCAAGGGTTCTAAAGTTAGACTGGACCGTAAAATCGGTCAAAACCAAGGAGTGCTCGATAACGAGGACTTTCTCAAGAAAATGATTCGAGAAGAAGCTCGGATTGAAATGAAAACCAACCAATCTGCAAGTGCTTTGACAAGAGAAGATTTTAACTATATCGTCGAGTCACTATTTGAAGGATATGAAGAGGAATACCAACACTAATGAATGAAACATACAAAGTCCAAGTCCAAGGCTTGGTAGATGATTTGAAAGCTGTCTTTACTCACGCGGGACTAGGAGGAGAAGCGGGTGAGTACAAACTCCTCACACAGTCTTTCCTCTATAAATTTTTAAACGACAAGTTTTTGTATCAAGCCAAGGTCCTAGATGAGTCTAACACCTATGAAAACTTATTGTCTATGAGTGAGGAAGACTACGACTGGCTCTTGGAGGATATCGGTACTAGCACGGCTTGGCTCAAGCCAGACCAGTTGATCGAGACCCTCCACCGTCAGCAAAATGAACCAACTTTTTACGAGATTTTTGAGAATACCCTCAACCAAATCGCCATTGACAATAATGATATCTTCTCTGTGCATACAGACGGCGATACAACTGTTCGTCTCTTTACTGAGCGCCTGATTACCGATAACATCTCAGATAGCAGTAAGCGCAACGAGGTGGCAAAATCCATCATCAATCTGCTTGCACGCGTCAAGTTTGATGAAGCTATTTTTTCCCAAGGTTTCGACTTTTTCTCTACCCTCTTTGAGTACATGATCAAGGACTACAACAAAGACGGTGGGGGGACCTATGCTGAGTACTACACACCTCACTCAGTAGCCAAGATTATCGCCGATATCTTGGTGGGAAATGACCAGCCGTCAAACGTGCGTATCTATGACCCATCAGCAGGTTCGGGTACCTTGCTTATGAATCTGGCTAGTCGTATTGGTGTGGAAAAAACTACAGTTTATAGCCAGGATATCTCGCAAAAATCGTCTAATCTCCTCCGTCTTAATCTGATCTTGAATGGACTGCAACACTCCATCCATAATATCGTTGAAGGAAATACCATTTTGCGGAATCGTCATCCTGAAAAGATGGACTATATCGTGTCGAACCCTCCTTTCAAGCTGGACTTTTCAGAGTGGCGTGACCAAGTGGAGACCTTGCCGGAAGCCAGTGAGCGTTTCTTTGCAGGTGTGCCAAAGGTTCCAGCCAAGTCTAAGGACAAGATGGCGATTTATGAGCTCTTTGTTCAGCATATTATCTACTCCTTGAAGCCAGACGGTCAAGCGGCTGTTGTCTTACCTACAGGGTTTATCACAGCCCAGTCAGGGATTGACAAGACCATTCGTCAACACTTGGTGGATAATCAAATGCTGGCTGGTGTTGTCTCTATGCCGTCCAATATCTTTGCGACGACAGGTACCAATGTCTCTATCCTCTTTATCGATAAGAAAAACAAGGGCGATGTCGTCCTCATCGATGCATCAAACCTAGGAACCAAGGTCAAGGAAGGCAAGAACCAAAAGACTGTACTCTCTCCTGAGGAAGAACAGAAAATCGTCGAGACCTTTATCAAGAAAGAAGCCGTCGAGGACTTTTCTGTTACTGTCTCTTATGAGGACATCAAGGAGAAAAACTACTCTCTCAGCGCAGGTCAATACTTTGACATCAAGATCGACTATGTAGATATCTCAGCAGAAGAGTTTGAAGAAAAGATGACCGCCTTTCAAAGCAAACTCTCAGACCTCTTCCAGCAATCACATGCACTGGAGCAGGAGATTGAAGAGCAAATGAAGGGGTTGAAGTATGAGTGAGTTTAAAACCTATACTTTAGAACAACTATGTATCGTTGGTTCAAGTAAAAGAGTACATTTATCTGATTATGTTCAGCATGGAGTACCATTTTATAGAAGTAAAGAAGTGATTGAAATTTCAAGTGGTAAAAACATTTCCGAACAATTATTTATTTCTTTAGAAAAGTACTCTGAAATAAAATCAAAGTTTCCGGTCCCTCAAGAGAATGATGTACTTATCACAGCTGTAGGGACGATAGGTGAGATTTTGGTTGTAAAGGATCCGAATTTTTATTTTAAAGATGGAAATTTAATTTGGTTAAGAAATATAAATTTTGACATAATTGACGTAGATTACCTTTACTATTTTTTTAAATCTGACTTATTTCAAAAAACAATCAAATATAACAACATTGGGGCGGTACAAAAAGCTTTAACTATAGATTTTTTAAAAACTGTAAAAATAACATTACCATCATTAGATAATCAAAGAAAATTGATTTCTGTTTTAAAATCAATTGATAAAAAACTGAAAATCAACACCCAAATCAACAAAGAGCTGGAAGCCATGGCCAAGACCCTCTATGACTACTGGTTTGTGCAGTTTGATTTCCCAGACCAGAATGGCAAACCCTACAAAACATCAGGCGGAAAGATGGTCTATAACCCAGAACTTAAACGCGAAATCCCAGAGGGGTGGGGAGTGACCACATTTTCAAGCTGGATTTCAGACAATAAAACGGGAGATTGGGGGAAAGAGACTAGTCAAGGAAATTATACATTAGAGGTTGATTGTATTCGTGGTGCTGATATAAATGGCTTGTCAGGAAATGGGAAAACAGATATGCCAACACGATTTATCCTAGAAAAGAACAAAAATAAACTGTTGACAGATTTTGATATTGTTATTGAAATATCTGGAGGAAGTCCCACTCAATCTACAGGTCGTATAGTAGGTATCAGTGAAAATGTATTAAATCGATTTGATTTACCTTTAATCTGCTCAAATTTCTGTAAGGCGGTTTCACTAAAAGAACAGGAAACCTTCTATAACTTTGTATATGAATGGAAAAATCTATATGACAATGGTGTTCTATTTAGTTGGGAAGGAAAGACAAGTGGGATAAAAAACTTATTGTTTGATTCCTTTGTTACTAACTATCACATTGCGCAACCACCAATTAGTTTAATGGAACAATTTTTTGATTACGCATCTTCGGTAGATAGAAAAATACAATTATTATTAAAACAAAATCAAGAACTCACCCAACTTCGCGACTGGCTCTTGCCAATGCTGATGAATGGACAGGTTATAATCTAATGTTTAGGAGATAAAGATATGGAAAAGAGACTAAGGTTATTTCATTTTTCTAAAGACCAATACGGAGAACCGTATTATTCACCGGGTATAATTTTTGACGATTCTTTTGAAGAATTCAGTAAAATTGTAGAAGATTTAGATTCTAGAATAATTAAATGTATTGATGATAAATATGCTAAGAACTTCAGATTTAAGAGACCTTCTTCACAGATAGTAACAAATGTATCAGAGATTTTTGAAAATGAAGAAAATTTCGATAGAAATTCAGAAGAAATTGCAGGTAAGTTTCAAGAATCAATTGGACGTAGATTTCAAAATGATTTTTATTTAGTCGTACTTACAACTGAAATTGACAATAGAGAAATTCTTTTTCTTGTTAAGATGGAGACAGGAACGGCTATTCAAGTTTCTGATGAAAATACATTAAGGACATTGGATAAGATTCTTCCAGATAAGAAATCCAGACTTCAAAAGGCTACTGTAATCTACAAAGATAATACAATCCAATTTAAAGATAATAGAGAGGAGCCAAATTCAGAAAGAACAAATATTCACTCAAGAGTATTGGATAGAACCGATGATAATATATCGGGGTATTACTTCAAAGTATTTTTGGATAGTGACAACGTTATAGATGATGAAGATTCAGCAGCTAGAATGGCTATACAAGCGATTGAAACTATCGTTAAACCATACATAAAGTCTGAAGTGAGTCCAGAAATTGTAAAAGAAAAGTTAACAAGTTTTTTATCTCAGAGAAGAGATACATCATTTGAAGGGCTGATTCAAGAGGTTAGTGATGTATTAGACTTTAATATAGAAAATAGAGAAACAGATATAGAAAAATTATCACAGGAAGCATATGATTTAGCGAAAAGAAAAAATAACACTGTTGTAGCTAGTTTCGTTGCAAAGTTATATCGTCCACCTAAAGTAACATATGTAGCTCAGGGAGATGAACAACAAATTAAAATAAGCTTTCTTAAAAGTCTAGAGAGTCATAGAGATGTTTATTGGGATGATGACGACGACGGTTTTTACGTTTTAAAAATTAACAAAGAAGTAATTACTCTGATTGAGAGGTGATTACATTGATTAAAGAACTTATTAAATATATTGACGCTTTCAATGATGTTGTCGGACGTATTAATATTGATTATAAAGAAAATAAGTTTATCTACATTTTAGAGTTTGAAATTTCAGAGAAAGAGTTAGATAGTTTTAAGGAAAAGATCAATAGTTATAAAATAAATGAACTGGATATAACTTGTAATGATTACCCATTGGAGTCCTGTAAAGAAACTAAGGAAATCAATAGGGTTGCTGTAACAATGAAGCAAAACCAATTTCCTTTAGAGAGCCAGTCATTATATTTTAGAAACAGCAATGACTTTTATACATTTGAAAAAAAGTTTTTAAAAAGTACAACATTCGAAAGGCTCAAAAATAGGAATACGAAGATAAGAATCTGGATTCCAGAAGAAGATAGTGATATATATTCGCCCGTTTTTTCAATTTGTGAAGAAAGTTTACAGATACCTGATATTTTAATTTCAAAAACGGAATTTAATCATAATATGCTTTGTGCTCTTCCTAAAATAATTTTAGATAGAAATTTTGATGAATTTAAAAGTGATACACTTGATGGCTTTCTAAGTATAGTGTCGGAAAGAAAAATATCTAGAAATGAATATATTATAAGTTTTGAAAAAAATGCTATTTTAGAAATGAATAGTATTGAAATAGATAATATAGATCTATTTGGTACACTCAATCAATTATTTGATTTTATTTTTGATGATGATAAAACTTATTATGAAAAGTTGATAATTTTTAGAAATATTTTTTCCGAATTTATCAAGCGACAAAATACAATTAGTAATATGGACTTTCAGTATATTTTAAAAGATGTACAATCCAATTATAATTTATTTATCAATGATAAATTAAAAAAGTTTATCTCTGATAAACAAAAGTTAACAGAAGATTTCTCAAAACTTCAAAAAGAGATTTTGGTTAGTATCAAAAACATTTCTAATACATTATCTCAGCAATTTTTAGTTCTAATTATAACAATATTAACTACATTTGTTTTTAAAAATTTTAATACAAGGTTAGCTATGTCACTAACAGTATATTCTGGAATATTGTATTTAATTTGTATAATTTTAGTAAATACAATAAGAGGATGGAATTTTGATTCTAAGTCTATAAAATCAGAGTGTGACGATATTGATAATAATTATAATATGTTATACAGTATAGATAAACATTTTATTAATACTTTGAAAGAATCTGATAGCTACAAAACAGAATTTAAACGGTTAGAAAAAATTGAAACTTTATATAAATGGTTAATTTACAGTCTCTTATGTAGTTTGATAGTTATACTAATTTTGATTTATAATCATAATGAATTTTATACTAAATTTACTTTCTATAAACAAGTAGTCGATTTGTTACTTCCGTAAAATTATAATAATTGCAATCTTCTCAAAAAGAACAAGATAAATCTGGGCATTTACTCTGCATATTTTATAAGGGAATTGAAAGTGGTAAGAGCTAGAACATAATGACGGATTTCTATGTTGAAATTCATGGATGTAATTAAGGATTTATATGAAAATATGATTGAAAAGTTTTTTGAAAAAATCAGAAATAGATGAAATTTAGGCCTTGCTTAATTTGGAAAATTGGTTTTACTTATGTTGAAAACTGACTTAGTGAAGGTAAAGTAGAAGTTTTAAATTTAGAAAGAGTTTTTCGATGTCAGATCAAGATATTTTAAATTTGATGCATATTCCTAGTGAACAACTTACTGATTTGGTTGGATACTCAGTTCAGTATGCATCAAATTATTTTGTAGTAAATGATAATATCGCAACAATTCGCTTTATGAGTAAGGGTGAATCAGGGTATATTGTTCCGCATTCACTAGAGCTAGGTAAGAGACCTAAAGGTGCTATTTTTTATATCAATAAAAATGATAATAATGTTATTAAAACTCAAAAAGAATCAAGTGATAAAAAGAAACGTCGTAGACTTGGAAAACCAAAAGGTTGGAATGATTTATTAAAACCTAATATAAAAAAGCTATTAAGTTTTTTCATCGAGGACATTTAATTGCCTATTCTTTGGGTGGTGATGAGGAACTTCATGGTCATCCTAATAAAGCTTTGAAATCCTTGTTTATACAAACAGCATGGAGCAATATGGGGAAAGATGTTAAGAAAAAAGGTTTTGAAAATCAATTCAGCCAGTGGCATTTTGAAGTGAAGGTAGTAAAAGAACTTAAAAAAAGTTCGGTATGCATGGCTTCTCATCCCATTTATCGAAACAAGGCTGATGTAATTCCGATTGGAGTTCACTTGCAAGCAGTGACGAAAGAAAGATCTTTATTTAACGTCTTTCTTCCAAATATCGATCCTAATATTGTAATTGATTATAAAAAATGTACTTTTAAACCGAAAAAGTAATCCTTTGCAAATGCTTTGCTTTTTGTATGTGAAAGTCATATCTTTTTAAATTAATTATTTTTCCAAGATTTATAACGACGAGCCTTCGTTCTAGTCTGATAAAATTTAAATTCTTAAAAATAAAGGAGGTCAGTAATCACTATGTGTATGAAAATTGTTGAATACAAAGACGGAATTGCTTTCCATCCAGGTCAATATATTGGAGAGCTAATTGAAGATTATCAGATTACCCAGAAAGAATTTGCGGAGAAGTTGGGGCTATCACCAAAGACGATCAGTAAATTAGTGAATGGTGAGGAATCAATTAGTAATGATATTGCTCAGAAGTTAGAGAAGCTTACTAATATTTCGATGAAAACTTGGCTTAATTTACAAGATTTATTTGATAGGAAAGTGGCGGAAGTTACACAAGAATTCTAATAATACGTCCTTTTTTATATCTTTACTAACACATCCCTCCTTAGTTTTCTAAGGAGGGTTTTCTGTCGAGTTATTTAATTTGCTTCTTTTAAAAAAGAGTGTATAATGATGTAATATAAACAGTTACAGCAAAACAAAACCGACAAGGAGATACCCATGAGCTATACCTACAATAGTAAGATTTACTTGGCAGAAGTTGCGCTCAATGTGAAGGACCTGGTGCGCCAAACCGCTTTTTACACCCAAATGTTGGGCTTGGAGATGTTGTCTCAGACGGAGGAGCAAGTCCTTCTTGGGGCTGGAGGCAAACCCTTGGTGCATCTCATCCAAACGGATCGGGCCGAAGCCGTTAAAGCTAGCTATGGTCTCTATCACATGGCCATTCTCCTACCTAGTCGGGAGGACTTGGCGGATGTCTTCAAGAATATGGCTGAGCTGAAGGTTCCCTTTGTCGGGGCTGCCGACCATGGCTACAGCGAGGCTCTCTATCTCGAAGATCCAGAGGGAAACGGCATTGAGCTCTACCGGGATAAGCCAGTGGCGGAGTGGGATATCCGTGAGGATGGTCGCATCATTGGAGTGACAGAGGAGCTATCTGCTCAAGAGATCTATGAAATGGGGCGCAAGGTGGAGCCCTTCCAGATAGCGTCCGCTACCCGCGTGGGACATATCCACCTCTCCGTTAGAGATAGCCGAGCAGGGTCCACCTTTTACCAAAAGGTGCTAGAATTCTCGGATAAGTTTACCATTCCATCCGCCAGCTGGATTGCTTCTGGAGACTACCACCATCACCTAGCAGTCAATGAGTGGGGTGGCAAGCATTTGGCTAAACGGGAAGCCCAGCTTCCTGGCCTTGCTTATTACGTCGTCCACGTAGAAAAGAAAGAAGACTTGGTTGCCATCGCAGAGAGAGCAAAAGAGCAGGAGGCCCCTGTCACTTGGTTGACCTCAAGTGAGCTCGCCTTTACAGACCCAGATGGGATTGTAACTCGTGTCAGAAAGGGTTAGAAAGCTTGATAAATTTTGGCTTATTGAGAGAAAAAAACAAATAGTAAAAATTAGTGATATTTCAAGATGTAATCTTTGACATTACATCTAGGCCGTGTATAATAGTTTTTGTAATAAATAATCTTACAACAGAAAGAGGAAACAGCTATGAAAAACATTTTATTTATCGTCGGATCCCTTCGTCAAGGATCTTTCAACCACCAAATGGCTAAGAAAGCAGAAAGCCTTCTTGAAGGAAAAGCAGATGTAACTTACTTGGACTACAAGGACATCCCTATGATGAACCAAGATTTGGAAACTCCTACCTTGCCAGCAGTGCAAGCGGCGCGTGATGCGGTCCTTGCTGCAGATGCCATCTGGATTTTCTCACCAGTTTATAACTTTGCCATTCCAGGTGTGGTAAAAAACTTGATCGACTGGCTCAGTCGTGCGCTTGACCTATCAGAAACTCGTGGCCCATCTGCACTCCAAGACAAGATCGTAACCGTCTCTTCAGTCGCTAACGCAGGACACGAGCCAATGTTTGCGGCCTACCAAGCCCTCTTACCATTCGTTCGTACCCAAGTAGTGGGTGACTTCACAGGAACGACCGTTAACCCAGAAGCCTGGGCAACAGGTGAATTGGTCTTGACAGACGAAGCCATCGCAGGATTGGAAAAACAAGCCCAAGCCTTGTTGGAAGCATAATAAAAGCTGAAACTGAGGTTCCAGCTTAGATTTCAGAATAAAAAATTTCTAGATGATTCTTCCACATAATGACTTCTGTTTTTTTCATTTAGGAAGATCTAAAAACTTTCCGCTGTGAGAAAGTGCCTGAAACGCATTTGTTTCAGGCACTCGGGAGTTTTGGAACCTTGGGTCCAAAACTAAGTCATGGAACTTCTTCGAAGTTCGCTGACGTCCGTACTCACCTAAGGAAAGTTTTTTAGAGGATTAAATCTTCAAATTTAGCTGAGACAGAAGTCTCAGCCTTTTTTAAATACTAAACAATTGTCCAAAGAGATAGGTAACCCCCATAGTCAGTAGTCCGATGATCAAGTTACGGATCATGGCTTGCTTGGTTGGTGCTTTTCCTAGCTTGGCACTGGTGTAGCCGGTAAAGAGAAGGGAAAGGGCCACGATGATCACCGTTGCTGGGATCCGGATTTCTTTTGGAAAGAGAAGAATGGACAGCACAGGTGGAAGAGAGCCGAGGACAAAAGCAACAAAGCTAGAGATGGCTGCATGCCATGGATTGGTAAACTCTTCAAACTCCAGGCCATACTTTTCTTCCACTAGGGCCTTGAGAGGATGTCTGAGAAAGGCCCGCTCTGTCATGATTTGAGCAGCCGTTTCGCATTCCCCATTTTGGATATAGGCCGCATAGAGGGAATCGCGGGCGGCTTTTGGATCCCGGTCCAGAAGGGCTTGCTCCCGACTCACAGCAGCTTCTTCTGTATCCTTTTGGGTCGATACAGAGACGTATTCACCACCCGCCATAGAGAAGGCACCAGCTAGAATTGCAGAGAGACCAGAGAGAAAGATGATCCAGAGGTTACTGGTCGCACTGGCAACCCCGATAACAACTCCAGCGATTGAGATAATGCCATCATTGGCACCCAGCACTCCAGCCCGTAAGATATTTAAGCGATCGTTAAATGAAGCATCAATGCCATGTTTTGTTTCAGTCATACTTGTCTCCTGATTTCTTATTTAGAATGATTATAATTAAAATTAATTAGTTTAGCAAGTTTTTTGTCCTAAATGATAAAAGTCCGACAATTTAAGAAATGACTATAGAGGATAGAAGGCCTATCTCATCTTAAAAAATGTACCGTCAGCAGAAGGAGCTAAGATATTATAATGCTTTGACAATCGAAATAATTTTAGATATAATTCTATAAATGAATTATGAATAGGAGTCAACCATGAAAAAATTAGTCGCAAGCGGTATTACCCTTCTCTCGGTCTTGACCTTGGTCGCATGTTCGGGAAATCAAACTGCAAAACCAAAGGCTTCTTCAGAGAAGTCTTCAAGCAAGGTGGAGAAATCTTCTTCCTCTAAGAAAACATCCTCATCTAAGAAGAAATCATTTTCTTCAAAGAAATTTGAGTTGACGGATGATACAAGTAGCTCTTCCAGCCAGTCTTCATCAGGCTCTGGCGCTCAAGCAACAGCTCCAGAAGTTGTTTTGGTAACAGATCAGGAAATTGAAAATGCTAAAACAATCGGTGAAATCAAGGGACTTTATGCAAAACTAGCTGAAAATTATAAGAAGCATGCCAATGAATTGGGAGAAAAGTTGCCAAAATCTGAACAAGAATCTTACTTCAAGACCTTGGAACCTGGTATCAAGAAGATGGATGAAGAGTTGGCTTCTGTGAATGAAACACTTGCTCAATTTGGAGATGATACAACGCTATTCCCAGAAGAGCACCGTGCTGCCTTTATTGAGGCCTTCAAAGCAACTCGTGATACAATGACAAATGCTTTGGTAACTGCTTATAAGTTTGTTGGAGGTTTGAGTAGCTAATGTTCATATCTTCTCTGTGGGAACTTAGTTTCTGCAGCTATAGATTGGATCAAGATCGAAAGTAAGAAAAGAGTCAGCAGATTGCAATTTCCATCTGCTGACTCTTTTTTGCTGTCTTGCTTTGCTAGTCTTTTAAAGGCAGTCGTGCTATAATCGTACTAGCAGATTATTGAAGGAGAAATTCATGAATCAAACAGTCGAATATCTAAAAGAACTCACAGCCATCGCATCACCGACAGGCTTTACGGAAGAAGTAGCAGCATACTTGGTTAAGACTTTGACAGAGATGGGCTACAGTCCGATCCGGACGGCTAAGGGGGGTGTGACCGTTGTCCTCAAGGGGGAAAATGACGAGCAACACCGCTACATCACAGCCCATGTGGATACGCTTGGAGCGATCGTACGGGCAGTTAAGCCAGATGGTCGTCTCAAACTGGATCGCATCGGGGGCTTCCCTTGGAACATGATTGAAGGGGAAAACTGTACCGTCCATGTGGCCAATACAGGAAAGACTCATTCGGGTACTATCCTTGTCCACCAAACCTCTTGCCATGTCTACAAGGATGCGGGAACTGTGGAACGGACCCAGGACAATATGGAAGTGCGCTTGGATGAAAAAGTGACCAATGAAAAAGAAACGCGTGACTTGGGGATCGAAGTGGGAGACTTTATCAGCTTTGATGCTCGGACTATTGTCACGGATACAGGCTTTATCAAGTCTCGTCACTTGGATGACAAGGTTAGCGCTGCTATCTTGCTCAACCTCCTCCGCATCTACAAAGAAGAAGGCGTGACCCTTCCAGTAACGACTCACTTTGCCTTTTCTGTCTTTGAAGAAGTGGGCCATGGGGCTAACTCCAGCATCCCAGCTCAAGCGGTTGAATACTTGGCAGTGGATATGGGGGCTATGGGAGATGACCAGCAGACAGACGAGTATACAGTTTCTATCTGTGTCAAAGATGCTTCTGGTCCTTACCACTATGGTTTCCGTCAGCATTTGATGGCCTTGGCCAAGGAGCAAAATATCCCTTACAAACTGGACATCTATCCTTTCTATGGATCCGATGCCTCCGCAGCTATGAGCGCAGGAGCAGAAGTCAAGCATGGTCTTCTTGGAGCAGGGATCGAGTCTAGCCATTCCTATGAGCGGACCCATGTGGATTCAGTGGTGGCGACAGAGCGCATGGTCGATGCCTATCTCAAGAGTGACTTGGTGAAATAGGCTCAGTTTTTAAGTATCACAAAAATAACATCGAATCTGCCTGGACAAGCTGTCTAGGCAGATTTTTTAGGATAAACTGTCAAAAAATTCTTGACAAGCCTAAAAAATGTAGTAAAATATGAAGTAAATCAGAAAGTAACTAGTCTAAGATTTTCAGGGAGCCTGCGGGTATTGTGAGCAGGTAGTCGGAGCTAGTGAACATTGGGCTGATTGTTTAGAGTAGGAGAAGATAACACATATTCTTCTCGGTAGGCACCCCTTATCGTGCGACTCCTTGTTAGAGGAGATAGAGATAATGGTCGCTTTCTACCCTTTTGACCATTAACTGAGGTGGTACCGTGTTAAACCCGATTTAATGCCCTCACAGAGTGTTACTCTGTGAGGTTTTTTGTATTCTTTTGAAGTTGGTCTAGTTGTTAACTTTGAAGAGTATTGAATGTGATTGGATCAGGACTTGCATCGCTTTGTCCCTAGGAAAAGAAAGGAATTCCTATGAAAAAAAATTTACCAGCTGATACCTTAACCCCCATTCTAGCCTACATGCGTGTCCAAGGTGACCATAAGGTCATCCTTGAGTCGATCCCGCGTGAGAAGGAGAACGCCCGCTTTTCTATCGTGGCCTATAATCCAGTGTTTGAGGTGGTCTATCAGGATGGGATTCTGTATGAGAACGGCAAGGTGCTGGAGCAAGATCCTTTTGACTATCTCCATCAGGTAACGGTCAAGGGACTGACGTCTGATCTTCCTTTTGCCGGTGGAGCTATCGGTTTTGCAGGCTATGATATGATCGGGGTTTACGAAGAGATTGGACGGATTCCTCAGGATACGATCGGGACACCAGACATGCATTTCTTCATCTACGAGTCCTATGTGATTTTTGACCACAAGAAGGAAAAAGTCTATGTGGTGGAGGACAATATCTATTCTGGTCGGAGCAATGATGCGGTCCGCCAATCACTGGGGCAAGTGGTGACCGATCTGCAAACCCAAGCGCCCAATGAGTTCACCCCTCAGGCCTTGCAGGCTCTGCAGTTCAGCAACCACATTGAGAAGGAAGTTTTTATGGAGATGGTGGATCAGGCCAAGAAGCTGATCCGCGAAGGCGATATGTTCCAGTGTGTCCTCAGTCAACGCTTCTCAGCAGACTTCGAGGGAGATCCCTTGGATTATTACCGAAATTTGCGCGTGACCAATCCGTCCAACTATCTTTATTTCTATGACTTTGGAGACTACCAGATCATTGGGGCCAGTCCGGAAAGCCTGGTATCTGTGAAGAAGGGAGAGGTGACGACGAATCCGATCGCCGGAACTCGACCTCGTGGAGCGACGGAAGAAGAGGACCAAGCTCTGGCTCATGAACTCCTTCACGATATCAAGGAAACTGCCGAACACCGCATGCTGGTGGATCTGGGACGCAATGATATCGGGAAAATCGCCCAAAATGGGACGGTCGAAGTGACCAAGTATATGGAAGTGGAGCATTTCCGCTATGTCATGCACCTGACCAGTGTGGTCAAGGGGCAACTCCTTCCTCACCTAACAGCCCTGGATGCCCTTAAGGCTACACTACCAGCGGGGACAGTCTCTGGTGCTCCTAAGATTCGGGCCATGCGTCGGATCTATGAGTTGGAACAGGAAAAACGGGGGGTCTATGCAGGTGCGATCGGCTACCTCTCCGCGACAGGGGACATGGACTTTGCTATTGCTATCCGGACCATGATCCTCAAAAATCAAAAGGCCTATGTCCAGGCAGGAGCAGGGATTGTCTATGACAGTGTTCCGGAGAATGAATTTTACGAGACGATTAACAAGGCAAAATCGATGACAAGAATAGGAGATGTTCAATGATTTTATTAGTGGATAATTACGATTCCTTCACCTATAATTTGGCCCAATACTTGGGAACTTTTACAGAGGTCGAAGTCTTGCGAAATGATGATGAGCGCTTGTATGAGCAGGCGGAAGTGGCAGATGCCCTCGTCTTCTCCCCAGGTCCAGGCTGGCCAGCAGATGCTGGGAAAATGGAAGCCATGATCAAGGACTTTGCAGGGAAAAAACCTATGTTAGGGATTTGCTTGGGGCATCAAGCCCTGGCGGAGACCTTTGGTGGCAAGTTGCGCTTGGCTAAGAATGTCATGCATGGCAAACAAAGCCAGATTACCTTTGAAACGCCATCTCCCATTTTCAAGGACATTGAGAATGATGTGCGCATCATGCGTTACCATTCTATCGTCGTTGACCAAATGCCAGAAGAATTTGAGGTTACGGCCATGACCACGGACGACCAAGAAATCATGGCCATTCAACACAAGAGCCTGCCCATCTACGGACTTCAGTATCATCCTGAGAGTATCGGCAGTCCAGATGGTCTAAAAATGATCGAAAATTTTGTGAAGCTGGTCCTAGACTAGACCAGCAGTTCCAAGCAGATAAAATTTCAATTGAATCGTGTAGAAAAGACAAGAGGAAACCCTTATGAAAGAATTATTCTTACAAATCTCTAATCGCCAAGACTTGACGCAAGAGCAGGTCCAAGAAGTCTTTGATCAAATCTTGCAGAACCAACTATCAGAAAGTCAAATCGCTGCCTTTTTGATGGGACTCAAAACCAAGGGGGAAACAGCGGACGAAATTACGGGTATCGTTCGCGCCTTAAAGGCCCATGCGACGGTATTGCCCGAGACTTTTTCAGATGCTATGTGCAACTGTGGGACTGGTGGCGATCAATCCTATAGCTTTAACATTTCGACGACCGTTTGCTTCGTTTTGGCTGCTGGAGGGATCCGCATGGCCAAGGCCGGCAATCGCTCTGTTTCTTCTAAATCGGGCTCTGCAGATGTCCTAGAAGAACTTGGCATCAATGTGGCTGCCTCACCAGAGATCCTTTCGAAAGCTTTGGATGAGGTTGGTTTAGCCTTTATCTTTGCGCAGACCATGCATCCGGCTATGCGCTTCATTGGCCCAGCTCGCCAAGCTATGGGGATTCCAACTATTATGAACCTGGTCGGCCCTCTCGCTAATCCGTTGGATCTAGAAACGCAACTCATGGGTCTTTATCGTGCCGAATTGCAAGAGATTGTCGCGCGTGCTATTCAACAGTTGGGACGTAAACGTGCCGTCGTTATCACAGGTCCTGACAATATGGATGAAGCGGCTCTTTATGGAACCAATACCTACACCCTGCTAGAAAATGGCAAGATCAGCCAGCATACCTTTACCTATGAAGATCTGGGTATGGCCAAGGTAGAGCTGTCTGAAATAACTGGTGGAGATGCCAAGGAAAATGCTACGATTCTCCTCAGTGTCTTGAAGAATGAAGCCAGCCCTTATCTGGAAACAACGGTTCTCAACGCAGGTCTTGGTTTCTATGCCAATGGAAAAGTCGCAACCATCAAAGAAGGGGTGGAGTTGGCACGTCAATTGATTGCGGATGGTTCTGCCCTTGCTAAATTGCAACACTTACAAGAGGTTCAAGTATGAGTAAAGCCTTTCTACCGACGATCCTAGAACAAAAAGAAAAAGAAGTGGCGCAAATGGTCATGGAAGACCTCCAACCTCTCCGTCAGGCCTATCGCCTCTATGATTTTCTCAAGAGCCATCAAGAGCACTTGCAGATCATCGCCGAGGTGAAGAAGGCAAGTCCTAGTATGGGGGATATCAATCTGGATGTAGATATTGTCGCCCAAGCCAAGACCTATGAAGAAAATGGGGCAGCCATGATCTCGGTTCTGACGGACCAAGTCTTCTTCAAGGGAGATCTAGACTACCTTCGTGAGATTTCTTCCCAGGTGACGATTCCAACTTTGGCCAAGGATTTTATCATTGATGAGAAACAGATTGTCCGATCTCGTAATGCCGGAGCGACGGTTATTCTCTTGATTGTAGCAGCTCTGCCAGAAGCCCGGCTCAAGGAGCTTTATGATTTTGCGACGGGGCTTGGTTTGGAGGTGCTGGTAGAGACCCATAACTTACCTGAGCTCGAAATAGCCCATCGGATCGGGGCGGACATCATCGGGGTCAACAACCGGAACCTCGTCACCTTTGAAACGGATCTGAATACTAGTCTGGAATTGTCTACACATTTTAAAGACCAGCCGGTTTATATATCGGAGTCCGCTATTTTTAATGGTGCAGATGCGGCTCTAGTCGCTCCCTACTTTAATGGGATCTTGGTAGGGACTGCCCTCATGACAGCAGGGGATGTAGCAGAAAAGGTCAAGGAGTTGCAAATTGACAAAGGTTAAAATATGTGGCCTGTCTACAGTGGAAGCAGTGGAGACGGCTGTCCTAGCAGGCGCAGACTATGTCGGTTTTGTTTTCGCTGAGAGCAAGCGACAAGTCAGTCTGGAGCAAGTCCACGAATTAGCAAAACTGGTGACTGGCAAGACCAAAATTGTTGGAGTCTTTGTCTCACCAAGTCTAGAGGACTTGGAGCAAGCCATTGCTCAGGTTCCCTTAGACATCGTTCAGATTCATGGAACGTTTGATGAAGCTCTGATACAAAAGATCTCAGTTCCAGTCATTCGAGCCATCCAGCTCAGTGACCAGAAAACTAAAGTAACCAGCCCGGCAGATTTTCTGCTCTTTGATGCTCCCGTAGCTGGGAGTGGGCGAACCTTTGATTGGGATTTGCTGAAAGATCAGAAGATCCAGCAGGATTTCTTTATTGCAGGGGGCTTAACAGTGGACAATGTCCGTCAAGCTAGAGAGACCTTTCAGCCCTATGCACTGGATGTCTCATCAGGTGTCGAAACAGACGGACGCAAAGATATTGAAAAGATAAAAGCATTTATAGAAGGAGCGAAAGCATGAACTATCAACTACCGGATGAAAAAGGGTTTTATGGAAGATTTGGAGGACAGTTTGTCCCAGAAACCCTGATGACAGCCGTGATTGAACTCGATAAGGCTTATAGAGATGCCAAAGCAGATCCAAGCTTTCAAGCGGAATTGGATGACTTGCTCAAGAATTATGTAGGTCGGGAGACTCCCCTTTACCATGCCAAAAGTCTTTCCAAGCACATCGGTGGAGCGCAAATCTACCTGAAACGGGAAGACCTCAACCATACAGGGGCTCACAAGATTAACAATGCCCTTGGTCAGGTCTTGCTGGCTAAACGGATGGGCAAGAAGAAGATTATCGCGGAGACAGGAGCTGGTCAACACGGGGTGGCGACAGCGACGGCAGCGGCTCTCTTCGAGATGGAGTGTACCATCTACATGGGGGAAGAAGATGTCAAACGCCAAGCCCTCAATGTCTTTCGGATAGAGCTCTTAGGAGCAAAAGTCCATAGTGTGACAGATGGATCGCGCGTGCTGAAAGATGCGGTCAATGCAGCCCTTCGTGCATGGGTAGCTGGGATTGATGATACTCACTACATCATGGGATCTGCCCTTGGACCAGCTCCCTTCCCAGAGATTGTCCGAGATTTTCAATCCGTGATTGGTAAGGAAGCCAAACGTCAGTTTGCTGAAGTCTCAGATGGAAAACTTCCTGACGCGGTCCTAGCCTGTATCGGTGGAGGCTCCAATGCCATTGGTATGTTCTACCCCTTCGTAGAAGACGAATCAGTAGCCATGTACGGAGCAGAAGCCTCTGGTCTTGGTTTGGATACGGACAAACACGCAGCGACCTTTGCCAAAGGTCGTCCAGGAATTCTTCACGGAGCTTTGATGGAAGTGCTTCAAGATGCCCATGGACAGATCATGGAAGCTTTCTCTATCTCAGCTGGCTTGGATTATCCTGGTGTGGGGCCAGAGCATTGCTATTTTAATGAAATTGGCCGGGCAAGCTATGATTCCATCACAGATGAAGAAGCCCTCGAAGGATTTAAGTTGCTTTCTCGTTTGGAAGGGATCATTCCAGCATTGGAGTCCAGTCATGCTATCGCTCTAGCGCAAAAGGTCGCAGCAAAAATGACTCCGGACCAAACGCTCATCGTCTGCTTATCTGGTCGTGGAGACAAGGATGTTATGCAGGTAAAAGAACGGTTTGAAGCAGAAGGGAAGTAGAGATGACCAAAACATTAACACAGCATTTACAAGTCATTAAAGACAACAAGCGGGGGATCTTCGTACCTTACATCATGGCGGGCGATCATGAGAAGGGACTCGATGGCCTCTTTGACACCATCCAACTCTTAGAAGAAAGTGGAGCATCGGCTATTGAAGTGGGGATTCCATGGTCGGACCCTGTAGCGGATGGGCCAGTCATCGAAATGGCTGGGCAACGCAGTTTGGCTAAGGGCGTGACTTTAACAGCTATTGTAAAAAAACTCCAAGAACAAGAGACCAAGATTCCTCTGGTCATCATGACCTATATCAATCCGGTCTACCAATATGGGATTGAAGCCTTTATTAAAGAATTGGCTTCTACCTCTGTCAAAGGCTTGATCATTCCAGATCTACCAAATGAGCATGCGGATATGCTAGCACCTTACTTGGATGGGAGTGATATTGCCCTTGTTCCCTTGGTCAGCTTGACCACAGGTATCGAACGGCAGAAGGCCTTGATCCAAGAAGCAGAAGGCTTTATCTATGCAGTAGCCATCAATGGAGTTACTGGGAAGATGGGCAACTACCGGGATGACTTGGATCAGCACTTAGCGACCTTGAGAGACTTGGCCACTATCCCAGTTCTGACAGGCTTTGGGGTTTCCACCCAAGAAGATATCCAACGCTTTAATCAGGTATCTGATGGTGTCATCGTGGGGTCAAAAATTGTTCGGGACCTTCATGAGGGCAAAACCAGCGATGTTAAGGCATTTGTAGACTATGGTTCACACTTTAATAAATGCTAAGGACAAGAAAAATTACAAAATTTAATAAATTTTCAGAAAATTACTTCTCTTCTGAAAATCTTTGTGGTATAATCTTATGACAACCTTAAAAATTTATTAGGAGTAAACAATGAAAAAAAGAAATGTCATTGCTCTTGCAGGAGTAGCTCTTCTTTCAGCAGGTATTCTTGCAGCATGTTCCGGTGGTTCTAAACCATCAAGCTCAAGCTCAAAATCAAGTGAAGCAGGTCAAAAATTCTCTTACGTTTACGAGACAGAACCTGAAAACTTGAACTACATCACATCTGGTAAAGCTGCAACCCATGAAATCACAGGAAACTTGATTGATGGATTGTTTGAAAACGACAAGTATGGGAATTTGATTCCTTCACTTGCTAAAGATTGGACAGTTTCAGAAGATGGCTTGACTTATACTTACAAACTTCGTGATGATGCCAAATGGTATGATTCAGAAGGGGAAGAGTATGCGGACGTGACAGCTGAAGACTTCGTTGCAGGGATCAAGTATGCCGCTGACCACAAGTCTGAAATGCTCTACATCATTCAAAACTCTATCAAGGGCTTGAATGATTATGTTGAAGGTAAGACTTCAGACTTCTCAAATGTAGGCATTAAAGCAGTCGATGATCATACCCTTCAAATCACTTTGAACCAAGCAGAGCCTTTCTGGAATTCTAAGTTGACTCTTGGAATCACTTTCCCTATCAACGAGAAATTCGTAGAATCTAAAGGGGATAAATTTGCCCAAGCAAGTGACACTAGCTCTCTTCTTTACAATGGTCCATACATCTTGAAGAGCTTCACTTCTAAATCATCTATCGAGATGAGCAAGAATGAAAACTACTGGGATAAGGACAATGTTCACATCACAGATGTTAAGCTCGAGTACTATGATGGTCAAGACCAAAGTAAATTGGCCAACTCGTTTGAGGACAATGCTCTTAGCCTTGCTAAATTGTTCCCAACTGGACCTGGATTTACAGACCAAGCTAAGAAGTTTAAAGATGAAATCATCTACACACCTCAAGATGCCAGCACATTCGTTATCGGTGTGAATATCGACCGTCAGTCTTACAAGTACACTGCAAAAACAACAGATGAAGAAAAATCATCTACTAAGAAAGCTCTTTTGAACAAAGACTTCCGTCAAGCAATCAGCTTTGCCTTTGACCGTGAATCTTATGCTGCCCAAGCAAATGGTAAAGATGGAGCAAGCAAACTGATCCGTAACTTGTACATCCCACCTACATTCGTTCAAGCAGATGGCAAGACCTTCGGTGAGATGGTTAAAACTGAGTTGGTTACTTATGGAGACGAGTGGAAAGATGCAAATCTTGACGATGGTCAGAATGGTCTTTACAACGAAAAACAAGCTAAAGAAGAGTTTGCAAAAGCAAAATCTGCACTTGAAGCAGACGGTGTGAAATTCCCAATCCACTTGGATATGCCAGTTGACCAAACGACTCAATCTAAGGTTCAACGTGCTCAATCTTTCAAACAATCGGTTGAAAGTACGCTTGGAAAAGAAAACGTCGTTGTCGACATCCATATGGTATCCAAAGAAGACCTCTTGAACGTGACGCTCTTTGCTGCTAAAGCAGAAGACGAAGACTGGGATATCTCAGATAACGTTGGATGGAGCCCTGACTATCAAGACCCATCAACTTACCTTGATATCTTGAAAGCATCTTCTGGTGAAAATACTCGTACCTTCCTTGGATTTGACCCAAGCGAAAACAATGAGGCAGCTAAGAAAGTTGGTCTCTACGACTTTGAGAAGATGGTAACGGAAGCAGGAGCTGAAACCAAAGACCTTAACAAACGTTATGAGAAATATGCTGCAGCTCAAGCTTGGTTGACAGATAGTGCTTTGGTTATCCCAACAACATCTAAGACTGGTCGTCCATTCTTGACTCGTGTTGTACCATTCTCAGCACCATTTGGCTGGACCGGTGGTAAAGGGAAAGACAACGTTGTCTATAAAGGCATGGAACTTCAAGACAAGGCTGTAACAACCGAAGACTACAACAAAGCTCTTGAAAAATGGAAGAAAGAGCAAGCAGAGTCTAACCAAAAAGCTCAAGAAGAATTAAAAGATCATGTGAAATAAGTATCTTTAGATCGAGGCAAATTTGCCTCGATTTTTTTCTTGGAAAAAATTTGATACAAAAGCGCTTACATAGTATAATAGCTGTATTGATTATAAAATAGCGAGGTTTCGTTTATGAAAAAGAAAACAGTGGTGTCCATGGTAGCTTCTAGCCTCCTGCTAGCTCCCTTTATCTTAAATCAAGTGGTGGCAGCAGATGAGAATCTACCAGAGCTTTCTCCGACGAAAGAAGTCGTGACTCAGGTGGCTCCGGAACCTGTAGCATCTGAAGGAGCAACTTCCCAATCTCAAGTAGATCAAGCATCCGCTCCAAGTGTGGAACCTAAGAAGGAAGTAGAGACTTCTGAACCTGCAGGACCGAGTCCAATTGCTCCGGCGGAGACGGAGAAGGTTGACAAGCCAGTCGAACAAGAAAAGACCGTGACGGTAACTGAAAAAATAAATCTCCCTCAGGCACCTCAGGGGGCAGGTGTCCCAGCTAGTCCAGCAGCTTCGACGGTAGCATCTTCTCCAGCAACAGGACAAGCCTTAACTTCTTATACAGGTAGTTTGGCCAATAGCGACCTCAAAGACAAGGAATTAACGGTTCAAAATGCTGTTGATGAATTGCTTCAGTGGGCTGCGAAGGATCCTAAGCAGGCTGGTCAATCAGCTGCAGATCGAGAACGTTTTGCCAAGAGTCTAGGGATGATCAGCACTCAAGAGGACTTGAACCGCAAGGTTAGTCAAGAAGAACTGACCAATATGTACAGCATCGCCAAGAAGCTCTACGTTGCCTATCGTTCTGAAAAGAAAGCTCCTCTCTTTTTAAATGGACGGGCTCAACCGATTTTCCCTTATACAACTGGGGAAAAATCAAATGAAGACTATCACTATGAGGATAGCGAAATTGTTCGCTTCCCAGTCTATGTGGAGACCGATTACGATACGGATGCGGATGGCAAGCCTGACTTAGTCAAGGCCATTGTCCAGTTGCCTAAGGCAGTTGCCAGGGGAGATTTTAAGGCGGCGACCATTCTCGAAGCGCGTCCTTACGTAGCAGGAACCTTGGATGAGAACTATGTGACTCTTGAAAGCTTGGGCTTACCGACAGATGGCTCTTACGATATGAAGAAATTGCGGGAGCAACCTGCTAAACGACAGGCTGTCGGAAACTCGTCAACTGTAGATGCGGCTAAGAAGGCCAAGGCTTCGGATTGGTACTACTACAGTCCCTACGAGTATATCTATGACTACGAAAACTTGAACTGGTATGACTATTTCTTAGTCAGAGGCTATGCCTTTATCTCCAGTGCGGGGCTTGGTACCAAAGGGTCGGAAGGTTTTAACACGACAGGCTCTGACCTTGAAATCAATGCGTTTAAGAATATCATCGAGTGGGTCAATGGCAAGCGCAAGGCCTACACCGATAAGACCAGCAATGTCGAAATCAAAGCAGACTGGGCTACAGGAAATGTTGCCATGACCGGTCTGTCCTGGGCTGGAACCACGACCTTTGGTGTGGCAAGTACAGGAGTCGAAGGTCTGAAGACCATCGTACCAGCTGCTGGGATCGCTTCTTGGTATGATTATTTCAACAGTCAAGGAACAGCTTATGGGAACCCACCATATAGTGATTTATCTTGGTTGTCCCTCTATGTCGGTACTCGGATTCTAGATGAAAAAGACTGGGCTGGTATTTGGCAAAATTATGCCAACTACATCAACCAGCTCAACAAGGATCAAAATGCGCATGAACGCAATTACAGCGATGTCTGGAAGGAGCGGGATTATACCCTGCATCCTGAAAAATTCAAGACTAGCGCCCTCTTGGTTCACGGCTTGAATGATGACAACGTTAAAACCAAGCATTTTGAACTCATGTACGATGCCCTCAAGAAGGCAGGCCAAGATGTCAAGCTCTATCTCCACCAGGGAGACCACGTCTATCCAGCAGCCATGTCTCGTGGCTATGGCATCCAGGCGAATGGCCAAGATTTCTATGATCTTTTGAATACCTGGCTTAGTCATTACTTGTACGGGGTAGAGAATCAGGTTGACAAATTACCAGCTGTTCTAGCTCAAAACAACTATGACCCAAGTAAGTGGACCACTTATGATAACTGGAAGACTTCGCAACGCCTCTTCCTCAATGCCCAGTCGAAACGCTTGGAAGAGACGATTTCAAGTGACTATGCAGGAGCTGGCATAGAGATTGCTAAACGCAACGAAACTGTGAGCCAAGCTTCTTCAAAAGCCAACATGACCTTTGTATCAGAAGTGACAGAAGATACTACCATCAAAGGGCATATCCCTGTACACTTCAAGGCAGCCCTAGCTAAGGGGCAAGGCAAGAACTTCCAGATCAATGCCCTCTTAGTCGACGTCTCTGATGAGGAATTTGATGTGGTCGGTAACGGTAGCGTCAAGGCAGATAAAAAAGCAGATGGCTTCTGGATGGGAAGTACCCTCTCTAATCTCTCTGTAGCAGAGTTTGAGACCATTAAGACAAAATACAAGGTCATTGCCAAAGGATGGATCAACCTGGCCAACCCTGAGTCTGGCTATGATTCAGCCAGCTCAAGAAATAGTATCGAGCCAAAAGTTGGGGAATTCCACGACTATACGGTCCATCTCCAACCAAACCTCTATACGGTTAAAAAGGGCCACAAATTAGCCCTAGTCTTCAATACCTATGATCCATCTGACTTAACCGTTGAAAATCCTTATGAAGTCACCTTCAAGACAGATTCAATCCGTGCGAGCATTCCAATTGTAGAAGGAACGCGTTCGCAAGTGGCTTCTTATCTTCCTAACGCAGCTGATACAGCATATGCTGCCCTTCCAGAGATTCAGGGGGCAAAATTGGTAGAACCAGCAGTTCATTACATCGAAGAATACCATCTGCCAGTCCTTCCAGAGCCTGAAAGATATGGTAGATCAGAGATTCCTGCTAGTCCAAATCTTCGTTCTCTCGTCAAAACGGCTGAGAAAGAAACTGCAAAACCAGAATCTCTATCTGTTGCTTATGGACAAACATTTGTCTATGAGACGGGTAAAACAGTCCTTCCAGCGCAAGAAAAAGCAGGTCAGCTTCCTCAAACAGGCACGGAAGAGGAATGGATAGGATTCTATGGGTTAGGTACCCTCCTCTTGTCTAGTCTTCTTTTCTGGAAGAAAAAGAAAGAAGATGTCCAAGGCTGAGAGCGTAGCAAATATTTCTAAAAACTTGAATTTTGGTGTAGAATAGAACTATCAATAAGAGATTAGTGGAAATCACTAATCAAAGGAGGAACTATGGTACACGTACTAACAGATGCAACATTTGAACAAGAAACTAGCCAAGGCTTGGTCTTGGTAGACTTTTGGGCAACTTGGTGTGGTCCTTGCCGGATGCAGGCACCAATCTTGGAACAGTTGGCAGAAGAGATCCATGAAGATGACTTGAAAATCTTTAAGATGGATGTGGATGAAAATCCAAACACTGCTCGTAACTTCGGCATCATGTCCATCCCAACACTCTTGTTCAAAAAAGATGGCCAAGTGGTGAAACAAGTCGCTGGTGTTCACACCAAAGAACAACTCAAAGCGATTGTTGCGGAATTAAGCTAAGTTAGAAGAAGCCCTTGCTTCTCAGATCAACTAAACTCGTTCATTTCCAACTATGGAAGTGGGCGAGTTTTTTCTTTTTATGAATTTGTTAACAGAATAAGATAAGGAATTGACAGCGCTTTCCTAAGGTGTTAGAATGAACCTGTGGTTTGCCATGAAATATAAGAAAGAGAGTGGGACAGAAATCGGTAATTCGTTAGAATTCGATTTCGTCGTCCCACCTCCGCACAGTTGAGTAGGGCTGTAATAGCTGATGAAATCAGCGTAGTAGAGCCCACTCAACCACTGCGTCTTGCTCGACAATTCAAAGACAATTGAAAGGCTAGAACTTTTGTCCCAGCCTCTTTACTCGATTTTATTTTCTAGTTAGTCTGCCAAAATCCATGCGCTGACGGAACGTTCTGAGACTGGGAAATCAGCCCAACCGTCTTCTTCAATTTGGATGGTATCTTGGTAATTTCCTAAGGTGTCGTAGTAGGACCGTCCTGCATATGCTTGGCCGATTTCCATCCGTTTGGCAGATGCAGCAGCATTTGAAATGACGCAGGCGATAGGAGCAGACTCTTCAGTTCCAGAGCGAGTCCAAGCGATACAGTTAGGATCGTCAAAGTAGTCTCTTTGTTCACCGTAGGCTAAGTCTTTGCGGATCCGAAGGAGTTGATCAAGCTCCGCTTGGAAAGATTGCTGGGCAAAATCGCCTGAAATTCCGTAATAGTCTCCATAAAAGACACATGGGAGCCCAGCCTCGCGGAGGAGAATGAGGGCGTAAGCAGCAGGCTTGAACCATTCACCGACTGTGGACTCTAAGGCTTGTCCTCTTTGGGTATCGTGATTATCGACAAAGGTCACAGCACTTTCTGGATGATTGCTTGCGAGAGTGCCATTGAATATAGTCGTTAAATCAAAGTTTTCCCCTTCTTGGCTAGCTCTAAAGAGATTTTGGTGGAGGGCAACGTCGACTAAGTCGAACTGATAGTCAATGCTGGCTAGGTAATCATTGTTGCTTTGTTCATCCCCATTCCAAAACTCACCAAATACATAGAAATCTTCTCCATATTTGTCTGTGATTTGCTGGATGAAGTTCTTCATAAAGAAGGAGTCGATGTGTTTGACCGCATCTAGTCGGAAGCCTTGAACTCCAGTGGTTTCGATAAACCATGCAGCCCATTGGTTGAGGTTTTCGATCACTTCTGGGTGTTTAAAGTCGATATCGGCATACATAAGATAGTCATAGTTTCCATTTTCACTATCAACGAGATCGTCTTGTGCCCAACCTTTGTTGTCCCCTTGGATCTGGTAAATCCCACTCTTATTGCGGGAAGCATCGTAATCAGTACCAGTAAAGTGGTACCAGTGCCAGTGGAAGTCATTATAGGTTCCATTTCGACCATCAAAGGTAAATTTTGTCCATCCCTTGATAGTAAAAGGCTCTGTCAATACGATGGTTCGATCGTTAGGGTCCACTTCGACCACTTCAAATTTTTCCAAACCATCGGCAGCTGCCTTATGGTTGAGAACGACATCGGCCATGGGCTGGATTCCAGACTCTTTTAAGGCCTGGATGGCTTGCAAGTAGTCGTCTTTGAAACCATATTTGGTCCGGACAGTTCCTTTTTGGTCGAATTCTCCAAGGTCAAAGAGGTCATAGACGCCGTAGCCGACGTCATTGGCAGATGTCGCTTTAAAAGCTGGTGGCATCCAGATTTTACGAATGCCCAAGTCTGCTAGGTGAGGAGCATCTGCAGCTAAGCGGAACCAGTGTTGACCATCCGAAGGTAAGTACCATTCAAAATATTGCATTAAGGTTTGATTTTCCATTTGTTTCTCATCTTTCGTGAATAATGCCTTATTTTACCAAAAATGACAAGATAGGGCAAAGGTTTGCACTCTCGAAAACGCTGTCTTTATTGGATTAAGGATAAATGGGCTGGAAACGAGCTCTCGCATGAGAAAAATGGGGAATTTGCCCTCATGAATAGGAACTATTTTTTTCGGTTTTGTTCAAGTTGGCTCAATCTGTCTAAGAAGGCTTTGCTACTAGAAGAAGTGTCTCCATCATTTGATTGACAGGAAGGAATGTCTGTAGGATCTTCCCTGCTGTCAGTTAAGTTGTTATCCTGTTTGAAAGCTAGCTGACTACCAGATAAGAGGAAAACTAGCTTGCTGACAGGAGGAGATGCTGTTGTTGAAAGGAGGGTTCGTTTTTACTGCATCTATTAAAGAATGATTTTGTCTATTATTTGTCGTTTCGGTTAAAACGGTCAAAACGACACGTTTCAAAGGAGTTTGTATATGAAAAAATCAACCATTGTTTCGATTGTGTTTGCAAGTTTATTAATAAGTCCAGTTATTTTGGCGCGTCATGTCCAGGCTGAAGAAGTGACTGCGAATAGTCAAGAACCAGCCTTAACCTCTCATGTGGGACAGCCAAGTACAGCAGAAGCCTCTGCTGTTTCAAATGAAATTCCAGCAAGTGGGGAGCTGTCTCCTAAGAAGGAACTTACAAATCAACCTAACTTGGACCAAGCGACTGCTGAAACAGGTCCTACAACAATTCAGCCGACAACGGGAAATGAATCCTCTCCGACCAAGGAGACTGCTGTAGTAGAAAAAGCTCCAGTCCAGCCTACTAGTGATGCTCCTCAATCAGCAGAAGTGTCTGTTGCAGAGAATAATCCATTGCCTGTTTCTAACGCTCCTAAAGTGACTCTAGGAGAGCTTTCAGAAGTGACAGGTCAACCAGTAGCAGAGGCAGATGTGAAGAAGGAAGCTACAGTGATAGACGCTGTCAACCAGCTCTTGAACTGGGCCTCAACCAAGGAGAATCAAGTCGGATCTACTGATAAAGACCGATTGGCTTTTGCTAAGAGCTTAGGAATGATCAAGGAAGGAGTGGAGGGTTCTGCTCCAGTTACTAATCTCACTTCGATGGTTGATGTAGCCAAAAAGCTCCGTGCCGCTTACCGCGCAGACAGAAAGACCCCTCTCTTTTTGAATGGACGAGCACAGCCTATCTTCCCATTTTCACCTGGGGATGATATTGAGCATTATTCCTATGATAAGAGTGACATCGTCCGCTATATTGTCTATGTTGAAACTGACTATGATACGGATGGAGATGGCAAGCCTGACTTGGTCAAGACCTTTGTACAGGTGCCAAAAGCTGCTGTCAATGGGGACTATAAGGCTGCCAGTATCTTTGAAGCTAGCCCTTATGTAACAGGGACGACCGAAGAGCGGACTTTAGAAGGGATTGGCCTAAAAGAAGGCGGTAACTTCGAGATGGCCAAGCTCTATGAAAAACCTGTCAAACGCCAAGCCAGCAAAACCGTAACGACAGAAGAAGTAGCCAAAGCGACCGATCCAAAAGAATGGTACTATGTCAATCCTCGTGAAAGCTCGGATGACTATACACACTATGACTATGAAAATCTCAACTGGTACAATTACTATTTGGTTCGTGGCTATGCAGTGGTGACCAGCAGCGGATTGGGCTCAAAAGGATCCGATGGAATCAATACGACCGGCTCAGACCTTGAAGTGGCAGCTTACAAGAATATCGTGGAGTGGCTTAACGGCAAACGAAAAGCCTACTCTGATAAGACTAGCAACCACGAAGTCAAGGCAGACTGGTCCAACGGCAATGTCGCCATGACAGGCTTGTCTTGGGCAGGTACGACGACATTTGGTGTAGCGTCTACTGGAGTCGAAGGGCTCAAGACTATTGTACCAGCAGCAGGGATTGCCAGTTGGTATGACCATTTTAACAGCCAAGGATCTCCTCTTGATACAGGAGCTTCCAATGACCTCTCTTGGTTATCAGTCTATACCTCAGGCCGTATTCTTGATAAGGAAGATTGGGACAAGGTTAAGGACTACTATGCTGCCTATATTACCAAGCTTAATGAGCTCCAACACAAGGATGGTCATAATTACAACGAAGAGTATGTCAAACGTGACTACACCTTACATGCAAGCAACTTAAAGGCGGCCCCTCTCATTATCCAAGGGCTCAATGACGACAATGTCAAGCCTAAACATTTTGAATTAATGGTTCAAGCCTTCAAGAAGGCAGGGATTGATCCCAAGGTCTTGCTCCACCAAGGCAATCACATCTATCCATCCACTCGTTGGTCAGGAACAGAAGTGGCAGGACAAGCCTTTAATGACCTGATGAACCTCTGGTATAGCCATTACCTCTACGGTATCGAAAATGGCATTGAAAACCTCCCGCAAGTAACAGCTCAGGACAATCTGGATCCTAGCAAGTGGCATCGTTTTGACAAATGGGATACGGATCAAGCTATCTCAGGTCGGATCTACTCTAAGCGGGAAGAGGTAACGGTGACGGGTGATTACTATGGCACGGGAAACAATTGGACCACACGTAACCAGGATGCGGCCTTCCATTCTTCCGAAGTAGCAGCTTCCTATGCAGCAACCGTTGACCAAGATACGACCATCAAAGGTCATATTCCGGTACATTTTAGCGCAGCTTTTGTCAAAGGAGACAAGAAGCATGCCCATGTCAGTGCGACCCTGATGGATGTTTCAGATGAAGAATTTGATGTCGTTAAGGAAGAAATCACCTATGATAAAGATGGCTACAGCATGCGCACATTGGAAAAAGAAACCATTGATGAGACAGGTTACTGGAATGGTAGCAACCTTGAAACCTTGCCTCTCAAACGTTACAAGACCCACAAGGTTAAGAGTGTGGTGATTGCGCGTGGTTGGATGAATTTGGCTAATCCAGCATCTCGCTATGACTCAGCAAGTTCTAGTCATTCTATTGATGTCAAAGAAAATGAATTCCATGATTACACCATGTACTTGCAACCAAACTTGTATACAGTGAAAAAAGGCCATCGTCTGGTCTTGAGCCTACACACCTATGATCCGGATTATATCTATTTTGCGGATCCATATGAAGTGACCTTCAAGACAGACTCTATTTCAACAACCATCCCAACTGTCGAAGCTAGTCGGTCGCTCTTATTCCGCTACCAGCCAAGTGAAAAGGATACTGAATATGCAAGCTTGGCAGATCGTATTCTCCCAATCGCTAAGAAGAATCCTACTGTAGTGGAAGAAGCCGGTAAGATCTCTGTTCCTGATCAAACTAGTCATCTGGAACAACAACCACCAGTCGGACGAGACCAAATGGACTTCCGTAAAGAACAGAAAGAAGAATTGGCTCAATTAGCACACGTCAGCGAAAGTACAAGTCAAGGAGAGGAAAGTGTCGCTCACTTGCCTAAAAAGGAGGAAATTCACTTGCCTGAGACTGGGGAATCAGCAAATATCTGGACAGTTTATGGCTTGTTAACGGTACTTGCCACTAGCTTGTGGAAAGTTGTCTACCGTCGCAAAGAAGATCAATAATGTCAGTCTTATCGCCCAAGGGTGATAGAAAAAAAGGATCCAGTCCATCAGAAGGAGGCTTCCATTGAGATCCATAGAACATTTCCAAGAACAAATTGCCACCATTTTTCAAGAGGCAATGTCCATACCTAGCTTTACCAATACCGAGACAGAAAGGGAGATAGAAGACTATTTAGACCAACGAATTGGGGCTATTCCATATTTTAAGACGCATCCCCAGCACTTTGGACGCTACCCTCTTCCCAATGACCATCTCCATCGTACTGTCAATTGGGCCTTGGTCGATAAAGGCAAGAAAAAGACAGTGATCCTTTTTCACCACCACGATACGGTAGATCTAGAAGATTACGGTCCCCTAGCCCCTATAGCCTTGGATTCCGAGGCTCTGGTTCAAGCCTTAAAGGGTATTGATTTTCGATCAGAAATGCAGGAGGACCTAGATTCTGGCAAATGGCAATTCGGACGAGGTTCTTGTGACATGAAGGCGGCCTTGGCGCTTCAGCTGGGTGTCTTAGAAGCCTACGCCTCCGATTCAGAAGGGGGACAGGTCAGTCTCCTCTACCTTTCTGTGGGAGATGAGGAGTCCTATTCACGTGGAATGAGAGGAGCCTTGGGTCTACTTTGTCAGTTAAAAGAAGAGTTTGACTTGGACTATGTCTTAGCGGTGGATTCAGAGCCTTTTGAAGCCACTAGTGACAAGGAGAAGGTCCTACATATCGGAACGGTCGGCAAGCTCATGCCAGTCGTCGTCACCCAGGGAGTCTTATCCCACATGAAGGAACCTCTCAAAGGAATCAACGCCCTCTCTCTCCTAATAGCAGTCGCATCTAAATTGGACCTCCATCCAGACCTATCCGACCAAGCGCTGGGAGAGCAATCTCCTCTTCCTTCTTGGTCTTATCTGCGAGATTTGAAGGATCAATATGATGTATCGACTGTCCTTCATGCTGCTGGCTATTTCAGTGTGCTGCATCTGAAAAAGACCCCTCAAGAATTGTTGCAACGCATCAAAGAGTTGAGCCAGGAAGCGGTCGATGAGTTTTATGTCAAATACCTGTCCCTCCAGGACCAAGCAGGACAAGACCATGTGATCTCTCAGCCAAGGGTGATTAGCTATCAAGAATTGCTGGATCGTTGCCAAATGAAGGAAGGATTTTCAAGCTTCCAAGACCAGTGTGCGCAAAGAGCCTACAAAGATTTCTTAGCCGGAGTCGGCTATCAGGCTATTGCCATCCAGCAGATCCAAGGTTACTTAAACTTCCTAGGTGAGAAAGCTCCATTAGTTGTCATTGGCTTTGCTCCACCTTATTACCCTTCTATGAATTGTCGGTCTTTACCGAATACCAGTCTAAAAATTGGTAGCCTTGTAGATGATTACCACCACTATTTAGAAAGCAAGGGCTTGTCACTGAAGGTGGAAGAGTATTTCATGGGCATTTGCGACACTAGTTATTGTGCCTTGGAGAGAGATCTAGCAAGCTATCAAGTCGTATTGGATAGTTTAGCTACCCCCTCTCAAGTTTACGAGTTGGATCTTGAAAAGATTGCACAGATCCAAGTGCCTGCGGTCAATTTAGGGCCTTGGGGCAAGGAACTCCATCAAAGAGGGGAGCGGGTCTTCAGGGAGGATCTCCTGGAGACCATCCCTAACTATCTATTTGGCCTTCTCTACCGTTTTGAGGAATTGCTTTAATACTTGAGTTTTCCATTGACAAAAGAGGAAAAGAGGAATAAAATATAGGCAATATGAATAAACCATTTTCTTTTATTAGAGAAGTGGAATAGGAGAAGGAGAATCTATGATTGAATTTCAAGGAGTTACAAAAGATTACGATGGGCATCTGGCATTGAACCACTTGAATCTGACCATTGAAGATGGGCAGATTGTCGGCTTGATTGGCCATAATGGAGCCGGAAAATCAACGACCATTAAGAGCCTGGTCAGTGTCATCACCCCAACGACCGGTAGCATCCTAGTAGATGGAAAGGACCTCTATAGCAATCGCCTAGAAATAAAGAAGAAAATTGGCTATGTAGCTGATTCACCAGATCTCTTTCTTCGTTTAACGGCCAATGAATTTTGGGAGTTGGTTGCCACGTCCTATGATATGAGCCAGCAGGAATGTGATGACCGTTTGGATCATTTGCTCCACCTTTTTGACTTTACTAGTCATCGCTATGAAGTCATCGAGTCTTTCTCTCATGGAATGCGCCAGAAGGTATTTGTTATCGGGGCTCTACTATCTGATCCAGACATCTGGGTTCTAGATGAGCCCATGACGGGTTTGGATCCCCAAGCCTCTTACGACTTGAAGCAGATGATGCGGGAGCATGCGGATAAGGGAAATACCGTCATCTTCTCTACCCATGTCCTCGAAGTGGCAGAGCAACTCTGTGATAAGATTGCCATCCTGAAGAAGGGGAACCTCATCTTTTATGGAACTATCGAGGAGCTGAAGGGGCAACACCCAGAACAAAGCCTAGAGTCCATCTATCTTGGACTGGCCGGTCGAAGAGAAGAGGTGAGTCCAGATGCGTCTTAAGATGGTTCGTCGCCTAGTGGATGTCAACATCATTTATGCTACTCAGCCGGCCCAATTAGCGAAATTTCGTAAGAAGCAGGAAAAGGATCCGACTAGGAAGGTCAATGTTTCCGCTCAGTCTATTCGGACCTATATTTTTATCGGTCTCCTTTATCTTTTCCTCTTTGGGATTCTCTCGAGTGCCAATGATTTTGTCTCTAGCCCTGGTCCCTTTGTCAATATGATTACGCTCTTTGCGCTCCTGACGATCTCCCAAGGTTTGATGAGTTTTTACAATGTCTTTTACGAGAGCAAGGATTTGCAATTTTATCGTCCCTATGCCTTTTCGGATGCAGAAGTGATTGCAGGAAAGAGCATCTCGGTCATTTTAGTGCTCTTGATGGCTCTGCTTCCAATGATTAGTTACTTCATCATTCTGCCCATCCAAGCAGGGGGAAATATTCTGGTGGGGCTCCTTCTTGGCCTTCTTTGTGCCATGATTCTCCTCTCCATCCTCTTTTTAGGCACCTTGTTCTTATCCCACCTGATTACCAAATCAGCTATCTTTAAGAAGCACACGAGTTTGGTGTCTAACCTCATCATTGGCTTGAGTAGTCTCATTTCCATTGGAGCTTACCTCTATATTAATATGCTCCAATCAGAGCATTCGGTGGCTGGTGATCTGGTTACTCAACCCAGTATTTTTCCTCCAATAGAGGTCTTTCATAGCTTTATCTTGAATCCTTTGGATTCAGGTGCTCTGCTTGGGATCTTGGCTTGGATTCTGCTTCTAGCGGTTCTCGTTTGGCTGGTCAAAAGTCAGGTCTTGCCTCATTTTTATGATGCTGCCCTTGAGGTTTCTTCCAGCCATGCGGTTAAGGAGCGGGTGAGTCAGATGAAGGTGGGAGATCAGAAGGCCTTCCATCGCTTTACTGTTTCCTATCATAAACGGCTTCTAAGTGATGGTACCTTGCTGACGCAAGTCATCTTCATGATGGCGATTTTCCCTTATCTTTTCACATTTGGCTTATTTTTAGGAGCGTCGCGAGCTTCCCTTCAAATTGAGAACTACCTCACACCCCAATATTTACTTCCCTTATCCCTCATCGCTTTCATGATTGGAGTCTTCAACTCTGTGGAAAGCTTGACCAGTATTGGGATCTCTTTGGAACGGGAAAATTTCGCTTATCTTCGTGCCCTTCCGATTGACTTCAAACGCTATTGTTTGAAGAAATTTTGGATTCTCTTTTCGGTTCAGTCTGCTTTGCCGATTGTGCTTTTGGTAGGGGTGTCCTGTTACTTTGGTGTCCATCCCCTCTCCCTTCTAGCCATGCTTTTGATTTGGTTTTTGACCAGTTTGAGCTTGAGTGTGATTGCTTTTCGACGTGACTACAAGCTCTTAACGACTAATTGGTCGACTGTAACAGACCTGATGAACCGTAATAGAGGAAACGCAGCCCTGAGAGGATTATTGATCTTCGTCTTTATTATCGTTATGCTAGTCCTGATAGGCTTTACCTTCTATCTATCCGCTGTGGCTTTCACCACCCTGATTGCTAGTGTGATTTATCTTCTCATTGCTGGTATAGGTGCTCTTGCGACTTACTTTATTTATAAAGGTACTTTCTACAAATTTAACCAAGAAATTGGTGAATAAAAAAGATTCCCTCTGGTTTGACCGGAGGGAATCTGTATGGTAAAAGAGAGTGGGACAGAAATCGGTAATTCGTTAGAATTCGATTTCGTCGTCCCACCTCCGCACAGTTGAGTAGGGCTGTAAAAGCTGATGAAATCAGCGTAGTAGAGCCCACTCAACCACTGCGTCTTGCTCGACAATCCAAAGAAAATTGAGAGGCTAGGACTTTTGTCCCAGCCTCTTTTTATGTTGATTTAAATTTCATAGCCGATTAAGAGGCCACCTTCTTCAGCGTAGAAGCTGCAGAGGCCTGAGGTCGGAAGAGCTTCGATATCCGCATTGGCGAACTTTTCATGGACCAAGGCAGAGAGTTGTTCTACGAATTTTTCGTTGCGACGGTGAGCGATGGTGATATGTCCACCTTTATAGCCGGCTTTAAGCATTTCTTCAAAAGTAGTGGAAATGGCTTTCTTTTGGCCACGGGCTTTATGGAGGAGCTCAAGGGTTCCAGTATCGCTAGCTTGGCCAACCATACGGATGTTTAAGAGGCCGACAACTGTTCCGATAATTTTATTGAGTCGGCCATTTTTGACCAAATTATCGACTTTAGCAAGGACAAAGATTAGTTTGGTTTTTTCTTGGTATTTGGTGATGACTTCGACCACTTGATCAAAGTCAAGGTCTTGAGCGATGAGTTGATGAAGTTTACGAACGAGTAGATCCACTTCACCACCAGCTGATAAGCTATCAATCACGTGAATGTTGGTAGTCGGATGATCTTCTTGATAAAGCTTTTTAGCGACCTGAGCACTATTGTGGCTACCAGACAAAGTACCAGTGATGGTAACAACGAAAATATTATCAGCTCCCTCAAAGGCTCTCATATAGTCATCAGGACTAGGACAAGCTGATTTGGAAGCAGTAGTCGTTGCATACATATCTTCCATCATTTTATCTGTATCCAGATTAGCGTCGTCTGTATAGATGGTCTCACCAATCTGAATGGTAAGGGGCACTGAAACAAAGCTAGTATCTGGTGCAGCACTTTCGTAAGTACGATAATCACAGCCAGAATCTGCGATAATTTTCCATGTCATTTTTATTACCTCAAAATGTAAATAATTGTTCATTGACAAGTGGTTAGTCTTTTTTTACAATTATATCATGAAGTTGCATTCTCTGAAAGCAGATACATTCAGATGATACAGATAGAAAGTAAGTGTTATGGCAGAAAGAAAGATATCCGAAAAATCCTTAGAAAATTTGAAACGATCTAACCAAGAAAGCAATGCCATCACACGGGAGTCCTTGGAGATTTCCTTGCTTCAGTTGTTGGATAAAAAGGACTTGAAAAAGATTACCATTTCAGAATTGGTGGAGAGAGCAGGAGTTTCTCGCGCAGCCTTTTACCGAAATTATGAGTCGAAAGAAGAATTGCTGGAATCCATCTTCCAATCAACTGTTTCGAAAATTACCAAGTCTTTAGAGGGGTATAATTTTAAGACCGATTTGTACCAGATTTGGGTTTATCTCTTTAAAGAGGCCAAGAAAGAAGCCCGCATTATCAGCTTGGCCGTCGATTATAATTTTGAGAAATTACTTACCAAGGCTGTTTATGAGTTTCTGGAAAAGAGAAGTAAAAGTCAAAAATCCTCACAAGGACCGGCTAGTTATTTGAATTCCTTCCTCAGCTCAGCCATTGTCTCTGTCCTAGCCAAGTGGATTAAGGATGGCATGAAGGTGCCAGCGGAGAAGATGGCTTCTTTAGGACTTCCCTTGTTTCCTCAAAAGAAAAGAAAATAAGAAAAATGATCTACTAGATCGAATATTTACTTCGATTCCAGTAGATCATTTTTGATGTTATTGAGGAAACGGTCTAGTTCCTTTTGGTTTTTGAGAGTGATGAATTTATCGGGATAGCTAGAACGGATATTTCGATATCTTTCTTTGGCATTCTTAGTTCGACCGTCCCAGAGAATCCAACGGATGAATTCCCAGTCAAAGCGTTCTGGGCAGCCTGCTGCCATACTCTCACGGACTCTGCCTTTATAGCGACGGTATCGTTTCCATCCTCTATAGAGGCAGTTCCAACGGGAGAAATTCAGGAAGATAATCTGGTCGGCTTGCTCCATTCTCTCCTCATAGCAGCACCAAGAGTAATTGCCATCAATGACCCAGTCTCTATGAGTACTGAGAAATTGTTTCATTTCTTCCTCCATCCAATCCCGGTCACTGTCTATCCAACCCGGTTGAAATTGAAGGGTATCCATGTGGAGTTTGGGAATGGAGTAGTAGCGGGCTAAGGTTTCAGCCAAAGTTGACTTGCCAGAACCGGAATAGCCGATAATCGAAATTTTCATCGTATCTCCTCATATCGAAGCAACAAAAAAAGCTCCGGAGAGCTCATTTTGTATGCAATTCTTGATTAACCAAGTTTCGCTGCAAGACGTGCTTTATCACGGCTAGCTTTGTTTTTGTGGATCAAACCTTTAGTTTCTGCTTTATCGATAGCTGAGCTAGCAGCGCGGTAAAGTTCTTCAGATGGGTTTGCTTCAAAAGCTTTGATTGCAGTACGCATAGCTGATTTTTGAGCTGAGTTTTTTTCGTTGTGTTTAACGTTCAATTCAGCGCGTTTGATAGCTGATTTAATGTTTGCCAATTTTTTCACCTCCAATGATATTCTAACTCTCTTATTATATCTGAAAACTTTTCTTTTGACAAGCCCAAACTAATTTTTCTTCGAATCGCCATCTTTTGGGGGTCGTTTTGTTACAATCTCTTTATCTCTTAAGATAGATTTCATCAATCTCATGGTTGGCAGCTTTGTGCAGAATCAGTTCGGCTCGGTTTCGAGTGGGTTCGATATAGTCTTTTAGATTTAAGAGATTGATCGACTCCCATACCTGATGAGCGAAGGCTAGGACTTCAGCTTCTGGTTGCTGGGTAAAGCGGTGGTAGTAGTTGCTTGGGTCATCCTTTGCACGGTCCAACAACTTTTTAAAGCGATCAATATACCAAGACTCAATGTTGGCAACCTCAGCATCCACATAGATGGAAAAGTCAAAGAAGTCCGTCATATAGAGACGATCATTTTGAGGATTCTGAAAAACATTGATCCCTTCTACGATAATGAAGTCTGCAGCTTGGATGGTTTGCTTCTGGTCAGGGACGATATCATAAATCTCGTGAGAATAAACGGGAATCTGGTAACTCTGACCATTTTTAAGCTGATTCAAGAAATCTAAGAGAAGTTCCATATCATAACTTTCAGGGAAGCCCTTGCGATTGAGAATGTTTTGTTCAATCAGGGTCGCATTGGGATATAAGAAGCCATCTGTCGTCACTAGCTCCACTGTAGAACCGGAAAAGGTTCGAGAAAGAAGGATTTGAAGGAGGCGACTAGTCGTTGATTTGCCGACAGCCACAGACCCTGAAATTCCAATCATAAAAGGCTGTTTTTTGCTTTCCTGTTGGAGAAAGATGCCTTTAGAGAAAGCTAAGTCTTCTTTCGCTTTTTTGTAGATTTGAATTAAGTGTGTCAGGGGTAAATAAATGTCTGTTACATCTTGTAAACTAATGAGGTCATTAAAACTCTTGATTGAATTCAATTCCTCTTCAGATAGAGGAGGAGTTGATTTCCGGTGGAGATTTTGCCAAGTTTGTCGATTGATCTTTTCGAAGTGTAGAAATTCTTTATCCATTTCAAGCTTTTCCTCCATAGTGACCTTTAGTATATCAGTTTTAAGATCTTCTGTAAACGATTTAAAAATAGGTTAAATTATGCTATAATGCTAGTATGAGTAAAATGTACTATGATGAACATCCAGATGCTCAACATGATATCCATGAGTTACATGTGGTCCTTCTAGGAGAGCGGATGAAATTTTTGACGGATGCCGGTGTTTTTAGTAAGAAAATGATCGATTTTGGCAGCCAGGTCCTCTTGTCTTGTCTGTCTTTTCAGCAAGGAGAGATGGTTTTGGACGTCGGTTGCGGGTATGGTCCTCTTGGTCTCTCTTTGGTCAAGGCGCAAGGGGTTCATGCTACTATGGTAGACGTTAATACACGTGCCCTTGATCTAGCTCAGAAAAATGCGGCTTTAAATCAAGTCGAAGCTAAGATCTTCCAATCCAATGTCTATGATGAGGTTGAAGGGTGCTTTGACCATATTATCAGTAACCCTCCCATTCGGGCTGGGAAAAAGGTAGTTCATGAAGTACTTTCTGGAAGCTTTGACCATTTGAATCCTGGTGGAGACCTAACCATTGTCATTCAGAAAAAACAAGGTGCTCCCAGTGCGAAAGCAAAAATGGAAGAAATCTTTGGAAACTGTGAAATCCTCAAAAAAGACAAAGGTTATTATATTTTAAGGAGTGAGAAAGTTACATGAGAGCTGTAGATATCATTCAGAAAAAACGTGATGGCATTGAGTTGAGTAAAGAAGAAATTCACTGGCTGATTGAGGGCTATGTAGCGGGAACAGTACCAGACTATCAAATGGCTGCCTTTGCCATGGCAGTTTATTTCAAGGGAATGACGACTCGAGAAATATCAGATTTGACCATGAAGATGGTGGAAACAGGGGAGCAATTCGACCTCTCTGCTATTAAAGGCATCAAGGTGGACAAACACTCAACAGGTGGTGTAGGGGACAAAGTAACGATTGTACTGGCCCCTCTAGTAGCCAGCTTTGGAGTTCCAGTAGCCAAGATGAGTGGTCGTGGTCTTGGACATACAGGGGGGACCATTGATAAATTGGAATCGATTAAGGGATTCCAAGTTGAGCGGACCCAAGAAGAGTTCATCAAACAAGTACAAGACATTGGTCTTTCTGTTATCGGCCAATCTGATCAATTGGTCATGGCGGATAAGCTTCTCTATGCACTTCGAGATGTGACGGCAACAGTTGACACGATTCCATTGATTGCCAGTTCCGTTATGAGTAAGAAGATTGCGGCTGGAGCAGATGCTATCCTTCTCGATGTTACCGTTGGAGAAGGGGCCTTTATGAAGACCATCGAAGAGGCGCGTGAACTAGCTCGTACCATGGTGGATCTTGGAAATGCTGTCGGGCGCAAGACCATTGCTGTCTTGACGGATATGAGCCAACCTTTGGGAACCAGCATCGGAAACCGTCTCGAAATTCTTGAAGCCTTAGATATTCTTCAAGGCAAAGGCAGAGAAGATGTCACCCACTTTATTTGTGAATTGGCTCAAATTATGTTGGAACTCGGTGGGGTAACGGCTAGCTTGGAAGAAGTCAAACAACATCTGACAGCCGGCAAAGCTCTGAAGAAATTTGAAGAAATGGTCCTCGCTCAAGGTGGCGATTTAGAAGATCTCTACCGTCCAGTTCAGGTAAAAGAACAGGTGCCTGTCTATGCAGAAGAGGATGGCTATATTGCAGCCTTGCCTGCCATGGAACACGGACTCTTCGCTATGCGTCTGGGGGCTGGCAGAGCAGTAAAATCAGATGATTTAGACTATGAAACAGGAATTGTTTTTGCTAAGAAAGTCGGTGATCCTGTTCAAAAAGGGGAGCTTGTTGCAACTATTTATACAAATTTAGAAATTTGTCAAAAAAACATTGCAGAATTCCAAAAAAATGTTAAAATACTAGACGAGGTTGTAAGCGTTTCAGAGATTATTGAAATCGTTTCGTAATTCGTTTGGGGGAGATTTATTAATGAAATTAAACAAATATATTGACCACACATTATTAAAACCTGATGCACAACAAGAACAAATCGAGGCTTTGATCGAAGAAGCGAAAGAATATGATTTTGCGAGTGTTTGTGTCCAACCGACCTGGGTTAACTTCGCTGCAGAAGGACTTCGGGATTCAGATGTAAAAGTGTGTACGGTGATTGGTTTTCCTCTTGGCGCGAACACACCAGCTGTTAAAGCATTTGAAACTCAAAATGCCATCCAAAATGGAGCCGATGAGATCGATATGGTCATCAATATCGGTGCCTTGAAATCAAAAAATCTGACATTAGTAGAAGAAGATATTCAGGCCGTTGTAGAAGCAAGTGGCGATCGCTTGGTAAAAGTGATTATTGAAACTTGCTTATTAACTGAAACTGAAAAAGTAGTGGCTTGCCAGATTGCCAAATTGGCAGGAGCAGACTTTGTGAAAACTTCGACTGGCTTCTCTAGTGGTGGAGCAACTGTTGAGGATGTAGCTCTCATGCGCCAGGTTGTTGGACCGGATATGGGAGTGAAAGCATCTGGAGGTACTCGTAGCTATGAGGATGCTCAAGCTATGATCCAAGCGGGTGCTAACCGAATCGGCACTTCCTCTGGAGTAGCCATCATGAAGGGAGAAGTAGCCCATGGCGACTACTGAGTTGATTGACCTAGCTGTAAAAACAAGCGAGAATGCTTACGTGCCTTATTCTCACTTTCCAATTGGAGCTGTCTTAGTTACAGCAGAGGGAAAGATTTATACAGGCGTCAATGTTGAAAATGCGAGTTTCGGCTTGACCAATTGTGGTGAGCGAACAGCTATCTTCAAGGCTGTTTCAGAAGGCGAGCGTTCATTTAAGGAATTAATTATTTATGGCCAGACGGAAAAACCAGTTTCACCCTGTGGTGCTTGTCGCCAGGTGATGGCTGAATTTTTCGAGCCAGACCTACCGGTTACTCTGGTAGCCAAAGATAAATCGACGGTCGTGATGACGGTCAAGGAATTGCTTCCATATTCCTTTACAGATCTTACCTAGTAACTTCTGTAAAGGCGGTCTATTGACCCTTTTATTAATCCGCAACATAGTTGCATATCTTATTTAGGAGGTTCAGAAATGAACAAGAAACAATGGTTAGGCCTAGGTCTAGTAACTGTCGCTGCAATCGGACTTGCTGCATGTGGAAATCGTGCGTCTCGCAAAGATTCTTCAGATGCAAAAACTGATTTAAAAGCTGCTATCGTTACTGACACAGGTGGTGTTGATGACAAATCATTTAACCAATCTGCATGGGAAGGTCTACAAGCTTGGGGTAAAGAAAATGGTCTTTCTAAAGATAACGGATTTACTTACTTCCAATCTACAAGTGAAGCAGATTTTGCGAATAACTTCAGCCAAGCTGCTACAAACGGCTACAAATTAGTGTACGGTGTTGGTTACAAACTTGCTCCAGCTGTTACTGCTGCTGCAGATGAAAATGCTGATATCAACTATGTTATTATTGACTCTGTTGTTGGTGATAAGAAGAACGTAGCATCTGCTGTTTTTGCAGATAATGAAGCTGCTTATCTTGCAGGGGTTGCTGCAGCCAAAACTACGAAGACAAACAAAGTTGGTTTCATCGGTGGAGCACGTGGTGAAGTTATCACTCGTTTTGAAAAAGGATTTGAAGCAGGCGTGAAGTCTGTAAACAAAGACATTTCAGTTGATGTACAATATGCTGAAGACTTCAACAACCCTGAAAAAGGTAGAACAATTGCAGCAACACAATACGCTGCAGGAGCTGACGTTATTTACCAAGCTGCTGGTGGTACAGGAGCTGGTGTCTTCAAGGAAGCAAAAGACTTGAACGAGAAGAAAAACGAAGGCGAAAAAGTTTGGGTTATTGGTGTAGACCGTGACCAAGTTGATGAAGGTAAATACACTTCAAAAGATGGTAAAGAATCTAACTTCGTATTGGCTTCTACTTTGAAACAAGTTGGTAAAACTGTTCAAGAAATCGCAACTCAAACTGCTGACGGTAAATTCCCAGGTGGAAAAGTGATCACATTTGGTTTGAAAGATGGTGGTGTTGATTTGACAACTTCTAATCTTTCAGAAGATGCTAAAAAAGCAGTAGAAGATGCTAAAAAACAAATTATTGATGGTAGTGTAAAAGCACCTGAGAAATAAAACCTTCCGGAAGCGATCCATCCTTCTTGGGTCGCTTTTTTATGAGGTGTTGGGACATTTTGTCTCAATAGAACTTACTAACTTGTTTAGCAGGTCCTACTGAAATAAAATATAGTTTTCTAGAAAGGAATATTCGAATGGCACACGAAAACGTCATTGAGATGCGTGAAATTACCAAAATCTTTGGTGAATTTGTCGCAAACGACAAAATCAACCTCGAATTGCGTAAAGGTGAAATTCATGCACTTCTTGGTGAAAATGGAGCTGGGAAATCAACCCTGATGAATATGTTGGCTGGTCTTTTGGAGCCAACGAGCGGAGAAATTGTGGTCAATGGGAAATCTGAAAAACTAGATTCTCCTTCAAAGGCTGCTTCTCTAGGGATCGGGATGGTTCACCAGCACTTCATGTTGGTAGAGGCTTTCACTGTTGCAGAAAATATCATTCTTGGTAGCGAAGTAACGAACAAGGGTGTATTAGATTTGAAAAAAGCTAATGCAGATATTCTAGAGTTATCTGAACGCTACGGCTTGGCTGTGGATCCTACAGCAAAAGTTGAAGATATTTCTGTTGGGGCTCAACAACGTGTAGAAATCTTGAAGACACTCTATCGCGGAGCTGATATTCTGATTTTCGACGAGCCTACAGCAGTGCTAACTCCTGCTGAAATTTTGGAGTTAATGGATATTATGAAAACCCTCGTTAAAGAAGGCAAATCCATTATCCTCATCACTAACAAACTGGACGAAATTCGTGCCGTTGCGGATCGTGTCACAGTCATTCGTCGTGGGAAATCCATTCAAACGGTTAGCATCGAAGGTGCTACCAATAAAGATTTGGCGGAAATGATGGTTGGGCGCTCAGTTTCTTTCGTAACAGAAAAAGAAGAAGCGCAGCCTAAAGAAGTGGTTCTGCAAATTTCTGACTTAGTCGTGAATGAAAACCGCGGTGTCCCTGCGGTCAAAGAACTATCTCTTGATGTTCGTGCAGGTGAAATTGTCGGAATTGCAGGGATTGACGGAAATGGTCAGAGTGAATTGATCCAGGCTATTACCGGACTTCGCAAAGTCAAATCAGGCAGTATCAAAATTAAGGGACAAGAAGTTGTTGGTCTTTCCCCACGTAAGATTACTGAAATGAATGTCAGCCACGTGCCTGAAGATCGTCATCGCGATGGTCTTGTGCTCGAAATGATGCTTTCTGAAAACATCGCACTTCAAACTTATTACAAAGAACCACTTAGCAAGAACGGTGTGTTGAATTACAATCAAATTAATTCCTATGCTCGCAAGTTGATGGAAGAATTTGATGTTCGTGCAGCCAACGAGATTGTTCCAGCAAGTGCTCTATCAGGAGGAAATCAACAAAAAGCCATCATTGCTCGTGAAGTTGATCGGAATCCAGATTTGTTAATCGTTAGCCAACCGACACGTGGATTGGACGTTGGTGCGATTGAGTACATCCATAAACGTTTGATAGGTGAACGTGATAAAGGAAAAGCCGTCCTCGTTGTCAGCTTCGAATTAGATGAAATTCTAAATCTATCAGACCGGATTGCTGTTATTCATGATGGAAAAATCCAAGGTATTGTGAAGCCGTCTGAGACCAACAAACAAGAGCTTGGTATTCTTATGGCTGGTGGAGAAATCAAGGAGGTCGGTCTGAATGTCTAAGAAAAGTTTATTCATATTTATAGCATCTATTTTATCAGCAATAGCTCCTTTTTTAGAATGGGGAGGAGTTACACTAGGAAAAAGTGGACACTTTGGTTTTGTAGGAATTAGTAGTGGTTATGGTAAAATCATTCTAACTTTTTCAATTATTACCATTCTTTTAGCTTTTCTAAGTTATTATTTAACGAATAAAAAAAGATTAATAGATTTAGCTATTCTTATTTTATCAACTGTCAGCATTGTTATATCCTTGATTACGATGTTTACGTTAAATGATGTTCTAGAACTTGTAAATCAATTAAAACCACTAGGTGTTTCGGCTAGTGTAGGAATAGGTCTAATCCTTTCACTTGCATCTTCTCTAATAGTTTTTGGTATATGTCTGTCTAGTATTTTAAGTAAGGAAGAAACTGATGGTGAAAATATACCTAAAAGGTTTTCTTTTCCTAAAATTCCAGATAAATATCTTCCAAAAGTTCCAAAGAAATATGTTCCAATCGTTATACCTCTTGTTTCAACCTTTTTAGGTATTTTACTCGGTGCGATCATCATGTGGATCTTTGGATTTGACGCCCTTTGGGGTTATGAAGAACTTTTCAGGACAGCTTTTGGTTCCATTAAAAATGTGGGTGAAATTTTCCGTACTATGGGACCTCTGATTTTGATCGCTCTCGGATTTGCAGTAGCTAGCCGAGCTGGATTCTTCAATGTCGGCTTACCAGGACAGGCCTTGGCTGGTTGGATTGCGGCAGTATGGTTCGCTTTGTCCTTCCCAAATATTCCGCGAATCCTGATGATTCCTTTGACCGTCCTTGTGGCTGCAATTGCCGGTGGTGTCATCGGTTTGATTCCGGGACTTCTGCGAGCATTTTTGGGTACGAGTGAAGTCATCGTCACCATTATGATGAACTACATCGTATTGTTTGCTGGAAATGAAATTATCCGAAATTTTCCTAAAAAGTTTATGGCAAATACGGAATCTACCATTACAGTTTCCAAAAATGCAAGTTATAAATTAAGTTTTCTGACTGAATTGACTAAGTCGCGGATGAATATCGGGATCTTTATCGCTTTGATTGCCGTTGCAGTAGTTTGGTTCATTATCAAGAAAACAACACTTGGCTTTGAAATTCGTTCTGTTGGTCTCAACCCCAATGCTTCAGACTATGCAGGGATGTCAGCTAAACGGACCATCATCCTTTCCATGGTGATTTCAGGTGCCCTCTGTGGAATCGGTGGAGCAGTAGAAGGGATTGGTACCTTCCAGAACGTTTATGTTCAAGCTGGATCTTTGGCTATTGGATTTAATGGGATGGCGGTTGCTCTACTTGCTAGCAATTCTCCTATTGGGATTGTCTTTGCGGCCTTCTTGCTCGGAACCTTGCAAACCGGTGCACCAGGTATGACCACAGCGACTATTCCACCTGAATTTGTCAATATTGTGACAGCTTCGATCATCTTCTTTGTAAGTGCTCACTACATTATCGAAAAATTTATCAGAATTAAAGAACAAATGAAAGGAGTAGAGTAAGAATGAATACGGTTGCTATACTAACGATTCTTGTATCGAATATGCTGGTCTATGCTGCTCCCCTCATTTTCACTAGTATCGGAGGAGCCTACTCCGAACATGCTGGTGTCGTTAATGTTGGTTTGGAAGGTATCATGGTTATGGGAGCTTTCACAGGGGTTGTGTTTAACTTGACTTTTGCTAGCTCTCTTGGTGGCATGACAATCTGGTTGTCTCTCCTTGCAGGTGGTTTGGTTGGTCTTATTTTCTCTGCCATCCATGCGGTAGCGACTATTAACTTCCGTGCTGACCACGTGGTGAGTGGTACAGTATTGAACTTGTTGGCTCCTGCCTTAGCCGTCTTCTTGGTAAAAGCCATCTATGGAAAAGGTCAAACCAACAATATCGATTTGTCATTTGGTAAATTTGATTTTCCTCTCTTGTCTGATATTCCTGTCATTGGTGATATCTTCTTCAAGAATACAAGTTTAATGGGATATGTCGCGATTGGATTTTCATTTGTAGCATGGTTTATCATGTTTAAAACGAAATTCGGTCTTCGCCTTCGCTCAGTCGGTGAACACCCACAAGCTGCGGATACTCTCGGTATCAATGTTTACCTCATGCGTTACTATGGTGTGCTCATCTCTGGATTTTTAGGAGGAGTTGGTGGTGCCTTGTATGCACAATCTGCTTCTGTCAATTTCTCTGCCACTACCATTGTGGGACCTGGATTTATCGCCCTAGCGGCTATGATCTTTGGTAAATGGAGCCCAATCGGTGCCATGCTATCAAGTCTATTCTTTGGACTTTCACAAGCCTTGGCGGTTGTATCTACGCAGATTCCTTTCCTTGCTCATATTCCTGGAGTATACCTCCGTATTGCTCCGTATGTCTTGACCATCATCGTACTAGCAGCCTTCTTTGGTAAGTCGGTTGCACCAAAAGCAGATGGTGTGAACTACATCAAATCCAAATAAAAGCCTCCATTATGGAGAAAGAAAGCACGAGTCATTTCGGACTCGTGCTTTTTGTATGTTTATGGATTAGTTTGCATTTCTGCAAGTAGGTTTTCTGCTGTCGTAGTAGGTAAGATCCGCAGGCGATTTAGTGAGTAAAGGCCGTCATCTAGACTGGCTAGTCCATTGTTGGTTGTTAAGCCCATTTTGTAGCCATTGTTTTTTGCTAGTTCCATGGTGACGTCAGAGTAGCGACCGGCAGGGTAGACAATGGTAGTAGTGGTTTGATGGAGTTTCTTGTCTAGTACATGTTTGGAATTTGCTAGTTCAGATTCCTGACGAGAGCTATCTGATCGGGCCAAATCTGGATGAGATACTGTATGACTCTCAAACGTCATACCTTGCGCTTTCATTTCTTTGATCTGATCGAAGGTTAAAACACTGGGTCTTTCCTCGTCAGAAAAGGAAGTAATGATATTGTTGGTTGCGGTCATTTGGTATTTTTTTAGGAGAGGATAGACTATGGTATAAAAGTCAGCAATTCCATCATCAAAGGTCAACCAAACGACTTTGCCACCTTCCGGCAGTTCGTTTTTGGTGAGTGCCCGATAAGCTTCTTCAGGAGTTAAGGTGTAGTAACCGGCCTCTTTAAGAGCTTTGAGATGACTCTCAAAGGTTTCAGGTGCCACGATGAGATTGGCATTGGCTTCTTCTGAAGGGGCCATCGTGTGAACAGCGTGGTACATGAGGATCGGGATTTTTACAGGTTGATCTTGTTTTACCCATTTAGTAGTAGCTCTTTGCTGTTTCATCGTCTGACTTGTATTTATTTCTTGCTTGTCAGCAACGGGAGTTGTTGCAACACGATTCAATAGGAAAAAGCCTAAAATGAAGATGCAGAATAGCAGAAAAGCATTTAAAATAAGTAATAATCGTATTTTCTTTGGGACGCGTCTTTTTCGGTGATTCATAGAGACCCCTTTCTTATTTCTTATCATTATATCACAGGGATAGGAAATCATTTAAAGACAAAGTTACAATTGGGGAAAAATTTCAGGGAATCTCGCCGGCTTTTGTAGGAATGAGTTGCTAGTTGCTTTTAAGAGGAGGTCTAAATCCCAAAAGGTAAAGTTCTTGTAGAGGATGAAGGCCAAAGAACTAGTCAGAAGGGCCTAGTTTTTGATATAATGGAATATATTAGATTTTTAAGGAGACCAACATGTCTGTTAAAATTGCCTTATTAGGATTTGGTACTGTTGCCAGTGGCGTACCATTTTTATTAAAAGAAAACCATGAAAAAATCAGCCAGGCTGCTCAGGATGACATTGAGATCGCTAAGGTCCTTGTTCGTGATGATGCGGAAAAGCAAAGCTTGCAAGCGGCTGGCCATGACTACAACTTTGTGACCAATGTCGATGAGATCATTGAAGACAAAGAGATTGCCATCGTAGTTGAATTGATGGGCCGGATTGAGCCAGCGAAAACCTTTATCACCCGTGCTCTGGAAGCAGGTAAGCATGTGGTCTCTGCGAACAAAGACCTTCTAGCTGTTCATGGAAGTGAATTGCTAGAGGTTGCTCAAAAACACCAAGTAGCTCTTTATTATGAAGCGGCCGTAGCTGGTGGGATCCCAATCCTTCGAACCTTGGTGAATTCCTTGGCTTCTGACAAGGTGACCAAAGTACTCGGTGTGGTCAATGGAACATCCAACTTCATGATGACCAAAATGGTGGAAGAAGGCTGGACTTATGAAGATGCGTTAGCAGAAGCGCAACGCCTTGGTTACGCTGAAAGTGACCCAACCAATGACGTCGAAGGGATCGATGCAGCCTACAAGATGGTGATCTTGAGTCAATTTGCCTTTGGGATGAACATCCAATTTGACCAAGTAGGTCACAAAGGGATCAGCCAGATCACTCCACAAGATGTCTCTGTCGCTCAAAGCCTTGGTTATGTGATCAAACTGGTTGGCTCGATCGTTGAAACGGAATCAGGGATTGCAGCAGAGGTGACACCAACCTTCCTTCCAAAACAACACCCACTTGCTGGTGTGAACGACGTCATGAATGCGGTCTATGTGGAATCAATCGGGATTGGTGAGTCTATGTACTACGGACCAGGGGCAGGCCAAAAACCAACTGCGACTAGTGTCGTTGCCGACATCGTTCGTATTGTCCGTCGTCTAAAAGAAGGAACGATCGGTAAAGCCTTCAATGAATACAGCCGCCCTCTTCAATTGGCTAAGCCTGAAGATGTGAAGAACAATTATTACTTCTCAATCAAGGCACCAGATGCGACTGGTCAAATCTTGCGTCTCGCGGAGATCTTTAATGCAGAAGGAGCTTCCTTCAAGCAAATCCTCCAAGAAGACTCAGATGGTCAATTTGCAAGTGTGGTCATCATTACCCACCAAGTCAACCAAACCCAATTCAAGAACTTGGTTGAAAAACTGGATTCAGAGCCGAATTTCGAACTCTTGAATACCTTTAAGGTCTTGGGAGAATAAGCATGAAGATTATTGTTCCAGCAACCAGTGCCAATGTAGGGCCCGGATTTGATTCTGTTGGTATCGCTGTTTCTAAGTATTTGACCATTGATGTGCTAGAAGCGCAAGAAAACTGGTGGATTGAACACGACTTGGGAGAGGAGATTCCAAGCGATGAAGAGAATCTCTTGCTTCAAACGGCTCTCCAAGTCACAGCCGATTTGCCTCCTCATCGTCTCAAGATGACCAGTGAAGTGCCTTTGGCGCGTGGACTTGGTTCTTCTAGCTCTGTTATCGTTGCGGGGATTGAGTTGGCCAATCAACTGGGCAAGCTAGCTTTAAGTGATGAAGATAAACTAGAAATTGCGACAAAAATTGAAGGGCATCCTGATAACGTAGCCCCAGCTATTTTTGGAAATCTGGTCGTAGCGAGCTATGTGGATCAGCAGACCAATCATTTGGTCCTTCCATTCCCTGAGTGTGCTTTGGTAGCCTTTGTCCCCAATTACGAACTCAAGACTAGCGATAGTCGAAATGTCCTTCCAAGTGAGTGGACGTATAAGGAAGCTGTGGCAGCTAGTTCTATTGCAAACGTGGCTATTGCTGCCCTTGCTAAGGGAGACTTGAGAGTTGCAGGAAAAGCTATCGAAGCGGATCGCTTCCATGAACGCTACCGCCAACAGCTGGTTGCAGAGTTCCCTCAAGTCAAAGAAGTTGCGCATCAACACGATGCTTATGCCACTTACCTTTCTGGTGCAGGTCCAACTATTATGACCTTGCTTCCAGTTGAACATACAGAAGCCTTTGCCAAAGACTTGGAGTCTAAGGGCTTAAATGGTCAGGTCTTCTCACTAAAGATTGACACAACTGGTGTGAAGGTAGAGGACAGTGAATCTTGATTCAATAAAAAATGATTAGATAGGCTAAATTAGTCTATCTAATTTTATTTATCTATGATAAAATAGTTCTATAAATCATTTGTCTATCAAATTATTTTAGGATAATAAACAATTATTCGAAAGATAGATAGAATTGTAAAGGAGATTGTAATTCTAATGAAAGACTTTGAACGTCATCAACTTGCTACGGAACTTGGATTCCAATATGATCCGGAAACCTCATCTATTTATGGGGAAAACTCTGGCTATTTCTTCTTAATGAAAGAAACCGACACAAAAAATGTTTTTACCATTGCTCTTTCTGTCTCACGTGATGATGCAGAAGAAGCAGCGGCTCAATTGCATCAAATGGTCAAAGAATCTTCTGTTCTGAAGAGCATTAGCCTCAACCAATATGTCACAACTTTCACTGTAAAAGCTGGGATGACCAAAGCAAAAACGGTTGAAAACATTCACCAAGCCGTAACAGAAATCCTGGAATTTTTACAAACCAATGGCTTCTACACTGTTTGTGGATACTCTGGTGAAAAAGGACCGGTTGGTCTCTACCAGATTGGAGATTCCCTTTTCTTGATGAATGAAGAAAACTATCAAATTGTGAGTTCCCAACTAAAAATTGAAACAGATTCATATAATAGTCAGAAAGAAAATGTCCTTCTTGGAACAGTCGGTGCCTTTATTGGTGCCATTATTGGAGGGGCTGTTACTCTTTTTATTGCCCGTCTCGGCTACGTAGCTTTTTATGCTGGTTTTATCCTTGGGATCTGTGTTGTCAAAGGCTATGAGATCTTAGGGAAGAAATTTAGCAAACTTGGTGCAGTTATTTCTAGTATCCTCTTGTTGGTGACTATTGTTCTCGTTCACCAATTTGACTATGCCTTAGAAGCAGTTAAACAGCTTGGACTCGACTTTAGTGATGGATTTGATTTGATCAATTCCCTTGTACTAAATGGTGAAGCACCTGAAAAATACTTCTTTAACTTCTTTATGTTGGCAGTCTTCACTATTATTGGGGGTGGTGTTGCCATTAGCTCAGCCTTGTCTACTCAAAAAACACGTGGGATTGCACGTAAGATTGGCTAATTCAATTAACCCTTGTTTAAAAAAATTAAAACAGAATCGGTCCTTTGGCTGTTTCTGTTTTTTTACTTCTGGGTCGAAAAGTGGGCTGGTTTTTGTTATAATGGATAAGATAACGTATAAAAGAGAGTTGTGAGATGGAAATCGTAAAGCAAATCAAAGAGGAATTGGCTGGTATTGAGATTTTGTTCAATGAGCCACTCAAACAATACACCTATACCAAGGTTGGAGGGGCGGCAGATTATTTAGCCTTTCCTCGTAATCAATATGAATTAAAACGAATTGTTACCTTTGCAAATGCCCAGGAAATCCCTTGGATGGTCTTGGGGAATTCTTCCAATATTATCGTCCGTGACAGTGGGATTGAAGGCTTTGTGATCATGTTTGATCATTTTCATGATATCCGGGTCAATGGGTATGTGATTGAAGCAGAGGCAGGTGCTAAGCTGATCGATGTGACTCATGTAGCCCGCTACCATAGCTTAACAGGTTTTGAATTTGCTTGTGGGATTCCAGGTAGCATCGGTGGAGCTGTCTATATGAATGCTGGCGCCTATGGTGGTGAGATTGCTCACATTCTCCAATCGTGTAAGGTCTTGACTCCAGAAGGAGAAATTAAAACCTTAACAGCAGAAGAATTAGCCTTTGGCTATCGTCATTCCAATATCCAAGAGACAGGAGATGTGGTGATTGCTGCTAAGTTTGCCCTAGCGCCAGGCAACTATGATCAGATCAATCAAGAAATGGCTCGCTTGACTCATTTGCGTGAGCTTAAGCAACCACTTGAGTATCCATCTTGTGGTTCGGTCTTTAAACGGCCAGTGGGTCACTTTGCTGGACAATTGATTAGTGAAGCTGGATTAAAGGGACACCGGATTGGTGGTGTAGAGGTTTCTGAAAAGCATGCTGGCTTTATGATTAATGTCGATCATGGTACTGCCAAAGATTATGAAGACTTAATCACTCATGTCATCGCGACAGTTGAAAAATCAGCTGGTGTGACCTTGGAGCGCGAAGTCCGTATTATTGGGAAAGATTAAGGGTTCAAGATGGAATAAGGGTTACTCTAGGGTAGACCCTTCCTACTTTAGAAGGGGGGTGAGTGCCTATCGATACCGAAAATAGGTGGGGCAGTCTTATAAGTCCCCGAGAGGTGTTGGTGGCCTGACGGGTTCGCTCGTCAGCCTATGAGACTAGTGGTTGGTCTCAGAAGGAAACGCATGAAAAAGAAGGAATTTATGTGAATTGAAAAAACCAATTATTGAGTTTAGAAATGTCTCAAAAGTATTTGAAGACAGCGATACAGTGGTTCTCAAAGATATCAACTTTGAGTTGGAAGAAGGGAAATTCTATACCCTCCTCGGTGCTTCAGGATCTGGTAAATCAACGATTCTGAATATCATTGCCGGTTTGTTAGACGCTTCAACAGGGGATGTCCTCTTGGATGGTGTTCGGATCAATGATGTGCCGACTAACAAACGGGATGTCCATACCGTCTTCCAATCCTATGCCCTTTTCCCACACATGAATGTGTTTGAGAATGTTGCCTTCCCCCTTCGTTTGAAGAAGATAGACAAGGCTGAAATCGAGAAACGAGTGACTGAAGTCCTCAAGATGGTGCAATTGGGAGGCTTTGAGAAACGTTCCATCCAGAAACTTTCTGGTGGACAACGCCAGCGGGTAGCCATTGCACGGGCTATTATCAATGAACCGCGAGTAGTCCTCTTGGATGAGCCCTTGTCTGCCCTTGACTTGAAGTTGCGGACAGACATGCAGTATGAGCTTCGTGAATTGCAACAACGCTTGGGTATTACCTTTGTTTTTGTAACCCATGACCAGGAAGAAGCGCTAGCGATGAGTGACTGGATCTTCGTTATGAACGAAGGAGAAATCGTCCAGTCAGGGACACCAGTTGATATCTACGATGAGCCCATCAACCATTTTGTTGCGACCTTTATCGGTGAATCCAACATCCTTCCAGGAATTATGATCGAAGACTACCTAGTAGAATTCAACGGCAAACGCTTTGAGTCGGTCGATGGTGGGATGAGGCCAAACGAACCGGTCGAAGTCGTGATTCGTCCCGAAGACTTGCAGATTACACTGCCTGAAGAAGGTAAGCTCCAGGTGAAGGTGGATACGCAACTTTTCCGTGGCGTTCACTATGAAATCATTGCTTATGATGAATTGGGCAATGAGTGGATGATTCACTCGACGCGTAAGGCTATCGTGGGTGAAGAAATCGGTCTGGACTTTGAGCCTGAAGACATCCACGTCATGCGTCTCAATGAAACGGAAGAAGAGTTTGATGCTCGGATCGAAGAATACGTAGAAGTGGAAGAGCAAGAAGCTGGATTGATCAATGCCATCGAGGAGGAAAGAGATGAAGAAAACAACCTCTAACCTCTTTGTGGTTCCCTACTTTCTCTGGATCCTCCTCTTTGTCTTGGCTCCTGTAGCCTTGATCATCTGGCAATCCTTTGTCAATGTCCAGGGACAGGGTTCCTTAGAGAACTATCAAACCTTTTTTACAGCGCAGAATTGGACTTATTTGAAGATGAGTTTTAACTCCATTCTCTACGCTGGGATCGTTACCTTTGTAACGCTCTTGATTTCTTACCCGACAGCTTATTTTTTGACCCAACTCAAGCATCGTCAACTCTGGCTCATGCTGATCGTCCTTCCGACCTGGGTCAACCTCCTGCTCAAGGCTTATGCCTTTATCGGGATCTTTGGTCAAGGGGGTTCTATTAACCAATTCTTGAGCTTTATCGGGATTGGTCCTCAACAGATCCTCTTTACGGACTTTTCTTTCATCTTTGTCGCTAGTTACATTGAGTTGCCCTTTATGATCCTTCCTATCTTCAATGTCTTGGATGATTTGGATCCAAATCTCATCAATGCTAGCTATGACCTAGGAGCTAATAAGTGGGATACCTTCCGTCGGGTTGTCTTCCCACTGTCTATGAATGGGGTTCGCTCTGGTGTCCAATCGGTCTTTATTCCAAGTTTGAGTCTCTTCATGTTGACGCGTTTGATCGGAGGGAACCGAGTGATTACGCTGGGGACTGCCATCGAGCAACATTTCCTCACAACGCAAAACTGGGGAATGGGTTCGACCATTGGAGTGGTCTTGATCCTTGCTATGCTCTTAGTCATGTGGGTAACGAGAGAAAGGAGTGAACGATGAAAAAGATTTCACGTATCTATTTAGGATTGATTTTCCTGCTCCTTTATCTACCAATCTTCTACTTGATTTCCTATGCCTTTAATGCTGGCGGAGATATGAATGCTTTTACAGGCTTTACCTTGGAGCATTTCCAAAGTCTCTTTGAGGACACGCGTCTCATGTTGATCCTCTCACAGACCTTCCTTTTGGCCTTCTTGTCAGCCTTGATTGCGACCATTATTGGGACCTTTGGGGCGATCTATATCTACCAATCTAAGAAGAAATTTGAAGGACCGTTTTTGTCCATCAATAACATCCTCATGGTGGCACCTGACGTTATGATCGGAGCTAGCTTCCTGATCCTCTTTACGACGATCAAGTTCCAGCTTGGCTTTGCCTCGGTCTTGATGAGTCACGTGGCCTTCTCGATTCCAATCGTAGTCTTGATGGTCTTGCCACGCTTGAAAGAAATGAACCGTGATATGGTCAATGCAGCCTATGATCTAGGAGCTAATCAGGTGCAGATGTTGAAGGAAATCATGCTTCCTTATTTGACACCTGCCATTATCGCCGGTTATTTCATGGCCTTTACCTATTCCTTGGATGACTTTGCGGTGACCTTCTTTGTCACAGGAAATGGTTTTACGACCTTGTCTGTTGAGATTTACTCACGTGCTCGCCAAGGGATTTCATTGAATATCAATGCCCTTTCTGCCTTGGTCTTCCTCTTCAGTATCTTACTGGTGGTCGGCTATTACTTTATCACTAGAGAGAAGGAGGAGACAGTATGAAAAAACTCTATTCATTCTTGCTAGGGATTGTCGTTGTGATTCTCGTATTAGCGGGGCTAAGTGCCCGTCTTGAAGCCAAGACCAATCCAAAAGACAGTGACAAGCTGGTCATCTACAACTGGGGAGATTATATCGATCCTGAATTGCTTGAGGAATTTACCAAAGAAACAGGTGTTCAAGTCCAATACAATACCTTTGATTCCAATGAAGCTATGTACACCAAAATCAAGCAAGGGGGAACGGCATACGATATTGCTATCCCAAGTGAATACATGATCGCTAAGATGATGGATGAAAACCTGCTTGAAAAGTTGGATAAGTCCAAACTGAAAGGCTTAGACAATATCGACCCACGTTTCTTGGACTTGGATTTTGATCCGGACAATCAGTATTCAGTTCCTTACTTCTGGGGGACTCTTGGCATCATCTACAATAGCAAGATGGTTGATAAGGCCCCTGAGCACTGGGCGGATCTATGGAGACCAGAGTACAAGAATGACATCATGATGTACGATGGGGCGCGTGAGGTCATGGGGATTGGACTCAATAGCTTAGGCTATAGTCTCAACTCCAAGGATCCTCAGCAATTACAAGAGTCTGTTGATAAGCTTTATACCTTGATGCCCAATATCAAGGCCCTTGTAGCCGATGAAATGAAAGGCTACATGATCCAGAACAATGCGGCTATTGGGGTGACCTTCTCCGGTGAAGCCAGTCAAATGCTAGAGGCCAATGAGGACCTCCGCTATGTCGTCCCATCAGAAGCCAGTAACCTTTGGTTTGACAACATTGTCATTCCAAAGACCGTGAAGAATAAAGAAGCAGCTTATGCCTTTATCAACTTCATGCTTCGCCCAGAAAATGCATATAAGAATGCTCTCTATGTCGGTTATTCCACACCGAACAAAGAAGCTAAGAAGATGCTACCAGAAGAGGTCCAAGAAGACCAGTCCTTCTACCCAAGTGATGACACGCTAAAGAACTTAGAAGTCTACGAACAACTTGGCAAGAAGTGGTTGGGCGTCTATAACGATCTCTACCTACAAGTGAAGATGTATCGCAAGTAGGATAAAATTCTATAAAAGTTAAAGCAAGTTTCTACCGGTAAAAAAACGGATTGAAACTTGCTTTTTTATGTGAAAAGAGGGTATGAAAACTATAAAATATTTATCATAGGTCTTTTTCAATTATTTCAACTTTCAGAAAGATTATATTTTGATAATGGCTTTTTATTTGATTTGACTATAAAGTCTGGAGAGACTACAATAAAGTTGTAAACGTTGTCATTTTGTCAGAAGGCTTTCCTTCTTTCAATTTTCTACAATTTTAAAGGAGTTTCATTATGAGGAAAAAGAAGCTTACTTTTATTTTTTCTGCTTTATTGCTATCGCCTATAGTAATAGCCAATCAGGTTCAAGCCGATGAGCAAGCTGAAAAGCCGATCGAAGCAGTTGCTGAGCTAGTTCGTTCTCCAGAAACTATTTCTAAAGAGAATTCACAAACCAATGCCCAGTCTGAAACTGCAAGCCTTAATTCAGTAGTGGAGGCAGATGCTGAGGAAGAGCGCCCAGTGGAGGTGGACGCTAGCAAGCTAACTGAAACTGACGATACTTTAGGAGGGTTACCGAAACCTTTATCGGTATCAGAAACGTCAGGAAAACTCTCTAGTTTGATTGAAAATCCAAATGTGGCAAATCAAAATTTGACCATAGGAGAAACAGCAGACGAGTTGCTGAAATGGGCGGAGGCCAAACCGGATCAAACAGGTGCAACGATTGATGATCGACTTGAGTTTGCAAAGAGCTTGGGGATGATTCCGGACGGGGTAGGCAAGGATGAGCCCGTCCAGAATCTAAATCATATGATTTCAATTGCTAAGAAATTAAGAGAGGCCTATCGTGCAGAGAAAAAAGAACCTCTCATCCTTAATGGCAAGACCCAGCCTATTTTTCCTTTTACTCCGGGTGATGTAGAAACTGGCTATTCCAATGAAAAGAGTGATATTGTCCGCTTTGTGGTCTATGTCGAATCAGACTATGATACAGATGGAGATGGCAAAAGAGATCTTATTAAAACATTTGTTCAACTACCGAAAGCTGTTGCCAATGGGGATTTCAAAGCCTCTACTATCTATGAGGCAAGTCCTTACGTAGCAGGAACAACTAATAAGGAAACCCTTGGCGAAATTGGTCTAAAAGAAGAGGGCGAGTTTGACAACAAGAACCTCTATCGTTATGTAGATCCTCGTCGTCAAACTGGTTCTACCACGACTTTAGAACATGCTAAAAAGGCAGATTCCAAAGACTGGTACTATAAAAATCCAAATGAGAGTGATGCGACCTTCACTCGCTACGATTATGAAAATATTAACTGGTACAACTATTTCTTGGTGCGAGGCTATGCCGTGGTTACTACATCTGGATTGGGAAGCTATCAGTCGGAGGGAATTAATACAACAGGAAGCGACCTGGAAGTAGCTGGTTATAAGAGTGTCATTGAATGGCTAAATGGCAAACGTGTTGCTTATACAGATAAGACATCGAATATTGCTATTAAAGCAGACTGGTCAAATGGAAAAGTCGGTATGACAGGCCTGTCATGGGCAGGAACCACTACTTTTGGAGTGGCTGCGACAGGAGTCGAAGGTTTAAAGACTATCGTCCCTGCAGCTGGAATCGCAAGCTGGTATGATTATTACAACAGTCAAGGAACGACCTTTAACGTCGGTCCTTATAGAGATTTGTCTCATTTGTCTGTCTATGTATCCAATCGGATTCTAGATCCGGCTGATTGGAACAAGATTAAAGAGGACTATGCCCGCTACATTACTCAGTTGAATCGCGACCAACATAAACATGGCTATAATTATAGCGACATCTGGAAAAATCGCGATTATACCCTTCATCCAGAAAAATTCAAGGCCAGTGCCCTAGTCATGCATGGGCTAAATGATGATAATGTCAGAACCAAACACTTTGACCTGATGTATCAGACTTTGAAGAAGGCTGGACAACCTGTGAAGCTTTACCTCTATCAAGGAGATCATATTTATCCTGTCAATAAACGCTTCGGAATTAAGGAGGGCCAACAAAGTGTTAGTGACCTTCTCAATCTTTGGTTTAGTCACTACCTATATGATGCAGAAAATCAGGTAGAGTCTTTACCAGAAGTAACCGTGTCTAATAACTACGATCCATCTAAGTGGGAACACTATTCTAGCTGGGAGTCTAGCAATCAATTGACCCTGAAGACCCTTTCTAGACGAGAGGAAGAAACCATTGATAATGATTACTATGGGGCAGGGATGGATTGGACCAATCGGGATTCTCATACCACCAAGCAATCGTCTACTGCCAATGCTTTGTTTGCAGCTGAGGCTACCGAAGATGTGACTATTAAAGGGCATATTCCCGTCCATTTCCAAGCTGCCTTAGCCAAGCTAACCAATCAAGAGATCAAAGACTACCAAGTTAATGTGCAACTGGTCGATCTCTCCGATGAGGAATTTGATGTCGCTTCCAATAAGATTACCTATGATGAAGCTGGCTACAAGTACCAAGAAATGCCTCTCAACACGCTTTCTGAATCAGGCTACTGGATGGGAAGCAATCTAAAAAATATTGCCAACAAACAATTTGGAACCATTAAAACCAAGTATAAGGTCATCTCTTCTGGTTGGATCAACCTAGCCAATCCTGATGCAGGCTATGCCTCCGCTAGCTCAAGTAGTAGCATCGATCCCAAGCTCGGAGAGTTTCGGAACTACACCGTCTATCTACAACCAAATCTTTACACGGTTAAGAAGGGGCATAAACTGGGCTTAGTCTTTACCACCTTTGATAGTAACTATGTCTGGACGGATGATCCGTATTCCTATCGTTTGAAAACACGGTCCATCGTAGCAGAAATACCAACTGTTCAAAAAAGTAGTCTTCGCTATGCTTGGTATGTTCCAAATGAAAAGGATGAGGCTTATCAGGTCCTTCCACTTGTTGAAGAACCCCTACCAGAGTATCCATTGGATCCCCTTGTACCATCCGTGAATCAGAAGGAGCAGATGCCAAACAAGGATTATACACCATACAATTCAGGTTCATTAGCAGTTGAGTCTAGCAAGAAGGATATGCTGGCACCACTAGCTGTCAACTACCAACAAGAAACACCAGAGACGGTGGATGAAGATCTCCCTCAAGTGAGCAGTACTCGTAAGGAAGGACTTTATTTGCCGCAAACTGGAATGACCACCAACTTTGAAGTCACTTCAAGTGTGTTGGGAATCGTTCTTTTAGTCGGAATGGGAATCGTCCAACTAAAAGAAAGAGAAAATTAGTCACATAGATTGAATCACCAGCTTTCCTATTTTTTAGGGGAGCTGATTTTTCAGTCGTTTGCGTACTTCTAAGCATTGCCCTGAACTAGAAAAAAAGCCTTAAATATAGTATAATGAAGTGATATGCTTAGAAGGGAATGTAGAAGTATTGAGAACTTCAGAATTGCTAATTATTATTCCTGCTTATAATGAAAGTGGTAATATAGAAAAAACAATCAAGATGATTGAGGAACATACGCCAGAATTTGACTATGTCATTATCAATGATTGTTCCACAGACAATACTCTGGAAATTTGTAAAAGGAATCAATTTAATGTCATTGATTTACCCATCAATTTAGGAATTGGTGGCGCTGTACAAACAGGATATCAATATGCAGTTAGACACAGCTACCAATACGCTGTCCAAGTAGATGGAGACGGCCAACACAATCCTGAATTTATTAAAAAAATGTTAGAAGTTCTTCAAGAACAAAAAGTCAACATGGTGATTGGTTCTCGTTTCATTGAGAACCAAGGTTTCCAATCCTCATTCGCGCGGCGGATTGGAATTTCATTTTTTGAAAAATTAATCAAGGTTTTGACGGGTCAAAAGGTAACAGATCCAACTTCTGGTTTACGAGTTGCTGACCGAAAAGTGATTGAGGAATTCGCCAAGCAATATCCGAGTGATTATCCAGAACCAGAGACGATTGTGTCCCTGTTAACCTCAGGATATTCAGTTGCAGAAGTGCCTGTATTAATGAATGAACGAGAGCACGGGGAATCATCTATCACATTAAGCAAATCTGTTTACTATATGATTAAAGTAACTATGGCAATGTTATTGGCTAGAATTGGTGGAGGATATAAGAAATAAAATGCTAAATATTTGGTTGACCATTATTGTAATTATTTTTATGGTTTATATTCTGAGACTAGTTGCAAAGAAAGTTGTTGAAATGAGAAATGTCATCTCTTGGCTTATTCTTTGTATCGTCTCGTTGCCAGTCATTTGGTTTCCTAATTTGATTGGAACAATATCTGAATTTCTTGGGATTCAGACATTAAGTAACTTTGTTTTTTTATTAAGTACATTTTTATTAATATTCTTAATATTTTCATTAACTCGTACTGTATCAAAGCAATCAGTACAGATTAAGAAATTGTCACAAACAATCGCCTTATTAAGAAGTGAGAATGAAAATGAACAATAAAGCAAATAGGAGTGTCTATTTTTGGAATTTTGCTGGGAATATAGCAGCGGCTGCAGTTTCTATATTGTATTTGATTATTGTCTCTCGATATACTTCCGCAAGTGATGCTGATAATTTTAGTTTGGCTTATGCAATTGGGAATCTCTGGATTGTTATTGGTATGTTTCAAGTAAGAAATTATCAGGCGACTGATTTGAAAGAAACATACTCCTATTTGGAGTATTGGCTAACTAGGGTAATAACAGTTTGTTTGATGTTAGTCACATTATTTCCATATTTACTTTTTAATGGAAATAATGTTGGAAAAGGAAATTTATTTTTAATTATAATCCTAACGGTGCTTTATCGTTCTTGTGATGCTTTTTCTGACTTATTCCAAGGATTGTTTCAACAACATGAACGTTTAGATATAGCAGGGAAATTAATGGTGCTACGTTATGGTTTGAGCACAATCATTCTCCTAATTACTTTGTTACTTTCAAATTCTTTAATTTTTTCTTTAATTTGTTTATGCTTATTTAATGTTTTATTTGTTTTTTTAGGTGATTATTTCCAATCCAAACAAATTAGAACGATACCCTTTAATCAGATTTCATATACTACATTTAAGCGTTCAATTAGTATCATGAAAACTTGTCTTCCCTTGTTTGTCAATGGTTTTTTATTAGTGTATGTATTGAATTATCCAAAACAAGTGATTGATAAATTGCTAGTCGAGGGTGTATTACGTGAAGGTGCTCAAAGAGACTTCAGTATTCTATTCATGCCTGTTTTCTTTATGAGTTTATTTGTATTAGCATTAAGACCGTTAATTACTGATTTGGCAAAAAAATGGTCAGAAAAAAAGTTTCATACGTTTAATGCTATGGTTCGTAAGATTTTATTATTACTTATGATTTTGGGACTGGTAGTATCAATACTAGCCTATTTGTTAGGGATCCCTATTTTGAATATTATAAGTGGTATTGATTTATCAAATTATAGTTTATTACTTACTATTTTAGTGCTTTCCGGCTTTTTATATTCTATAGCTTCTGTCATAGGTGATTTTTTAATTATATTGAGGAAGCAAGTCTATCTACTCTATGTTTATATCGCAATGGCGTTGTTGACAAATCTTCTTACGCCATTAGCGATGAGGGAATTTGGCTTGTTTGGAGCAGGGCTTAGTTTTGTTATAGTTATGTTATTTTACACGCTTGCGAGTTGGATTGTCTTTGTAATTATGAGAAGGAAGGAAATTCAAAAATATGAATCAGTGGAATGATCATACATTTGTAATCTGTGCCTACGGGGATAGCCCTTATTTAGAGGATTGTATAAACTCGTTATTAAGTCAAACCGTAAAAAGTAATATTATTTTATATACCTCTACTCCAAGTGTCTTTATCGAAAGTGTTTGCCAGAAATATGCCATTCCGTTTAATACAAGTGTAGGTGGTGGGATTGGGAAAGATTGGAATAATGCTTTATCTTTTGTTACCACCCAATATGCTACAATTGCCCATCAGGATGATTATTATGAACCAACCTATTTAATGGAAATTCAAGAGAGGATAAAGAAGTATCAAGATGCTATTATTCTTTATTCCGATTATTTTGAAGAAAAAAATGGAGAGGTCATTAAACCGACTTCAAATCTAAAAATCAAATCATTAATGTTAAAAACAATTTCATTATTCCCTAAAACTAAATGGTGGAGAAATCGTATTCTTGCTTTTGGAAATCCGATTTGTTGCCCTGCTGTAACTTATAATTTAGAATTGGTTAAGGGGTTTAGATTTGATGAGGAATGGAGAGTTAGCCTGGACTGGCTTGCTTGGTATCATTTAGCTAAATATGATGGCAGATTTGTATATGTTCCAAAAAAATTAATGTGCCATCGTATTCATGAAGATTCTGAAACGAGTAATACCATTAGTGATAATACTCGAACTAAGGAAGATTACATGATGTATAAACTTTTTTGGCCAAAAGGATTAGCGAAATGTTTAAATCGTTTTTATAAAAAGAGTCAGGATACAAATGGTTAAATATTACTTGTTTGAGGTTTGCTAACAATATAAAAGTTCTATTTTCTTGCTTATCTGTAAAAACTATGAGTGATGTTTATAAATATAAAGGATAAAATTGTGAAAGAAGCGCCTAAGATTAGTGTTATTATTCCAGTATATAATGCAGAATTATACCTGAAAAGATGTATAGATTCAGTTTTGAACCAAAGTTTTAAATCATATGAAATTATTGCAATTGATGATGGTTCAAAAGATGGTTCGTTCAAAATATTGAATGAATACCAACAATTTTCTACAAATATTAGAATTTTGAGCCGAGAAAATAAAGGTGCGGCATATACTAGAAATGAAGGTATTAAGCTTGCGAAAGGTGAATTCATCATGTTTATTGACAGTGATGATTACATAAACCCAGACTACTTGCAAGTATTTTACGATGAAATCTCAAGAGGGATGGATGATGCAGTTATTGGAGGACTTCAGAGAGTAAACCAAGATGGTAAACAACTATTTTCTATCCAATTGGGTAAAGATAAATGGTCGAAATATCGATCAATTTCACCATGTGCTCGCATCTATAGAAAAAAATTTATAGTAGATAACGAACTTTCTTTTCCAGATATTCCGTTGGCTGAGGATTTATTATTCAGTTTAACCGTATATACAAAATCTAAGAATATTAGAACCATACCATATTGTGGATATAATTGGTTTTACAATGAGAATAGTGCATCTAATACATTAAATAAGGGTTTTAATCCAAAATTAGATATCAAGAATGTTCTTGATAAGATAGCAGGAATTATCCCAAATGATTTTTCTGAAACTAAATTAATTAAATTCTTTATAAAAAAATTTACTCTTTATTGGTTATTGGACGGTGGGAGACATTCCACAAGTGAAGAGTTTTTACGTCAATATAAAGAAATTAATGACTGGATCAGGATAAATGGAATGAAGTCCACACTTTCTGTTTTTAATCGAGAAATTAGAGATGAGAGATTGATGGTTAAATTAGCTATCTTTACAATGAACTTGATTGAAAAAGTCGGTTTATTAAAACTGTTTGCAAAACTGTATTGTAAAGGATAGTTAGAGAATTTATAGTCTATCGATAAGATAGTAGCAAATGTTAATAGGAGCAATGAATGGTTATATCAGTTGTAGTCCCGTGTTTTAATGAAGAAGAATCGATTCCATTGTTTTATGAAAAAATGGAAAGGGTTCGGACCTCCATGGGGGAAGAATTTGAATATATTTTTATTAATGATGGGTCTTCTGATAAAACTTTAGATGTTTTACGTGAACTCAATCTCTTGAATCCTTGTGCCCATTATCTTTCTTTTTCACGGAACTTTGGGAAGGAAGCTGCACTCTATGCTGGCCTCCAACACGCTACAGGAGATTACGTAACGGTCATGGATGTGGACCTACAAGATCCGCCAGAGTTATTGATCGAAATGAAGCAGAGGTTGGATCAACAGCCAAATTTGGACTGCGTCGGAACCCGTCGGGTAACCCGTGACGGGGAACCGCCAATTCGATCCTTCTTTGCACGGATGTTTTATAAATTGATCAATCATATCAGTCAAGTGGAAATGGTTGACGGAGCGCGTGATTTCCGTTTGATGCGTCGCCCGATGGTCGATGCCATTCTTGAACTATCTGAGTACAATCGGTTCTCTAAAGGGATTTTCGCCTGGGTTGGATTTGAGACAGAATACCTAGAATATAAAAATGTAGAGCGCGTGGCAGGAGAGACTTCCTGGAATTTTTGGTCCCTCTTCAAATACTCAATCGAAGGGATTGTAAACTTCTCAGACGCCCCACTAAATATTGCCTTTATTGGTGGACTTTTATCTTGGGTGTTAGCCTTTGTCATGATGGTTCTGATTGTGATCCGGACCTTAGTATTTGGAGATCCAACTTCTGGATGGCCATCCCTCATGACAGTGATTCTTTTCCTTGGGGGCTTCCAATTGCTAACCATAGGAATTTTAGGTAAATATATTGGTAAAATCTTTTTAGAAACTAAGAATCGACCAGTCTATGTCATCAAGGAGAAAAGCAAGTAAAAGCAGAATTTTTCTGCTTTTTTTGCTATAATGATAGGGATAAAGCAATTGAAAGGAAAGTACCATGATTTTAATTACAGGAGCAAATGGTCAACTTGGAACTGAGTTGCGCCATTTGTTGGATGAACGAAATGAAGAATATGTAGCCGTTGATGTGGCGGAAATGGACATCACAAATGCAGAGAAAGTAGATGAGGTTTTTGCGCAAGTGAAGCCAACTCTAGTCTATCACTGTGCTGCCTATACAGCCGTTGATGCTGCTGAAGATGAAGGGAAAGAGTTGGACTATGCTATTAACGTGACTGGTACGGAAAATGTAGCGAAGGCGTCTGAAAAACATGGTGCAACCTTGATCTATATCTCTACGGACTATGTGTTTGATGGGAATAAGCCAGTTGGACAAGAATGGGAAGTGGACGATCAACCAGATCCCCAAACAGAGTACGGCCGTACAAAACGCATGGGAGAAGAATTGGTTGAGAAGCATGTTTCGAACTTCTACATCATTCGTACAGCTTGGGTATTTGGAAATTATGGTAAAAACTTCGTCTTTACCATGCAAAATCTAGCCAAGACTCACAAGACTTTGACCGTTGTTAATGACCAACATGGTCGTCCAACTTGGACACGTACGTTGGCAGAGTTTATGACCTATCTAGCTGAAAACCGTAAGGAATATGGTTATTATCACTTGTCAAACGATGCAGCAGAGGATACAACGTGGTATGATTTTGCGGTTGAAATCCTCAAAGATACGGATGTTGAAGTGAAACCAGTGGATTCTAGCCAATTCCCAGCTAAGGCGAAACGCCCACTGAACTCAACGATGAGCTTGGCTAAGGCCAAGGCGACAGGTTTTGTCATTCCAAGCTGGAAGGATGCCTTGAAAGAGTTCTATAAACAAGAAGTGTAAAGAGAAGCGTCCCTAGGGTCGCTTTTCTGTTTGAATTAGGCAAAAAGCCTAGAAAATGGTATAATTGAATAGACTGTAAATTGTTAGAAAGGGAATATTATGCAACACGTTTTTATTATCGGAAGTCGTGGGCTTCCGGCTCAATATGGCGGTTTTGAGACTTTTGTGGACCAATTGGTCTCCCATCAAGTGTCTTCAGAAATCCAGTACCATGTTGCTTGCCTTTCTAATGATCAAGCCTATCAACATTTTGACTACAAGGGTGTCGATTGTTTTACGATTAAAGCTCCGAAGCTTGGGCCTGCACGCGTCATTGCCTATGATATGATGGCCATCAGTTATGCCCTGAAGGTTATCAAAAAGAAAGGAATTACACAGCCGATTTTTTATGTTTTGGGCAATACAATTGGGGCCTTCGTGGCACCCTTTGCGCGTAAGATTCATAAAATGGGTGGAAAATTCTATATCAATCCAGATGGACTGGAGTGGAAGCGGGCCAAGTGGGCCAAACCGATCCAAGCCTATCTCAAGTATTCTGAAAAGATCATGACGCGCCATGCGGATTTGGTGATTTCTGACAACCCTGGTATCGAGTCCTATATCAAGGAAGCCTATCCCTGGTCCAAGACGACCTATATTGCCTATGGGACGGACTTGTCTCCGACTAGCCTGACCAGTCAGGATAGGAAAGTCAGAGAACTCTATCAGAAGTGGCAGACAAAAGAGAAAAACTATTACCTAATCTTGGGTCGCTTTGTTCCAGAAAATAACTACGAGACTGCCATTCGTGAATTTATGGCCTCTTCAAGTAAGCGGGATTTGGTCATTATTTGTAATCATGAAGGCAATCCTTATTTTGAAGAGCTCCGAGCTCGAACAGGCTTTGATCAGGATCCACGCGTCAAGTTTGTAGGAACGGTCTATGATCAAGACCTATTGAAGTATATCCGTAAAGAGGCCTTTGCCTATATCCATGGTCATGAAGTGGGTGGAACCAATCCGGGCCTCTTAGAAGCACTTGCCCAGACGGACCTCAATTTGGTTCTAGGAGTCTCTTTTAACCAAACGGTCGCAAAGGATACAGCCCAATATTGGACCAAAGAAACTGGGAATTTAGCGCATTTGATCAACCAGGTTGATTCTTTAGAAGATGTATCTGAATGGGGTCAATTAGCTAAAACCAACATGAAGCATAACTTTACCTGGGAAAAAATTGTAGGTGAGTACGAGGAATTATTCTTATCATGAAAGTAAATATCTTGTTGTCCACCTACAATGGTGAGCAGTATCTAAAAGAGCAGGTCAAAAGTATCCAAGACCAGACCTATCCAGACTGGCAACTCTTGATTCGGGATGATGGTTCGAGAGATGGTACGGTGGAAATCATTCAAGAGCTGGTAGCTCAGGATAAGCGCATCCGCTTTATCAATCAAGGAGCCATCGAAAATCTGGGTGTCATCAAGAGTTTTCACACACTCTTAAAATATGAAAAGGCTGATCTTTATTGCTTCAGTGACCAAGACGATGTCTGGCTTCCTGAAAAGATTGCCCTACAAGTGGAAGAAGCAGAGAAACATCCGCAAGAGGAGCCTTTGCTGGTCTACACAGATTTAAAAGTGGTTGATGAAAACTTGAATGTGCAACACGAAAGTATGATTCGCACCCAGTCTGATCATGCCAATACGGAACTGATTCAAGAATTGACGGAAAATACGGTGACTGGCGGAGTAGCCATGATTAACCATGCGCTAGCTGAGTTATGGACAGGTCAGGAACAACATGCGCTTCTCATGCATGATTGGTACCTAGCATTGTTGGCAACTGCTTTTGGGAAGCTCATCTATATCGATCAGCCGACAGAATTATACCGTCAGCACAGTAGCAACGTTCTTGGAGCTCGAACCCTAAGAAAACGGGTAAAAAACTGGGTTCGTCCTCATATTTTGTTTGCTAAATATTGGAATCTCATCGAGTCCAGTCAAGAACAAGCAAAAAATTTATTGGATCTACCAGTCAGTCCCCAAAATAAAGAAATTATTGAGAACTTTGTGACCATCATGGACGTACCGCTAGGAGAACGTTTGAGACGGATTCGTCAGTATGGTTACCGTAAGAACCGAGCTTTTCACACCTTTGTGTTTACTAGCTTGATTCTGACAAAGTTTGCATATCGAGGTAAAAAATAATGTTTGACGTTTTTAGTCAGAAAAATCGAATTTTATTACGAGAGTTAATTAAAACAGACTTTAAATTACGCTACCAAGGATCAGCAATTGGTTATCTTTGGTCGATTTTAAAGCCCTTGATGACCTTTAGTATTATGTATATTGTCTTCATCCGATTTTTACGCTTGGGTGGAGATGTACCCCATTTCCCAGTTGCCCTTTTGTTGGCCAATGTAGTCTGGGGGTTCTTCTCAGAAGCGACCTCCATGGGGATGGTGTCGATCGTTAGTCGAGGCGACCTGTTACGAAAGTTGAACTTTTCCAAACACATCATTGTCTTGTCCGCAATTTCAGGAGCAGCGATTAACTTTGTCATTAACCTGGTTGTGGTCTTGATTTTTTCATTCTTTAATGGGGTGACATTTTCTTGGACAGCCTTGATGGTCATTCCGCTATTCTTTGAGTTATTCTTGATGGCGACAGGATGTGCATTGATCTTAGCGACATTTTTTGTCCGTTTCCGTGACCTAGGTCAAGTTTGGGAAGTGCTCTTGCAAGCCGGATTGTATGCAACGCCAATTATCTATCCGATTACCTTTATTGCAGATCGCAATCCATGGGCTGCTAAGTTGGTCATGATGAATCCCTTGGCTCAAATTATTCAAGACATGCGTTATTTCTTGATTGATAAGGCCAACACCCCAGTCTGGCTTTTGGTGGAGAATAAGTTCTTGGTACTGATTCCTTATGTCTTGCCAATTCTTATTTTTATTGCTGGCTTTGCTTACTTTAACAAACATGCTAAGAAATTTGCGGAGATTCTCTAATGACAGATAAACAAATTGCAGTAAAAGTAGACCATGTCAGCAAGTACTTTAAGTTGCCAACAGAGGCAACCAACAGTCTTCGGACAGCTATGGTTAATCGCTTCAAAGGCATTAAAGGCTATAAAGAACAGCACGTTCTTAAGGATATTTCTTTTGAAGTAGAAAAAGGAGACTTTTTCGGGATCCTCGGAAGAAATGGTTCTGGAAAATCAACCCTCTTAAAAATTATTTCCGAAATCTATGTGCCGGAAAAAGGTTCCGTCACCATTGATGGGAAGTTGGTATCCTTTATCGAGCTTGGCGTCGGTTTCAACCCTGAACTGACTGGTCGAGAAAATGTCTATATGAACGGTGCCATGCTGGGCTTCTCAACAGCTGAAATTGATGCCATGTATGATGACATCGTAGACTTTGCTGAGTTGCATGACTTCATGAACCAGAAGCTCAAGAACTACTCATCAGGGATGCAGGTTCGTCTTGCTTTTTCAGTTGCCATTAAGGCCCAAGGCGATATCTTGATTTTGGACGAGGTCCTAGCAGTAGGAGACGAAGCCTTCCAGCGCAAGTGTAATGATTACTTCCAAGAACGCAAGAAATCAGGGAAAACCACTATCTTGGTTACCCATGATATGGGAGCCGTCAAGAAATATTGTAACAAGGCTGTTTTGATTGAAAATGGTTTAGTGAAGGCAATTGGTGATCCCTTTGATGTTTCAGATCAATATAGTTTTGACAATTTGGAATCGAGCTCCCATCCTAGTGGAAATGAAGATGAGGGCTTAGTCACAATGGAAGTTGAAGGTTTTACAGCTAGACTGCTTTCTCCTAAAAAAATAACTCCGGATGATGAGGTCATTATTGAGTTTGCATTTAATCTCTTAGATGATTCTGTTAATCCTCATATAGCCTTTTCATTTGTTGATATTTCTACTGGGAATGGACTTTATAACGATAATTCCATGGATATTCCATTATCTGGTGTCGGCTCTAAAAAAATCACTTATAAATGTAAGTTGCCGTACTTTAATCATGTGAAGTTAAGGCTAGTAGCATTTTTAAGAGACGAAAATCAAGAAAACTTAGCAATATTGTCGACAACGAACACTCCAGTCTTTTCAATTGATCGGGTTGTGGATCGAACAAATCGTTCAGAGTTGGATTCTTCTACTGGATTGTTAATCCGTCAAGGCAAGTGGGAATAATTTCTTTGGTGTAGGTTATGAAAATTTTATTTGTATCTCCTGTTGGAGCCATGTTTAGTGGAGCAGAAGTATCGATTGTGAACCTAATGAAGTTGTTAGTTCAAGAAGGTCATGAAGTTTATAATGTGATACCGGATAATACTCCACACATCGATAAAGATTATCTTCGTCATATGGATACCACTGGAATTAAACTATTTCAGTTAAAAACCAATCAGTGGTGGTGGCCTGAGTCTAAAACGCTGGATATTTCGGATTTAGAAATCCAAGCCTCTCAACAAAAGAATATTGATGAAGTAAGAGAAATCATTCAGAACGAACAGATTGAACTGGTTATTTCGAATACAGTAAATGTGTTTCAGGGAGCAATAGCTGCTGCATGTGAAAAGGTGAGACATTTTTATATTATTCATGAATTTCCTTTTGGCGAGTTTGGCTATTATAAGGAGCTAATTCCCTTAATTGATGATTTGTCTGATAAAATTTTTGTAGTCGAAGGGGAATTATACCACACTCTTACGAATTATTTTACGACTGATAAATTGATTCCGTTTATTCCCTATACAGAAGTTCAAGAGCGTCCGCTAAAGAATTCTACCATTTCTCGTTTTGTATCAATCGGTGGGATTAACGAACGAAAAAATCAGCTAGAGTTGCTCGCTGCTTATCATCAATTAGATCGGAAAGATATTGAACTGGTCTTTATCGGAGGATGGGATGAACAATACAAAAAGTTGATGGATGACTATATTCAAACGCATCATCTTGAGCGTGTGAGTTTTGTTGGGTTTCACTCGGATCCATGGTCCTTGGTGACAGATAAAGATATCCTTGTCTTACCTGCTAAATTAGAAACATTTTCTTTGGTATTTGTGGAATCAGTCCTAAATGGTGTTCCGGCAATCATTTCCGATAATTTAGGTCATATGTCTTCGAGTAAATTTTTAGAAACTGGGAACTTATATTCACTAGGGGATAGGGATTTGCTAAGTCAACAAATGGCTACAGTGATTGAGAATTTTGATACCTATAAAGAAAAACAACTACTGGATCAAGAACGCGCTCGAAAGAAGTATAATCTTGAAACAATCTATTTTGATTTTAAAGATAATATTGAAGTAGAAACACCAATTGTGAACCAAAAGCTAACCTCTAAGTATGCTCGATTTTTTGGGATGAAATTCAAGAATCGTGATATCGAAGTTATTGGTAAATCTCAAGTGGTTATCTATGCATCTAACGATGGACTGCACTCAATCTATCATGAAATAACAAAAGAGAGACTGGAAAATACGGGCACCGTTATCTTTCAGCTTGAAAATGAAAAAAGTCTAAAAATTTTACTTTCAGAATTTCCTAGCTCCTATAAAAAATTGTCATTGATAGCATTAGATGATCAGAGAGAAATTCCTCTTGCAACTTCAAATGGAATTGATTTCGAGGATGTTTTGGTTTTCTTTAATACCCATCCACACATTCTTTTTGATCTTTCAACTGTATCAGGAAATCAATTTCAATTTTCGTACGAAAAAGAGGATGACGAAGGATTTATTAAACACCAATACAATTTAGCTGAAAGTTATAGAAAATTAACTCATGAATACAACTCTGTCATCCATTCTCGACGTTGGACCATTCCAACAAAAATCTTGAAATTCTTAAGAATAAGGAAATAATATGCAACGTTTACTTCTATATGTTCACTTCAATAAATTTAACTTTATAAGTGGACATGTACTCTACCAATTAGAAAAAATTCGTCCCTTGTATTCACGGGTGGTCTTTATCTCTAATAGTCAGCTACCAGAAGATGTGAAGGATCATTTATCTTCCCAACAGTTGGTGGATGATATTCTTGAGCGCCAAAATAGTGGCTTTGACTTCGCTGCTTGGCGGGATGGAATGAAGACAGTCGGCTTTGACCAACTGGCCCACTTTGATTCTGTTACCCTCATGAATGATACCTGCTTTGGCCCTCTTTGGGATTTAGAACCAATTTATCAGCAGTTTGAAAATGACCCTGAAGTAGATTTCTGGGGAATGACCAATTACCGGAAAGACAAGGATTTTAACGAGCATATTCAAAGTTATTATCTTAGCTTTAAAAAACAGGTTATTGAATCAAGTACTTTCCATGAGTTTTGGCAGGGCGTTCAAGACTTTACCAATGTTCAAGATGTGATCGATCACTACGAGACCAAGGTCACAACGAATTTCTTGGATGCTGGTTTTCGCTATAAAACTGTCTTTAATACCATCCATGAAGATACAACAGGGATGCTCTATCCAGACTTTTCTTACTACAATCCTACAGCCATTCTCAAACATAAGGTTCCTTTTATCAAGGTCAAAACCATTGCAAACAATGAAGGAATCATGCCCTATATTTTTGACGAATTGGAGCGTGTATCAGACTATCCATTAGACTTGATTCTCAATCATATGTCTATGATTGATTGTCCGGACTATCCTTATTTGTTATCTCGTAAGTACTTGAAAAACCTAGAATTGCCAGGAGATTTCGATAAAAAAGTTGCGGTTCATCTCCATGTCTTTTATGTGGACCTTTTAGAAGAATTTTTAGATGCTTTCCAAGCTTTTCATTTTGCTTATGACTTATGGATTACGACAGATGTAGAAGAGAAGAAGCAGGCTATTGAGAAAATTCTTTCTAATCGGGCTCAAGATGCAACGGTTGTGGTGACTGGAAATATTGGGCGAGATGTGTTACCAATGTTGCTCTTAAAAGAGCAACTCTCTCGCTACGATTATGTCGGCCATTTCCATACTAAGAAATCCAAAGAAGCAGATTTCTGGGCGGGTGAATCTTGGAGGAAAGAATTGATTGACATGTTGGTTAAACCTGCAGATCAAATTCTTGCCAATTTGGAGGTCAATACAAAAGTCGGAATCACCATCGCAGATATTCCAACCTTCTTCCGCTACAATCGAATAGTGGTTGCTTGGAATGAGGCCCTCATTTCACCAGAGATGAACAAGCTCTGGCAACGGATGGGAGCGACCAAGACAATTGATTTCAAGAATATCAATACCTTTGTTATGAGTTATGGGACTTTTGTTTGGTTTAAGTATGATGCTTTGAAACCACTCTTTGATTTGAATTTGACAGTAGCAGATGTTCCAGCTGAACCTCTTCCTCAAAATTCGATCCTTCATGCGATTGAACGCTTATTAGTCTATATTGCTTGGGATCAAAAATATGACTTTAGGATCTCCCAAAATCCACACGTTCTCACACCATTTATCGATAATAAGCAGTTGAACAATCGTGAGGATCTCCAACCACATACCTTCGTGGACTTTAATCAAATCGGTGGGATTAAAGGAGCCTTGAAGTATATCTTGATTGGGCCAGCAAGAGCTTTGAAATATATTATATTGAGACTTCTCAAGAGAAAGTAGAGGAAATTTCGTGAGTTTATTTGATAAAGAAAAGTTAAGGAATATTATCATTGCAATCGTCTTAATTTTGTTCTCAAGGATTTTTTTGACCAGTTTATTTGAATTTACTTTGAATAAGAAAGTTTTAATTCTAATAATAGCATCAGTTATCTACCTGTTACTGTTTAACTCCAAAGACTCTGCTAAATTACCACGGAATGCATTTTTGTTAATAGTTATATTTGGTGGTTTTATCTCTGTTGTTAAGCCAGTTCAATATGGATTGGATGAAGAATCTCACTTGCCAAACGTCATTAGTGTATCCGATAGCCCAATTTTTAAGTACTCGAATGAAAAGCTAGAAGATTATGATTCTGTATTTGGTTATGATGCGCTAAGAAATCCTGGGAAGAAATCTTCACAGTATTGGTATAATGTAGAACATAAAGATAGTAAAATTAGAGGAACAAGGGTTGGTTTTGACAATCCTGCTTTTCTCCCTAATGCTATTGGATGGTCCATTGGTAGATTAATTTCAAAAAAAGTATATGTTTCTTATTATTTAGGAAGAATTTTCGAAGTTATAGCGTTTGCGATTTTAGCCTATCTTGCATTAAAAATCAGTAAGGTATTTAGGGAAGCTATCTATCTTTTCTCTACATTCCCGGCTGTTTTGTATATTATCGCTGGTTACCATTATGATTACTTGTATTTTGGAGCTAGTTTAATTGCTTTAGCATTATTAACAAATGTTCTCTCTGAGAAAAATAAAGTTGATAAAAAATATGCAATTGCTTTTCAATGTACGACATTGCTTTTTGCATTTTCGAAATTCCCTTTTATTCTAACAGGAAGTTTATTATCTGTTTTACCAAATAGATATTACAAAGATAAAAGAATGAGGTCATTTTCTTCCTTGCTTTTTCTTTTAAATCTATTTATATCATTTATTTATGTTGGTATTATTAAACTATTCCCATCTGGAAGTTCCATATCAGGGGAAGGTCCAGGTCTATTCTATTTCTTAACGCATCCATTGCCATTGTTACGAACCTTATTCTTAGCACCGCATGGAATTATTAATGACTTTATTTCAGATCCATTAAAGTATGTTTCTGAAAAATCAGCATTTTTAATAGCAGCTTCAATTTTTACTTTCTTTTTCATTCTATTTATTATTATTCTTAGAAATAAGATTGAACTGCCTAAATTCTTTAAATATTACAGTTTGCTTTTACTTTTAGGTATAGCGATACTAATTATTGTTGCGATTTCTGGAGATCCTCGTGTATATCACACAGGTGATATTGTTGTTGGTGGGGTTCAAGGTCGTTACTATTATTATATTTTAATGTTTCTGCCACTTTATTTTGGGACATGGTTCCACAAAAAGGTGGGTATAGCGGATATTGCTCAAAGTGAGGATTCAAATTTTGATATATCGTTACAATATGCGCTCATCTTCTTAAACATTTTGACGATAAGTATTGGTATTTATACACAAATTCAGGGTTGATTTTATAATTTCAACATCTTAGTTATGGGGAGAAAAATGAAGAGAAAAAAGAAGTTTAATTTAAAAGAGTTTCTTCTAAGAAACTATCAAAAATTAACGAGAACACAATTGTATTCTCTTGCTCTTCTTGTGTTATTCCTTGTCATTAATACGTATTTAGTTCAGCATGTTATTGCTGATAATCTAGGAGCAACAGGGTCCGTTATAACATTGATTAATCACTGTGGGATCTATTTTGGGCTTGCAACAGTCGTTTTAGTTGCCTTAATTTCTCAATATGATTTAAAGCGAATTTTTGCTTTAAAGATTCTTGTATCGTATAGTGTCTATTTAATTCTTTCCTATTCAGTTGAAGTTGCTCTTCATATTAATGTACCGAAGTATAAGATATTTGATTTTGCCAAGAATGGTTTTTGGCAGACTAATTCAATAGTTTTTGTATCGGTATTAGTTGTTAGTTCGCTTTTATTTTCAACTATTAGACAGTGGTTTGATAATAAGGCTGTTAACAGAAAGATGAGACCAATTGGAAAACTATTTGAATACTTATTGCATTCTAGTATTTTAACAACTTTTGTTTTAACGGATTCAAAAATTCCTTCAACTCTCTATCGTACGACCTGGTATTTGTTTGATGGTATTGGAAAAACTGGAGGAGGCAAATATTCTCTATCGCAATTTTGGTTTATTGAGTTTAAAATGCTTGCCTTCTCTATTCTTTTGACTCTTATCGGATTGTTTTTTGTCAAAGGTCAAATAGATTTAGTTAAAAATAGATCGAGTTTCTCACTGGCTGTCATGACTAGTATTAGTTTAGCCATCTTAACGAATACTGGTGTGCAAGTTGGACTTGGAGTAGGAGATTTATTAGTGGGTTATTCGATTTTTCCAGGTGGAGTCGTATTTCCTATCCTTTGTCTCGTGTTTCTATACATCTCTCTATATGTGTTAATTAATAGATATTGGTTTACGACGATTTTAATAGTCTTTAGTAGTATTTTTTTCGTTGTAGGCAATGCTGTTAAATTTAGTATGAGGGGCGAGCCAATTTTACCGAGTGATTTAGTCTGGTTATCTCAACCTTCCGTTTTATTTAGCTTTGTTGATGTCTCCTTTATGTTCATCGTCATAGCCGTTGCAGTAGGTCTATCAGTTACCTATATTCTCGGCAGACGGTATATTTATACAGGTAAAATTATTAGATCAACCATAATTCGATATCTTACCCTTTTTGCTCTGGTATTATTTGGTTATAAAGTATATTCGATCTTTGACCAAAAAGAGAATGGTATGATTTCAGAGAAAGTACCAGTTATCACCTTACTGAATAACTTTCAGGATACGAAATGGCTGGGGAATTCGATAAATGCAAGGTATCGATCACTAGCTTATGTATGGTTTAATCAATTGACAACAGAAGTCATGATAAAACCTGAGGGATACAGCAAAGAAAAAATGCAAGAGATTGAAAAGAAATACTCTGTGCAAGCTTCTGAAATTAATCAAACAAGAAATGAATATGTCGATCAACAGACCATCATTTATGTCCTGAGTGAGAGTTTTTCGGATCCAAGCAGAATCGAAGGAGTGACAATTTCTAGAAATCCTATCCCAAATATTCAAAACATAAAATCAAGAGTGACAAGTGGTTTAATGAAATCAGACGGCTACGGCGGTGGTACGGCTAATATGGAATTTCAAACCTTAACAGGCTTACCATTTTATAATATCAGCCCTACCGTCTCTGTTCTATACTCAGATGTTGCTCCAAAAATGCAACATTTAATTTCGATTAGTGATTCTTTTAATTCTAAAAATAAAGAAATCATACATTTCGAATCTAAAATCAATTATTCAAGAAATGTTATATACAATAGACTAGCTTTTGATAAGTTTGTAAGCATTGATGATAAAAAAGATTACAATGTAGGTTATCAGGAAATTCATGTCAGTGACCAATCAACCTATAATTCAGTATTAAAAGATTTAGATCCTAAGCGGAGTCAATTCTTTTCAGTCATTACGATGCAAAATCATGCGCCTTTTATTGCAGGTGAACCATCAGATGTAACTGCTTCTGGAAAAGATTTCTCAGAAGATGTGAATACTCGTTTGACAAATTATTCAAGGTTACTAACATTCACCGACAGCGCCACTCAAGATTTCCTAGAAAAGCTATCCAAAATCGATAAAAAGATTACAGTTGTCTTTTACGGAGATCATTTGCCTGGGTTGTATCCAGAATCTGCCTTTAAGAACTATCCAGAAGGTCAATACCAAACAGACTACTTTATTTGGAGTAATTTCGATGCTCCGAAGTTGGACTATCCTTTAGTCAATTCAAGTGATTTCTCTGCTATGGTCTTTGAACAGACCAACTCTAAAATCTCACCTTACTATGCTCTCTTGACTGAAGTTTTGAAGAAAGCAAGTGTTGATAAAAAAGCTTTAGAAGGAGAAGCTAAAGAGATTGCTGAAGATTTGAAGATGGTCGAGTATGATTTAATCAGTGGCAAAGGCTATCTATCCCAATCTTTCTTCGAGGTACCATCGGCGAAAAATTAATGGAAAGAGACTAGCTTTTATCAATCAGTTGTTTGGTTATTTGATTGCTAAAATTATTAAAAATAGAACAGGCTTTCCTGTTCTATTTTTGTTGATTTTATGCTAAACTAGTAGGAGGGGGTTCCGGATATGATTAAGATTTTTGGGAAAATCCGATACCATTGGCAGCCTGATTTATCCATGCTGATTACCTACTGGTCCTTATCGGTTATACCCGTCTTTATTGGATTAGCTCTGATGTATGAGAGTTCCAGTATCCCGACGGTGGTACTCTTTTCATTCTTTCTCTTTATGGCCTTACTGGCTGTAGGAGTGCATCGCTATTTTACGATATACGATGATGGGATTCTACGGATTATCACGGCGAACCCATTAACTCCTATAAAAGTTCCGATTTCATCGATTGAAAAAGTGGAAGTTACAAAGAATTCCATCAAGTTGATTTTCAATGATGGATCAAGAAGTCGGACCTTCTGTATGCGTAAGTGGCCCAAAAAATACTTTATCAATGCCTTGGCCTTGAATGATCATTTCAAGGGAGAGATTGAGTTGACTGATAACTTTATCCATGTGGACTATTATCAACTCTACTATGCAGATAATGAAAAAAGCTCTTAATCTTTGATAAGAGCTCGAGTCGGACAATTTTTAACAGCTTCTTGGATGGCTACATCGGTAGGAAACTCTTTTTCCAATCGTTCATCCTCAGAGGTGAACTTAACAATGCCATTATCATGATAGTCAAAAATGTCCGAGTATGTTTGGCAGAGGCCACATGCGATACAACGTTCAGGTATTAAGGTTATTTTCATATCTATATTGTAATGATTTTAACAGGAAAACACAAGGAGGAAGTTATGCCGAAAGAGCCATGGGAAGAAGAAATTTATGATGACGGAGAAGAAACATTGAAACGAACAAACAAATTAAATGGGATAAAAGCTGATCGCTTGTTGACCATCTTGGCGATTATTTTCTTTATTATTATTGTAGCGATGGTCTGCTTCTTAATTTACCTTTCTACAGGTGGTAGCGATAAGAAAAAACAAATGAGCGGTTTCTATAATGGTGAAACAACAGTCGTTGCAGCAAGCAGTGCTCCAGCTGCAGAACAGACAGAGGAAGCAAGTGCAGAAGAATCTGAAGAAGGAACGATTACAGTCCTAGCTGGTGAAGGAGAGGCAGCGATTGCAGCGCGTGCTGGAATTTCGATTGCCGAATTGGAACAACTGAATCCATCTCACATGTCTACTGGATCATGGTATGCCAATCCAGGAGATGTCGTCAAGATTAAATAAAGGATAAGCTATGAAACAGATTCAAATCGCGATTGATGGTCCTGCATCTAGCGGGAAGTCAACTGTTGCTAAGATTATTGCTAAAGAGCTAGGTTACACCTATCTGGATACGGGTGCCATGTACCGAGCAGCTACTTATTTGGCTCTTCGTCATGACCTTTCAGAAGATGATGTGGAAGGTTTGATAGAACTGTTGGATCGCTATCCAGTTAGTTTCGGACGCTCTGAAGATGGCCAACAGATGGTCTTTGTAGCAGATGTCGATGTGACACATCCTATCCGTGACAATGAAGTAACCAATAATGTCTCTTGGGTATCTGCCTTGGCACCTGTTCGTGAACGCTTGGTAGCGCAACAACAGCAGATTGCAGCTCAAGGTGGAATCGTGATGGATGGTCGCGATATTGGAACGGTTGTCCTGCCAGATGCAGAATTGAAGATTTTTTTAGTAGCTTCTGTAGAAGAACGAGCAGAGCGTCGCTATAAGGAAAATTTGAGCAAGGGCATTGAAACAGATTTAGAAGTATTGAAAAAAGAAATTGCTGAGCGGGACTATAAAGACAGTCACCGAGAGGTTTCTCCATTGAAACCAGCAGCAGATGCCATTCATTTTGATACGACTGGTGTCGGGATTGATCAAGTGGTTGCATTTATTGAAGAAAAAGCGAAAAAAATCCTTGACAATCCATCATAAACTTGATATCATATAAAAGTTGAGAAAAGCAGAAGTGAGAACTTCTCGCCTTGCGACTAACGTTGTCTGGCCCCTACGGATCAAGTTTCAGAAATGAACTATAATCATGTAGTGCGGGTTTGCGTTAGCAAGTCCGCTCTTGTTTTTCTCTAAAATAAAAAAAGAGGTGAAAACCATAGCAAAGCAAGACTTATTCATCAATGATGAAATTCGTGTACGTGAAGTTCGCTTAATCGGTCTTGAGGGCGAACAATTGGGTATCAAACCACTTGGTGAAGCGCAAGCACTTGCGGACGACGCTAATGTGGACTTGGTTCTCATTCAACCTCAAGCTAAACCTCCTGTTGCGAAAATTATGGACTACGGTAAGTTCAAATTTGAGTACCAGAAGAAACAAAAAGAACAACGCAAAAAACAAAGCGTTGTGACCGTGAAAGAAGTTCGTTTGAGCCCAGTTATTGACAAGGGTGATTTCGATACAAAACTTCGCAATGCTCGCAAGTTCCTTGAAAAAGGAAACAAAGTGAAGGTTTCCATTCGCTTTAAGGGTCGTATGATCACCCATAAAGAGATTGGGGCAAAAGTTTTAGCCGACTTCGCTGAAGCAACTCAAGATATTGCTATCATCGAACAACGTGCTAAAATGGATGGTCGTCAAATGTTCATGCAGTTGGCACCAGCAACTGACAAGAAATAAACTGTCAGAAAGTTAAAAAAAGGAGAAAATATCATGCCAAAACAAAAAACACACCGCGCATCAGCTAAACGTTTCAAACGTACAGGTTCTGGTGGACTTAAACGTTTCCGTGCTTACACTTCTCACCGTTTCCACGGAAAAACTAAGAAACAACGTCGTCATCTTCGTAAAGCATCTATGGTGCATTCAGGAGATTTCAAACGTATCAAAGCAATGCTTACTCGCTTGAAATAATCGCGTATTTGTAAGTAAAGAATTCTAGGAAATATTGGAGGAAATATAAATGGCACGTGTTAAAGGTGGCGTTGTATCACGCAAACGTCGTAAACGTATTCTTAAATTAGCTAAAGGTTACTATGGAGCTAAACACATCTTGTTCCGTACTGCAAAAGAACAAGTAATGAACTCTTACTACTATGCATACCGTGACCGTCGTCAAAAGAAACGTGACTTCCGCAAATTGTGGATCACACGTATCAATGCGGCAGCTCGTATGAACGGTCTTTCATACTCACAATTGATGCATGGTTTGAAATTGGCTGAGATCGAAGTTAACCGTAAAATGCTTGCTGACTTGGCTGTTAACGATGCAGCAGCTTTCACAGCTCTTGCAGACGCAGCTAAAGCAAAACTTGGTAAATAATTGATTAAGAGATCCGCATGGATCTCTTTTTTTGGATGATGGAATCAGCTGTGACAGTGTCATCTTTTTTTCTTGCTGATTTCGTGCTATAATGAAAAAAATTAGAAGGTTTATGAAGGAGGATAAGACTGTGGGACACAAGCGATTAGCCTGGGATGAGTATTTTGCAGCACAGGCTTTGTTAATATCAAATCGAGCAACCTGTAAGCGGGCTAAGGTGGGGGCTGTATTAGTCAAGGATCATAAGGTAGTTGCGACGGGCTACAATGGCTCTGTCTCTGGTACAGAACATTGCTTGGATCATGACTGTCTCATGGTGGAAGGGCATTGTGTCCGAACCCTCCATGCGGAAGTCAATGCCATTTTACAGGGAGCCGAACGGGGGATTCCCAGAGGTTTCACAGCCTATGTGACCCATTTCCCTTGCCTCAATTGTACCAAGCAGTTGCTTCAAGTTGGTTGCAAGCGGGTTGTTTATATCCATCAATACCGTATCGATGAATATGCTGAGTACCTCTACCGTGAAAAAGAAGTAGAACTGGTCCATCTCCCATTGGAAGTGGTCAAAGAAGCTATTGCAGAGGCTGATTTTATTTAAGAATGAATTACTGTCTCACTAGCTACAATTAAAAAGAAAGCTCGTTTTGAGTTCACGCTTCACTGATTCGTCTAGAGGAAGGAGATTGTGATGAACCGTAAAATTTGCTACCCAATTCTCTTACTAGTCTTGGTTTTTGGAGCTCTTTTTCAAGTATCTATGTTCTTATCCGGAGAGCCTGGAAACGGTGAATCTCCCCCTATTATCTGGTTGTCAATTCTTCAGATTGTTTTATGGCTGGCTATTCAAGTTTTTCTCACAGTAAAGATTTGGAAAGATGAGAAGAAGGCGGAAGGTCTTCTTCCCTATGCTCTCTTCCTAGTCCTCAGCATCTTTTGGCCACAAGAGGTTCCCATTGCTTTATTTGGTACGGAGGTTGTGATGAGACTCTCTCAACTTCCAACCTTAGCTATTGTCCTGATAATGATCAATAAGGTGGAGTGGCCACATCTTCGTTCTTTGGTTGGTCAGGAAGGGACTTGGTATCCAATCGTTCCGTTGGTTTCCTTTGGGATTAGTATCTTACAATTGGTAGATCGGACTCCTGTTGTATTACGCTTATGGAATATATTGGATCATTCAAAATCTGACATTTACTGGAGATTATTTGAAGGAGTGGACCAAGAAGTCCTGCTAGTCATCTTGTTGTCTAGTTTCCTCATCATTAAGAATCAGAAGGTTCTATTTGTGCTCAGTTGCCTTTATGCTTGTTACTATCTCCCTTCTGTCACGCTAGACCTGCTTGTTTTAAAGACGACTTCACCTATTCCTTTTTACCATTCTGTCATTTCCCTTTATCTGGTATATAGACAGAATGAAAGTTTGCAGAAGCTGTTTGGGACGCGGTCAAGTGTCTATACTGACAAAGATAGTGCTGCAAGTGGAGATGAAGAAGAGTCAGCTGAGCAGATAGAAAGTCAATGGGAATCGGATGAAGTAATCTCCGGAAATAAGGAATCTTCGTCCTTATTATCCGATTTGCTTTCTTACCCAAAACGATTTGGCTATCCTAATGTATTCGTCTTGATGAAAGAAAAATTAGTCATAGCTCCCCTTGTTATGTTATTTGGGAACCAATCGAGTGATAATGGTGAAGGAGTAGTAACAAAGGGGTTAGAGTATGGGCAAGAAAGGCCTACAGTGGACGTGACTTTGGAGCAAGACGACAATAGCAATCAGTCATTTGAGAACTCTAGACAGCCTATTAACGGGGTCTTAACCAATAAAGGAAATGCATCGTCTCTTTATTCGTATCTTTTTGCTCTTCCCAAATGGCTAGGTCTTGCTTATTACGGCTTGGGTATCATCGGACTCTTCCTGACCGGCCCTTTTGCTTTCATCCTTTTTTATGCAACGGGTATCCATTTGGTTTTATTCACAATCGGCTTTGTCTCAAGCCAGTTCGCTTTGGCGATAGAATCTCGAATTCTTTGGGCTTCGGCAAGTATTTTCTATGGTCTATCTGCTGTTTATGGCTTGCTTTGGCCTCTACAGATCCTCTCTGTCTGTTTAACCATCGATGTCCTACTGGGTGCCTGCTTTTGGAAGAAACGATCAGAAGCACCAGTGGAAGATAGTTTTTGACTAGAAAAAGAGAGTGGGACAGAAATCGGTAATTCGTTAGAATTCGATTTCGTCGTCCCACCTCCGCACAGTTGAGTAGGGCTGTAAAAGCTGATGAAATCAGCGTAGTAGAGCCCACTCAACCACTGCGTCTTGCTCGACAATCCAAAGACAATTGAGAGGCTAGGACTTTTGTCCCAGCCTCTTTTTTTGTTATTTCACTTCGCCACCTTCAACAACGAGGTCATCTGCTTTTGCAGCATCTCCGTATGTTGGGTGAAGCGTTTTCTCGTAAGCTTTGTGGAAGAAGTTTTCTTTTCCAAGCTTTTTAATGTCATCATTAATGAAATCAAGGAGTTCTTTGTTTCCTTTTTGAACAGCAGGGGCAATAGTATCTGGATCACCAAGTGAAGTAATTCCAACTTCATATCCCTTGTTTTCAAGGGCCCAAGCAAGGACTTCTGTGTTGTCTGTTGAGAAAGCATCGCCACGTCCATCTAGGAGAGCTTGATAGGCATCGCTGTATTGGTCATATTTTTGAAGTTTCACTTCTGGATGGTTCTTTTCGAAGTAAGTTTCAGCAGTGGTTCCCTTGGTTACGATCAAGGTTTTTCCTTCCAATTGTTTCACATCTGTGATGACTTTATCTTTAGGAGACACCACACCGAGTGAAACCTTCATATAAGGAAGGGCGAAGTCTACTTGTTTCTTCCGCTCATCTGTTACGGTGAAGTTGGCCAAGGTGATATCGACTTTATTGGAGATCAAGTATTCGGCACGGTTAGCCGCGTCCACTGAAACGTATTTCGGTTTGACACCTAGGTCTTTAGCTAATTGATTCCCTAGTTCAATATCATATCCTTGGTAGGAACCGTCATTATCAACATACCCAAATGGTTTTTTGTCCCCAAAGACTGCGATACGAAGCTCACCACTTTTCTTGATTTCTTCAATGGTACGTGCTTTAGAGCCGGAAGAAGAAGTTTTGCTGGAGCCACAAGCAGTGATAAAGAGCAGAGCAAGGGCGAAGGTGAATAGAACTAAAATTGGTTTAATGAATTTCATAAAAATCTCCTTTATAGATATGAGCCAAATTGGCTAAAGTCAAATACATTTAAAAATTCTTGTGCTCGTTGGGTTTGTGGGTTGCTAAAGAAGGAATGAGCACTTCCTTCTTCAGCAATTTTGCCTTGGTCTAAGAAAATAATTCGATCGGCAATGGCTTGTGCGAACTGTAACTCGTGGGTCACCAGAATCATGGTCCGTCCTTCTTGGGCCAAGTCATTGATGAGCTCTAAGACTTCCCGAACCATCTCAGGGTCAAGAGAAGCTGTCACTTCATCGAAGAGGATGATTTCTGGATGCATGAGGAGGGAACGAACGATCGCTACCCGTTGTTTCTGTCCCCCAGATAGCTGTCTTGCGTAACTATGTTTTTTGTCTGAGAGTCCGACTCGTTCCAGTAACTCTTCTGCTTCCTTGATGACTTCCTCTTTAGGCCGTCCTTGAGCTTTTGTAGGGCCTAGGATCAAGTTTTGGAGGACGTCTAAATGGGGAAAGAGTTCATAACTTTGGAAGACCATCCCAATCTTTTGGCGGACCAGGTGGAAGTCCTTTTGGTTTTTAGTAATGGATTGACCATCCAAGAGGATATCGCCGGCTTGGATGCTTTCTAAGCCATTGATACAACGAAGAAGGGTACTCTTACCACAACCAGAAGGACCCAAGATCACCACGACTTCCCCTTTTTGAACTTTTAGGGAAAGTCCTTGGAGGATAGGGGTATCTCCGAAGGATTTTTTTAAATCCTTGATTTCTAAAATGGTTTCAGACATATTAATTCCTCCAGTGGTTTTCTAAATGTCCTGCCAATTTGGAAATAGGGAAGCAAACGATAAAGTACAAGACTAAAATGGTTCCATAAATCCAAAAAGAAGCGGTAGGGATGGTCAAGCGGTTGCTATCGATGATTTGTTGACCGACCTTGGTAACTTCTACAACCCCGATGAGGACTACTAAGGAGGTTGTTTTAATCATACGGGTAATCAAGTTAATAGCTTGTGGAAGCAATCGTCTGAGAACCTGTGGGATAATGATGTAGCGGTATAGTTGGACCTTGCTTAGTCCTAAGGCCTGTCCACTTTCAAACTGGTGTTTTGGAAGAGAAGTGATGGCCCCACGGACCAAATCTCCCATCTCGGCTGTTCCCCAAAGGGTAAAGACGATAATGGCTGAACTTTCGCCAGAAATGTTTATGTTGAAGTTGCGGGCCAAACCGAAGTAAACAATAAAGAGCAAGACCAACTGGGGCATGATTCGAATAAATTCGAGATAAAAGCGAGTGAGTAGACGAATGAATTTTGATTGAGAAGTCATCACGATGCCGAGGAGGGTTCCAAGGATCATAGATAGGAGGACAGAGACGATGGAGATCCCAATGGTCACACCCAAGCCCTGGAGTATTCGAAGGAGATTATTTCCCTGAAAGAGTACCTGAATTCCCGAATCCTGCATGGCGTAATCTCCTTTCTATCCAACTAAAGAGAAGTGAAATCGGTAGTAAGAGGAGCAGATAGGCAATGACCAACATGGCCAAGGCGATGTCTGTCTCGTAATAGAGTCCGATCAAATCTTTTGCTACATACATGAGGTCAGCTAAAGCGACTACAGAGAATACAGAGGTCTCCTTAATCAGGAAAATGACATTGGCACTAAAGGAAGGCAGAGCCACTGCGGTTGCTTGTGGTAGGATCACATAGCGAAAGACCTGTCTGGGTGTTAGCCCAATGGAGAGACCGATTTCATGCTGGGTTTGGCTGACAGCTTCTAGACCGCTTCGGAAGGACTCAGCCATATAGGAACCACCTAAAAAGATAAGACCAATGGTTGCACAGACTTCTGAAGAAAGTACGACTCCTATCCTTGGTAAGCCAAAGTAGAGGAAGAAGAGCTGAATCAAGAGAGGTGTATTTCGAGAAAGTTCGATGTAACAACCAGCTAGTTGACTTAAAATCGGTAGACGATAATGTCGGATGATACTCACAATCAGTCCTAAAAGAAATGAACCTAAAATTCCCCAGAAGGCAATGTGAAAGGTCAAGAAAAAGGCCTGCTGGTAGAGTGGAAAATATTGTTCAACAATTGACCAATCCAAAAATGATTTCCTCCTCTCTAATGAGCAAGGAAAAAAGAAATGCTACCTTACTGATTAGAAAATAATACAGTCATTGTAACACGAAACAAATCATTTGAATAATATGGATAATTTATCAAGCTGATAGATAAAATTTATCACTCATCATAGCCGATGCAATAGATCATCAAATGGGGTATAATAGGAGTATGAAACACCAAATAACGTAACTTTATAAAAGAGGACTAAGAGCGATGACAGACCAAAATCCAAAGTATGAATCAAACCAAGAGCATCAAGGTGTGCCTGAGGGGGGTGTTCAGCCACCCATGGTGGGGGAAGAGCAGAATCCCCCAAAAAATAAAGACAAAGAGGCATATGTTTTAGGAGATAGTCTCCTTTCTAACAATGAGATGAAGCCAGAAAAAAGAGTCGGAAGTACGCTAGTACTATCTATTGCACTTGTTTTGGCAACTATATACCTAGGATGGTCTCTACTCGGCGCAATCGTACTTATAGAATGGACAATTATGCAACAGCTCCATTTTCTCTGTATTATCATTGCGACCCTCCTGCTTTGGAACGGAAAAACGATGGGTAATAGAACAACTCTCTATACATCCGCAGTTTTATATTTTGTTTCGATGATTCTAGCGTATGACCCAGCTGGGGGATTATTTTTCCTTATGCCTCTTATAATAGCTATAGTGGTTTTTTTCGGAACTGTAATGTTTGATAATGGAGAGTAATTATAGAAGATAGGGCGTAAAATCCTATCTTTTTTATATAGCGAGAAAAGATGGAGGAAGCGGTTACAAATTGTGGTATAATGAGAGGTAATAAATCAATTTATACTTTACTTTGAAAGTGGAGTGAAATAAATGGTATCAGGGCTCATTTATTTTATAACCTTTCTTTATATTTCGACTGTTTGGATAGCAGGTAGTGAAAATGGATCGGGTACGATTATGTTCTTCGATTAGAAAAGAGCATACCTGGTATCCAATCCTTCCGTTGGTTTCCTTTGGGGTCACTATCCTGCAATTGCTAGATCGGTTTCCTCTTGTCTTACGGTTAATGAAAAGAATGATGGAATAGTGTCTAATTGTTTTAAGAGAAAATATAAATAAAGTAATAAGAAAAGGTAGGAGAATGCTATGGAAAATCAGCAGAATAATTTTGAAGAAAATAAAGATAGGATGAGGATAAGTGGAGATGGTTTTTATTCGGCACCTATCCAGAATTATCCAACAAGAATCAAATTTACTTCCATTCTTCTTTCAGTCGCCTTTTACTTATCCATTATCTATCTTGTATTGTTTATCTCTTACTTTGCACTTTCGGGTAATGCTTGGGGACTTTTCATTTTAATTTTTCTAGGACCAAACCTATTAGGTATTGCTATTGGGGCTATTTTTCTTAGAATAGGGATGGAGAAAGGAAATAAGGCGCTACTCTATACAAGTTTCGTACTTTATATATTGTCCATTATTTTAGCTTATGATCCAGACTGGGGAGTTTTCCGAATTGCACCGATAGTTTTAGCTATTCTTGTTTTAATTGGAACAATCCTAGCGAAAGAAGATAAAGAAGTATTGAGATATTAAGAAGGGGGAACTTTTTTAAATCAGTATTGGCTTGATCAATGATCTTATCGAGTCAAGAATTTCTGTCAAGTTGTATATCTTAAAAATATCAATAGATGCATGGAAGAATTCAGTGAATATCACTTATAAAATCGTTTATTCCAGCTTTTTAAGAAAAGCAAAATATTTTAGAAAAATGTCAGGAGAAAATTATGACAGATCAACAGCTAAATTCTGAAACAAACCAAGAAAAAGACGGAATGCCTGAAGAATTTATTCAGCCACAAATAGCGGATCAAGGCCCAGCAAATCCTGTTCAGCCACCAATGGCGTATCAAGGTCCAGAAAATTCTGCTCAGCCACCAATGGCGTATCAAGGTCCAGAAAATTCTGCTCAGCCACCAATGGCGGAACAAGCCCCAGAAAATTCTGTTCCTAATAGGGGCCTTCTAACTCTTGTATTTTTCGTAAACATGGGCTTACTGATGCTTTTTATAGGTACTGCTGTGTTAATGGGAGGATGGGCGATTGTCTTTTTGATCTTTTTGGGCTATTACCTTACTTGTTATATTGCTGCGACAGTCTTACTTGGTATTGGAACAAAAACGGCTAATAAGACGATGCTATTTGTTTCAGTAGCTCTCTATTTTGCCTCCATGCTTTTTGCTGGTGATCCAGCTTGGTTAGGTATTCAAATTCCATCTATGATTTCGACTGTCCTTGTATTAATAGGGACTTTGCTATTGTAAGTATAAGTGTTGGATAGCTGTTTAACAAAAGAAAGATATAGTTTTAAACTATATCTTTTTCTTTTTATAAAAAAAGGATACTGGTGCAAAAACGTGTTATAATAGTTAGGTTATATGGTCCCGATAAGGTGGTAGGACTGATTGCAAATGCTCTTCCTACCAGTTCTTTGTAACTCTATAACGATTATTTTTTAAGGGGGGACATTTTTTATGTCAGAACGTAAACTTTTCACGTCTGAATCTGTATCTGAGGGGCATCCGGATAAGATTGCAGACCAAATTTCAGATGCTATCTTGGATGCTATTTTAGAGCAAGATCCAGAGGCGCACGTTGCTGCTGAAACAGCTGTTTATACTGGTTCAGTACATGTCTTTGGAGAGATTTCAACGACAGCTTATGTAGATATTAACCGTGTGGTACGTGATACGATTGCAGAGATTGGCTATACCAATACGGAGTATGGTTTTTCAGCGGAGACGGTAGGAGTTCACCCATCATTGGTAGAGCAATCTCCAGATATCGCCCAAGGGGTTAATGAAGCCTTGGAAGTTCGTGGAAATACGGATCAAGATCCACTTGACTTGATTGGTGCTGGTGACCAAGGTCTCATGTTTGGTTTTGCGGTGGATGAGACAGAAGAACTCATGCCATTGCCAATTTCCTTGAGCCACAAGTTGGTTCGTCGCTTGGCAGAGCTTCGTAAGTCTGGTGAGATTAGCTACCTTCGTCCAGATGCTAAATCTCAAGTTACTGTTGAATATGATGAAAATGACAAGCCTGTGCGCGTGGATACGGTCGTTATTTCAACCCAACACGATCCAGAAGTCAGCAATGAACAAATTCACCAAGATGTGATTAACAAGGTTATTAAAGAAGTGATTCCAGCTTCGTATCTTGATGATGAAACGAAGTTCTTTATCAATCCAACTGGTCGTTTCGTTATCGGAGGACCTCAAGGAGACTCAGGTTTGACGGGCCGTAAGATCATCGTGGATACCTATGGTGGTTATTCACGTCATGGTGGTGGTGCTTTCTCTGGTAAGGATGCGACTAAGGTTGACCGTTCAGCTTCTTATGCAGCTCGCTACATTGCTAAAAACATTGTTGCTGCAGGTCTTGCTAAGAAAGCAGAAGTGCAATTGGCTTACGCGATTGGGGTAGCTCAACCTGTATCTGTCCGTATCGATACTTTCGGTACAGGAACAGTAGCTGAAAGTAAACTTGAAAAAGCAGCGCGTCAAATCTTTGACCTTCGCCCTGCAGGAATTATCCAAATGCTTGACCTCAAACGTCCGATTTACCGTCAAACAGCGGCTTATGGACATATGGGACGGACAGACATTGACCTTCCGTGGGAACGTTTAGACAAGGTAGAAGCCTTGAAAGAAGCAGTTAACTAAGTAGATAGAAAGGAGGCTGGGACAAAAGTCCTAGCCTCTCAATTATCTTTGGATTGTCGAGCAAGACGCAGTGGTTGAGTGGGCTCTACTACGCTGATTTCATCAGCTTTTACAGCCCTACTCAACTGTGCGGAGGTGGGACGACGAAATCGAATTCTAACGAATTACCGATTTCTGTCCCACTCTCTTTTTATGAAATTAATCTACAAATGTAAACAAAACTATTGACAAGAAAAAAAGAAGGTGTATAATTAAACTACAAATGTAAATATATTGTCTTTGATAGGAGATAGAAAGGTAAAACAATGGCGAAAATTTCAAGTGCTGAATGGGAAGTCATGCGGGTCCTTTGGACCAAGGGAGAAACGACTTCTACAGAAATAACCAAGATTCTCTCCACCAAGCAGGACTGGTCAGCTTCAACTGTAAAAACCCTCTTGGGACGGTTAGCAGATAAGGGCTATCTAACGAGCCGGAGAGAAGGTCGGACCTATTTGTATCAGGCTGTCCTTAATGAAGAAGAGGCCAATCTAACAGCTGTCCAAGAAGTTTTAAGTAAGATCTGCTTGACCAAGCATCATCATTTATTGAGAAAACTGATCCAGCAAACACCAATGACGAAAGAACAGATCAAGGACTTGCAAGAGATCCTCGCCTCTAAGGAGAGCGTGGGGCAGGTTCAATGTGATTGCCAACCAGGCCAATGTCATTGTGTCAGTCATGTGGAGGAAATTAAATGAAAGAAGAAACCTTTGTCGTCAATGGGATGACTTGTGCATCCTGTGTGATCAATGTGGAGAAAGCTGTCAACCATCTGGACGGTGTTGAAAAAGCGACAGTGAACCTAACCACTGAAAAAATGACAGTGGAATACAATGGGGAACCACTAAGTCCAGAAGCTATTTCAAAAGCGGTAGCGGATGCCGGTTATGAGGCAGTAGTATATAATCCAGATACAGCTAAGAGCCAAGAAGAGAGAGAAGGTGACAAGCTACAATTGATCCGAAAACGGCTCTTTTGGTCTTCCATCTTCACCCTGCCACTCTTTTATCTAGCGATGGGCCCCATGATTGGCCTACCAGCACCTGCATTTGTTTCACCTGATCGAGCACCTGTGGCTTATACTCTTGTTCTTTTGTTCTTGACCATTCCTGTGATGATCTTCGGAAGAGCCTTTTATCGAAATGGCTTCCGGACCCTTCTAAAAGGCCATCCCAATATGGATGCTTTGGTGGCTTTAGCGACTAGTGCAGCCTTTCTTTATAGTCTTTATGGGACTTATCATATCTTGATTGGTCATCATCATCATGTTCATCAGCTTTACTTTGAGTCTGTGGCTGTGATTTTGACCCTGATTACTCTAGGTAAGTATTTTGAAACCCTGTCCAAAGGACGTACTTCTCAAGCCATTAAAAAGCTCATGCATCTGGCGGCTAAAGATGCAACGGTCCTACGTGATGGAAAAGAAGTAAAATTGCCTGTAGAAGGCTTGGTCATTGGAGATCAGATCCTGGTCAAGCCAGGTGAAAAAATAGCCGTTGATGGTCAAGTGGTTTCCGGACAATCAGCCATCGATGAAAGCATGCTGACGGGTGAATCAATCCCAATCCAAAAAACTGAAGGGAGTCCAGTTTACGCTGGTTCCATCAATGGTCAAGGAAGCTTGGTTTATCAGGCTGAAAAAGTTGGTCGGGATACCTTACTTGCACAAATCATTCAGCTGGTGGAAGATGCCCAACAAACCAAAGCACCAATCGCTAAGATTGCTGATCAAGTGGCAGGAGTTTTTGTCCCTGTTGTTATGGGGATTGCTCTCTTATCTGGTCTCTTTTGGTATTTTATCATGGGTGAAACCTTCACCTTTGCCATGACGGTAACGATCAGTGTCTTGGTCATTGCCTGTCCATGTGCCCTAGGCTTGGCGACTCCGACAGCCATTATGGTAGGTACAGGATTAGGAGCAGAGCATGGGATCCTCTACAAGAGAGGGGATGTCCTTGAGTTAGCTCATCAAGCACAAATCCTTGTCTTCGATAAAACGGGGACCATCACCCAAGGAAAGCCTCAGTTGTCTTCTTCTTATACTTATGGACAAGCTGGGAATGCCTTACAAATACTAGCCTCTCTCGAAGCTAAGTCCGAACACCCACTGGGACAAGCTATTCTAGATGCTGCCAAGGAAGCGCATGTAGACATATTAGAGATGGAAAACTTCTCTAGCCTAACAGGAAGAGGCCTTACTGCAAGCTGTGCTGGGCAGGTTTATCTGGCTGGGAATCAAGCGCTCATGGAAGAGGAAGGGGTCGATATTCATCTTGCCAAGGCTGACTTGGAAGTCTTGACCCAGGATGGACAAACCCCAATTTTCTTAGCTGAAGATGGACAACTCATGGCTCTATTTGGCGTAGCAGACCGCATCAAGGAAGATAGTTTAGAAATGGTTGCTAGTCTAGAAAAAATGGGCAAGAAGGTCATCATGCTGACTGGGGATAATGAACGGACTGCTCAAGCCATTGCTAAGAAGGCTGGAATCCAGCAGGTCATCAGTCAAGTCCTTCCTCAAGAAAAATCACGGGTGATCCAAACGTTGCAAGCAGAAGGCAAGTCTGTGATTATGGTTGGAGATGGAATCAACGATGCACCGGCTCTTGCAACTGCTGATATCGGGATTGCCATGGGGTCTGGGACAGATATTGCTATGGAAAGTGCGGATATCGTCGTCATGAAACCTCAATTGATGGATGTTGTCCGGGCTTTGGAAATCAGTCGCTATACGATTAAGACCATCAAGGAAAACTTGTTCTGGGCTTTTATCTACAATGTTTTAGCTATTCCTGTGGCGATGGGCCTTCTCTATCTCTTTGGTGGTCCGCTCTTAAACCCGATGCTAGCAGGTCTAGCTATGAGTTTTAGTTCGGTATCCGTCGTCGTCAATGCTCTAAGATTAAAGAGAAAAAAATTGTAAAAACTAGGAGAAAAATCATCTCCTCATGCAAAAGAAAGGAAAGAATCATGTCAAAAACATATGAAATTACAGGAATGAAATGCCAAGGTTGTGCTAATGCTGTCACTGAAAAACTATCTGCTGTAAAAGGTGTAGAAGAAGTAAAAGTTGATTTAGAGAAAAAACAAGTAACCATTGAAGGGAAACCTTGGAAATGGTCCTTGACCCGAGCTCTAAAAGGCAGTAAATATGAACTAGGAAATGAAGTGAAATAAACTCAGAAAAGGCGGTCCGAAAAGGACTGCTTTTTTTGATTATAAAGAAGTGACAACACTTACAGCCAATTCACAAGCAACATAAATAAAATAGGAAATATTCTAAAAATATAAAAAAATAGTAAAACATATAGTTGAGGTTTCTAAGGATTGGATTGACCGATCAAAAGATAAGAATGAGTGGAAAATGAAGCGTTTTTATGATATAATAGATGCGGTAATTTTTTACCGAATGATTGAAAGAGCTTATACAAATTTACATGAAAAAAATTATAATTAATGGTGGTCGCCCTTTAAAAGGTGAGGTGACCATTAGTGGTGCAAAAAATAGTGTGGTGGCCCTTATTCCTGCAACTATTTTAGCAGACGAAATTGTGACTCTTGATGGTGTTCCAGATATTTCTGATGTGGCTAGCTTGATTGACATTATGATCCTCATGGGAGCAAAAGTGGAGCGAGATGGGGAGACCCTTGTCATCGATCCGCGTGGTGTACAAGATATGCCAATGCCATTTGGAAAGATCAATAGTCTTCGCGCTTCTTACTATTTCTACGGAAGTCTTTTGGGACGTTATGGCCAGGCAACTGTCGGTTTACCAGGGGGATGTGATTTAGGTCCACGTCCCATTGATCTGCATTTGAAAGCCTTTGAGGCGATGGGCGCTAAAATGACCATGGATGGTTCTAGTATGAACCTTTCCACAAATGGGGAACGTCTCCGTGGCACAGCAATCTATATGGATACGGTTAGCGTTGGAGCAACGATTAATACCATTCTAGCTGCTGTTAAAGCGGAAGGTCGTACCGTTATTGAGAATGCTGCTCGCGAACCTGAGATCATTGATGTCGCGACCCTTCTCAATAATATGGGGGCTCACATTCGTGGTGCAGGTACAGATATCATTACCATTGAAGGAGTGGACTATCTCCACGGGACACGTCACCAAGTGATTCCAGATCGCATTGAAGCGGGGACTTATATCGCCCTTGCTGCAGCTGTGGGAGAAGGGATTCAAATCAACAATGTCCTCTATGAACACTTGGAAAGCTTTATCGCTAAGCTGGAAGAAATGGGCGTTCGGATGACCATTTCTGAGGATAGTGTTTTTGTTGAAAAGCAGGAAAATCTGAAAGCTGTCCATATAAAAACCTCTCCTTACCCTGGATTTGCGACTGATTTGCAGCAACCCTTGACTCCCTTGCTCTTGACAGCTAATGGAAAGGGAAGCATTGTCGATACTATTTATCAAAAGCGAGTCAACCATGTGGCTGAACTGATGCGGATGGGAGCCACGATTGAAACAGTTAGTGATCGTATAGTCTATCAAGGACCAAATCAATTAACGGGGGCTCCAGTTAAAGCGACAGACCTGCGTGCAGGTGCGGCCTTGGTGATTGCTGGCCTAATGGCTCAAGGAAAAACAGAGATTACCAATGTTGAGTTTATCCTTCGTGGCTATTCGCATATCATTGAAAAATTGCAACAATTGGGAGCTGACATCAAGCTAATTGGTGAAGCATAACGAACGATTTTTATGAACATTTGGACGCAACTAGCAGCATATTCATGTTTCGAAACAGAGCGCCTCTTCTTGAGGCCCTTTCTATATAGTGATGCTGCTGACTTTTATACTATTTCCTCCAATCCAGATAATTTGCCTTTTATTTTCCCAGCACAAACTTCCCTTGAAGAATGCCAGTATGTCTTGGCGAATTATTTTTTAAAGAATCCTTTAGGAATATGGGCGATTTGTGACAAGGAAACTGGCCGTGTGATTGGATCAATTAAATTTGAAAAATTGGATGAAATTAAGAAAGAAGCAGAGCTTGGTTATTTCTTACACAAGGATTATTGGGGCAAAGGCCTCATGACAGAGGTTGTCAAAGAAATGACCTTCTTGTCCTTCCAGGAATTTCATCTCAAGCAAGTCCGAATTATTACCCATGTTGAAAATATAGCCAGCCAACAGGTGGCTTTGCATGCGGGTTATAGCTTGAAACGTCAATTCAAGGGAAGTGACCGTTATACCCGAAAGATGCGAGATTATTACGAGTTCTGCATAGATAGAGGAGATCTCAATGAGTAAACACCAAGCGATCTTAGATTATTTGGAGAAACTACCAATTGGCAAGCGTGTCAGTGTGAGGAGTATCTCGAACTATTTGCAGGTGAGTGATGGGACCGCCTATCGGGCCATTAAAGAAGCCGAAAATCGTGGAATTGTTGAGACGAGACCTCGTAGTGGGACTGTTCGTGTTAAGTCCAAAAAGGCTGTCCTGGAACATCTGACTTTTCGAGAGATTGTAGAAATAACCGGTTCGGAAGTCTTAGCAGGTAAAGAAGGACTGGAACGCGAGTTCAACAAATTTTATATTGGTGCCATGACTGAAGAGCATATTTTAGACTATGTCTCTGAAGGTGGGCTCCTCATTGTCGGAGACCGGACCAATATCCAGCGTCTGGCCCTCAAACACGACAATGCTGTTCTTGTAACGGGTGGTTTCGACGTCGATCCTTCTATTTTGGAACTAGGTCGCAGTGGCCAAACCCCTATCTTACGTACCAAGCATGATACCTATACTGTGGCGACCATGATCAATCGTGCTCTCGCCAACATGCAAATCAAAACAGATATTTTAACGGTCGAACAAGTCTATTCCCCCATGCATGAATATGGTTTTTTACGGGAAACGGATACCGTACGTGACTATCTAGATCTGGTAAGAAAGAGCCGGTTTAGTCGCTTTCCTGTCGTCAATCAACACCAAATGGTTGTTGGAGTGGTGACTATGCGGGATGCTGGAGATAAGACACCTCAGACAACTCTGGACAAGGTTATGTCACGTAGCGTCTTTACGACAAACCTATCCTCTAGTATTGCCAATGTCAGTCAACGCATGATTGCAGAAGATTTTGAGATGATTCCTGTTATTCGCAGCAATCAGACCCTGTTAGGAGTCATTACCCGTCGTGCGGTCATGGACCGGATGAGCAAGGAACAATTGTCTGGCTTGCCTACTTTTAGTGAACAAATCAGTCAAAAAGTGGTTCTGCAAGCCAATCATTTTGAAATAACGGTTGAACCGAGTATGTTAGAAAAGAGTGGAGTTCTCTCGAATGGCGTGCTCACTGAAGTTCTAACAACGGTCACTCGCCAGCTCATGATGAATTCTGGGAAAAATTTAATTATTGAACAACTGTTGGTCTATTATCTTCAAGCTGTTCAAGTGGACGATACCTTGCGGATTGAAACGCGTATCGTTCGCCAGACAAGACGATCGGCTATTATAGATTTTGATTTGTACTTGAATCTACAGTTAGTTACGAAGGCCACCGTCACTTTGAAAATTAATTAGAATGGAAGTAGGAAATAGATGATTACATTGAAATCACAGCGTGAAATTGAAGCCATGAACCGTGCAGGAGATTTTCTTGCTAGTATCCATATTGGCCTTCGGGATTTGATCAAACCAGGTCTCGATCTTTGGGAAGTGGAAGAGTATGTTCGACGTCGCTGTAAGGAAGCCAATGTCTTGCCCCTTCAGATTGGTGTAGAAGGAAGCTTGATGGACTATCCCTATGCGACTTGTTGTGGGATCAATGATGAAGTGGCTCACGCCTTTCCTCGCCACTATGTCTTAAAAGATGGTGACCTCTTAAAGGTGGATATGGTCTTGTCAGAGCCCTTAGACAAGTCTGTTGTTGATGTCTCAAAATTAGACTTTGACAATGTCGCGCAGGTGAAAAAGTATACAGAAAACTACTCTGGTGGTTTAGCGGATTCTTGTTGGGCTTATGCAGTAGGAAATGTATCCCAAGAAGTTAAAGACCTCATGGATGTGACCAAAGAATGTCTTTACAAGGGGATTGAACAAGCCGTTGTTGGAAATCGTCTAGGAGATATCGGAGCCGCTATTCAAGAATATGCTGAAAGCAAGGGCTATGGCGTGGTTCGAGACTTGGTCGGTCATGGTGTCGGTCCAACTATGCATGAAGAACCAATGGTGCCTCATTACGGTCGTGCAGGACGTGGATTGCGCTTGCGTGAGGGGATGGTACTCACCATTGAACCAATGATTAATACCGGAACATGGGAAATTGATACTGATATGAAGACAGGGTGGGCCCACAAAACCCTTGATGGTGGTCTTTCTTGTCAGTACGAACATCAGTTTGTGATTACGAAAGATGGTCCTGTTATTTTGACCAGTCAAGGCGAAGAAGGAACCTATTAATACAAGTAGAGAGGAAAGAATGGAGCTGAATATAAAAAACGGTTTCGCTCTTTTCTCTTTTAATCTCTTTGTTTAGAGGGAGGGAAGATATGAAAAAGTTTTTCAAATGGCTAAGCCAACGACCATTTATTAAGGGGTTCTTGCGCTTTTATATGGCCTCTGAATCGGATATCACGAGTATAGCTGTAGCCTATTATTTATTGATTTCGATTCTTCCTTTATTGTTGATTGCAGCCAATATCCTCCCTTACTTTCAGATTCGTCCGACTCAGATTTTGCTGACTTTGCGAGAAGTATTACCTGCTTCCATGTACCGGATTGTTTTGCAAGTTATTTCATCGGTGCTTACTAAGCCTTCTACTGGTTTGCTGAGTTTCTCCATCATCTCTGCTTTATGGGTCTCTTCACAGTGTATTGCATACCTGCAAAGGGCCTTCAATAAAAGTTATGGAGTGGAGAAGGAGAGAGGGATTATCTGGGCGAGAATCTTCAGTATTTTGATTAGTTTTGCTCTGCAAGGTCTGTTCGGTCTATCTTTGGTTTTGACTATGTTTGGACGGATGATTATTCGTTCGGTCTATGAGATTTTCAAGTTTGATGAAAGTATCTACCTTCGTCTCCTAAATATTTCTGGACCTTCCGTTTACGTTCTTCTCTTTTTGACCTTGCTCTTGCTCTATTACACGCTACCCAATATCAAAATTCCTAAGTTTCGCTACGTCTTTCCGGGAGCTATCTTTGTAACAGCAGTTCTTTATTTGACCCTAAATATTTTCTGGAAATATGTCGACCACTATATCACGAGTTTCTTAGATGCACGTTTCTTCGGGTCGGTCCTCTTAGCGATTATTATGTTCTGGTTTATCTTAGTATCGAAGGTGTTGATTATTGGTTGCATCTTAAACGCTAGTATTCAATATGCGATTGAAGCACAATTCGAAACAAAAGATGGGGATGTGGTAGCCAAGTACAAGTCATCTCAAGTAGCTTTTCACCAAAAGGAAGCATCACTCAAGCGTCGTTTCCATCTTAAAAATGTGAGAAAAAATCAGGAATGATGTTAAAGAAACAAATCATGAAGAGAGAGTGGGACAGAAATCGGTAATTCGTTAGAATTCGATTTCGTCGTCCCACCTCCGCACAGTTGAGTAGGGCTGTAAAAGCTGATGAAATCAGCGTAGTAGAGCCCACTCAACCACTGCGTCTTGCTCGACAATCCAAAAACAATTAAGAGGCTAGGACTTTTGTCCCAGCCTCTTTTTTTGTCTTCGTTATTTATATTGCATTTGCAACAAAAATATGGTAGAATCATCCATAAAGAAAGGAGGAGCAGATGACGATACTACGAGAGATTGGCGTCATAGCCCGAGCCTTAGATTCGATTGCCAATATCGAATTTCGAGATCTAGAACTGGCTAAAGGCCAATACCTGTATTTGGTACGGATTGGGGAGCACCCAGGGATTATTCAAGAGGAGTTATCCGATTTATTAAAAGTGGATCGCTCAACAGTAGCCCGCTCTGTTAAAAAATTAGCTGATAAAGGATTTATCCGAGAATTAAATGATCATTCCAATCAAAAGATAAAAAAATGGATCCTAACGGAAAAGGGACAGGCGCTTTATCCGTTCATCCTTGCTGAGCATGCTTATTCTGAGGAGACAGCCCTAAAGGGGTTTTCAAAAGCAGAAGCCCTTCAATTAGAGGAATGGCTTTCAAAGATGAGAGAAAACATTGCGGCGGATTGGGAGCTAGTTAAAAAAGGCAAAAAAAGAAATTATAGTGAGGAAAAGAAATGAAATTTACAGTAGATCAAGAGTTTTGGGATTTGTTTCCCCAAGCACAAGTAGTGGTGATGACAGTAGAAGGTATTGACAACCACGTCGACGAAAGCAAGGATCCCTATTTTAAGGATTTACTTGACAAGGGAGTCGCTCGATCAAAATTCTTCATCGATGATGAACAATTCACTGCCAGCCCAGTCGTTCAAGAATGGCGTCAGGCTTTTACCAAATTCAAGACAAAAAAAGGAGCTCGTTCTTCCATTGAAGCCTTATTGAAACGTGTTTCGCAAGGCCGGGAGTTTTATCCTATCAATCCTTTAGTGGATCTGTATAATAGTGTATCTCTTGCCTATGCTATCCCATGTGGTGGTGAGGATATGGAAAAATTAGCCGGAGGCTTATCTTTAGGGAAAGCCAAGGGTGGAGAGCCATTCTTCCCATTAGGAGCTGAGGAAGATGCTCCAGCTTTGCCGGAAGAGATTATCTATTATGACCAAGAAGGGGCTGTTTGCCGTTGTTTAAACTGGCGGGAAGCTCAAAGGACCATGCTGACAGAAGAAACTCGACAGGCTATTCTTGTGATGGAAGCAGTGACTGAGGAGCAAGCAGAACGCGCCCAAGCTGCCATGGACGAATTAAAAGGCCTAGTCAAGGACTATTTTGGGGTAGAAGGAAAGATTACTTATTTTACTGCCCAAACATCTAGTTTAGAAGTTTAAAAAATGAGAGTGGGACAGAAATCGGTAATTGGTTAGAATTCGATTTCGTCGTCCCACCTCCACACAGTTGAGTAGGGCTGTAAAAGCTGATGAAATTAGCGTAGTAGAGCCCACTCAACCACTGCGTCTTACTCGACAATCCAAAGACAATTGAGAGGCTGGGACTTTTGTCCCAGCCTCATTTTTGGTTATCCACGGAAGTTACTTCCTATTTCTGAAAACAAAAAGTTTACTGAAAACATAGTTCAAAATGACAATCATAAATTGGGCAACAAAGGTTTCGATGGTATTGATAGCCGTCCGATTCATGTTGACAAACTGACCAATGATTTGCGGATACTGGGTCACAAAGATTGTGGTCATTAGGAGATCCAGAACCAGAGTACCCATTCTAGCGAAAGAGAAAACAATTAACCGTTTAAACCAGCCTTTTCTTTCTTGTTTAAAGACAATCGTATCATTGGTAGCAAAAGCAAAGAGAATTCCGGCAATATTTCCAATCAAGGTAGCTAGCTGTTCCTGGTCTGTCAGTTGGAAAACAATTAGCCGGGTAGCGACAGAAACAATCGTCGTAGCAACACCAAAGATCAGGTAGGCTAAAATTTCATTATTAAAGATTCGATGGACTAGTTTTTTCATACAATTAGTCTATCATAATTCCCTTATTTATGCTATACTTATAAAGTTGATTTGTCGCATGCAACTCTATTAGATGGGTTTCATTGGCAAAGATCAACCCTTGGTGCTTAGCTTCTTTCACCAAGCATATTAGATGCGGGAAAACCGCTAAAGGAGAAAACGATGAAAAACTATACTGTTCGTGACTTGGCACAGATTGCCCTAGTTGCCGCTCTCTATGTGGCCTTGACCATTACTCCCCCATTGAATGCCATCGGAAGCAATGAGATCCAATTCCGTGTCTCTGAAATGCTCAACTTCATGGCTTTCTACAATCGGAAATATATTTGGTCAGTTACCATTGGGTGTATGATTTCTAACTTCTTGAGTTATGGGATTGTCGACGTGGTCGTTGGTGGTGGATCTACTTTGGTCTTCGTTACACTTGGAGTATATCTCTTTAAACGCTATGAAAAGACAGATCTCTTTAGTGGATGGATTCGCAAGGATCATTTCTTATTCTCAATTTTCTTTGCCCTCTCTATGTTTACGATTGCCTTAGAATTGCACATCTTAAACAAAACACCATTCTTCTTGAATTGGTTGACAACTGGTTTGGGTGAATTTGCTTCCTTGATTGTCGGAGCTATTTTGATCAAAAAGATTGCCCAACGAATTGATTTGACTCAATAATCCACTAGAGAGTGGGACAGAAATCGGAAATTCGTTAGAATTCGATTTCGTCGTCCCACCTCTGCAGAGTTGAGTAGGGCTGTAAAAGCTGATAAAATCAGCGTAGTAGAGCCCACTCAACCACTGCGTCTTTCTCGATAATCCAAAGACAATTGAGAGGCTAGGACTTTTGTCCCAGCCTCTTTTTTGATGCCATGGCTTCCTCCGATTCATTCTGAAAAACGATATTTTTTCGATAGTGAAGTAGTCAGAAAGGCCCCAGTAAAGCGTTTTTATGGTAAAATAGGGATATGGAAACCAGAATGAAAGAGCTAGTGACACTCCTGAATCACTATGCAGAAGAATATTATACAAAAGATGCTCCGTCCGTATCGGATTATGAGTACGACAAACTCTATCGGGAATTGGTCGCGTTAGAGGAAGCCCATCCGGAGTTGGTCCAGCCCAACAGCCCAACCCATCGGGTCGGAGGAACGATTCTTAAAGGGTTTGAAAAATACCAGCATACTTACCCACTTTATAGCTTGCAGGACGCCTTTTCTTATGAAGAATTAGTGGCCTTTGATCAACGGGTTCGCAAAGAATTCCCTGCTGTCACCTATGTATGTGAATTAAAAATTGATGGCCTGTCTATTTCACTTTCTTATGTCGAAGGAGTTCTTGAAACGGGTGCTACACGGGGGGATGGGAGCATTGGAGAAAATATCACTGAGAACCTAAAGCGCGTTCGCGATATTCCTCTAGTCTTGCCAGAACCTCTTACCTTAACAGTACGCGGAGAATGTTATATGCCCCGTGCATCTTTTGATGCTGTTAACTTGTCTCGCCAAGAAAATGGGGAAGCAGAGTTTGCGAACCCTCGGAATGCAGCAGCTGGTACTCTTAGACAGTTGGATACGAAGATTGTTGCAGAGCGAAAACTCGCGACCTTCCTCTATCAAGAAGCGAGTCCAACTGACCAAACGAGTCAAGAGAAGGTCTTAGCTAAATTAGAACGACTCGGTTTTGTTGTCAATCCTCATCACAAGACAGCGACTAGTATCGAGCAAGTCTGGGCCTATATTCAAGAAGTGGCAGCCATGCGCGACCAACTTCCTTATGATATCGATGGGGTCGTGATTAAAGTGAATGATCTAGCTATTCAGGAAGAACTAGGCTTTACCGTCAAGGCTCCCAAATGGGCAGTGGCTTACAAATTCCCAGCTGAGGAGAAAGAAGCAAAACTCTTGTCAGTTGATTGGACAGTTGGTCGGACAGGAGTGGTGACACCAACTGCTAATTTAACTCCCGTTCAGTTAGCAGGGACGACGGTCAGTCGGGCTACCCTTCATAATGTAGATTACATTGCTGAGAAAGATATTCGCAAAGATGATACCGTCATTGTCTATAAAGCAGGGGATATTATTCCAGCTGTCCTACGGGTTGTCATGGATAAGCGCGTATCAGAAGAGAGATTAGAGATACCTAGTCACTGTCCAAGTTGTCAGAGTAAACTCCTTCATTTTGAAGATGAAGTAGCCTTGCGTTGTATCAATCCCCGTTGTCCTGCTCAAATAAAAGAAGGGCTTGCCCATTTTGCCAGCCGGGATGCCATGAATATAACAGGGTTGGGGCCAGCTGTGGTTGAAAAACTGTTTGCCAAAGAACTAGTACAGGATGTGGCAGGCATATACCGGCTGACAGTTGAAGAACTTTTGCAATTAGAAGGTTTTAAAGAAAAATCTGCCCAGAAGTTAATGGATGCTATTCAGGCGTCTAAGGGGAATTCTGCTGAAAAACTATTGTTTGGTCTGGGAATTCGTCATGTTGGAAGTAAGGCTAGCCAGCTCTTGCTCCAGGAGTTTCATTCCATTCCAGCCTTAGCAGAGGCAGAAGTTGAAATAATTGCAGCGATAGACAGTTTAGGAATGGTGGTTGCCGAAAGTCTTAAGCGTTATTTTGCTCAGGAAGGCTCTCAACTTCTTTTAGAAGAGCTTAAGGATGCTGGGGTAAACTTAGATTACCTGGGGCAAAAGGTCGCAGCAGATGCACCATTGTCTGGTAAAACAGTTGTCTTAACAGGTAAACTGGAACGACTAACACGTTCTGAAGCTAAGGCTAAATTAGAAGCCTTAGGGGCAAAAGTCACAGGCTCCGTGTCCAAGAATACAGACCTATTAGTTGCAGGTAGCGATGCGGGAAGTAAATTAAGCAAAGCTCAGGAATTATCGATCGAAATACAGGATGAAGCCTGGCTTGAAAGTTTATAGAGGCATGTATGGAAAATAAGATTAAAAAAGCACGAGTGATTTATAATCCGACTTCTGGTCAGGAAATCATTAAAAAGAACATCGCAGAAGTGTTGGATGTGTTAGAAGATGTGGGCTACGAAACAAGTGCCTATCAGACCACTCCTGAGCCCTTATCAGCTCAATTAGAAGCAGAACGGGCTGCAAAAGCCGGTTTTGATTTGATCATTGCTGCTGGGGGAGATGGGACCATTAATGAGGTAGTCAACGGGGTTGCTAGTCTTGAACACCGTCCAAAAATGGCTTTTATCCCTACGGGAACAACCAATGATTACGCGCGTGCTCTGAAGATTCCAATGGGGGATCCTGTAGCTGCTGCACGGATCATTGAGAAGAATCAAACCATTCAAATGGATATTGGCCGTGCTTATGGCAGTAAATATTTTATCAATATTGCTGCTGCAGGGACCTTATCTGAATTGACCTTTAGTGTGCCGAGTGAAGTGAAGTCGCGTTATGGCTATTTTGCTTATGTGGCCGAAGCGGTGAAGAAGTTCCCCAAAAATAAAACTCGTAAGGTACGAATTGAACACGACAATGGGGTCTATGTTGGACCAGTTTCTCTTGTGTTCGTGGCTTTGACCAATTCGATTGGTGGCTTTGAAAGTGTGGCACCAGATGCTAAACTTGATGATGGAAATTTCACTTTAATTTTAGTGAAAACCGCTAAATTATTTGATATGTTGTCTTTGATTATGCAAGCTGTCAATGGTGGAAAACATGTCAACGATTCAAATATTGAATACCTTAAAACATCTAAATTGAAGATTGAAGTTTTGGACAACAAGGAAGAGTTCAAGATCAATTTAGATGGTGAATATGGTGGCGATACGCCAGTAGAACTGGAAGTCTTCCACAATCACTTAGAATTTTTTGCCAACATCGATGAAATTAATGACGATGCCTTGGTCCATTCAGAATACAAATCAGAAGAATAATGGAGCAACATTGCTGAGAGTGGGCAATGCCAGTTTCTTCTTACTTAGTTAATTAGGAAATAGGAAATACAATACGATGCATCAGTATCAAGTAAAAATCCACTACCATCATCCCGTAGGTGACTATTTTGCCCGTGATATGTGGAAGTGGCATGAAGGAGTATGGGGAGAGGAAGTCTCTTTCTCCAAGCTCGATTATTTTGGAGTTGAGGGGCTCCTAGTTTATAACTGTGAGACACCTCAACACATTGGCCATGTCATCATCAAGGAAGGAAACTGGCTTAGTCAGTCGGATGAATACCATATTGAGCTTTTGCCAAAAGGGAAAGTGCGGGAAGTCTGGTTAATTCATGGGGATGATACTGTTTATTATTCCTTACAGGCTGCCATGACGAGTCATGAATACAGCCGTCGGAAGCCACATGCTTTTGATATGGCGACTCATTACCAGGAATTTGATGCCAAATGGGGGTACCAAGGATGGTTGGGCTATCGCCAGCAGGATGATGATTACCGCTTTAAAATCTGGGCACCTACTGCCAATAAAGTAGACCTCCTCATCTATGATTCTGTCGCTAATGACAGCAAGGTTTGGAAGATTGTCCCAATGGTTCGTGGCCAGCGTGAATCTAGCGACCATGTTCGAAATAATTGTGGTGTCTGGTATGCGGATGTCATGGGGAACCTCAGTGGACTTGCCTATCAGTACAAGGTTTATTTTGATTACCATACGGAGATTGCGCGTGATCCTTATACGATTGCTACCAGTGAAAATGGTAAAAAATCAGCCATTCTATCCCATCATGATTGTATCTTCCCTGCCTTTCAAACAGAAGCTTATGAGAAAGCTGACTGGCGGCTGGATAATCCCTGTCAGGCGGTTATTTATGAAATGCATGTCCGGGATTTGACCATTTCTCCAACTTCCGGTGTGGATGAAGCCTATCGAGGAACCTACAGAGGGGCTCACCAGACTGGGACTAAGAACGCCCAGGGCGATGCTACTGCTTTTGATTACATCAAGGAATTAGGGGTTAATGTGGTGCAACTGCAACCAGTTACCGACCGCTATAAGACTTATGATGACGAGGGTAATGTCCTCTACAACTGGGGCTACGATGTACAGAATCATTCAGCACCTGAGACTTGTTATTCGACCAAACCTCACGATCCTAAGACCACCATGCGCGAATTAAAAGAAATGGTTCATGCCTACCATGAAGCAGGGATCTCAGTGGTTATGGATGTGGTTTATAATCATATCTATTCGACAGAAGATGGTGCCTTTCAAAAAACTGTTCCTGATTATTATTACCGGATGAATCCAGATGGATCTTTCCAAAATGGTACCGGTGTTGGAAATGAGACAGCCAGTGAGCATGAGATGTATCGCAAGTTCATGATTGATTCCTTGACACATTGGGTAACGGAATATAAGATTGACGGTTTTCGCTTTGACTTGATGGGGATTCACGATGTGGATACGATGAATGAAATCCGTGAAGCCATGGATGCGATTGATCCACGGATCCTCCTCTATGGAGAAGGTTGGGATATGGGGACAGGTTTGGCTCCAAAGGATAAGGCCAAGAAGGACAATGCTTATCAAATGGCTGAAGTTGGCTTCTTTAATGATACCTCTCGAGATGCCATCAAGGGCGCTGAGGTCTTTGGCTCTGTCAAACGAGGCTATGTCAGTCGGAAGTCTACAGAAGACATCATTGCGAGGTCAGTTCTGGGAAGTGCAGAGTTGGGAACCTTCCTAACTCCTAGTCAGGTCCTCAACTATGTGGAGGCCCATGATAACTACAACCTCTATGATTTACTTTCTTATGTCCATCCAAATGACTCTCAGGAAAAAATTAAGAAGCAGGTAGAAGTGGCAACAGCCATGAATCTCCTCTTCCAAGGGATGGCCTTTATGCAGGTCGGACAAGAGTTTCTACGAACAAAGTTGGTTGCAACGGGTGAAGATGGGGAAGTGACTCCTCAAGACCGAGAACGGGCCATGAATTCCTATAATGCGCCAGATGCCGTCAACCAAGTCGATTGGGATTTAGTGTCTGTTAATAAGGATACGATTGACTATGTTCGCCAATTGATTCATTTGAAGAAGACCTTGCCTGCCTTGTCGCTTGAATCTTATGAGGAAATCTACCAACATGTCTTTGTGCATACAGCAGATATGGGCAGTGGTGTCGTTGTGTTTGATTTAAACTGGGATAAACACTATTATGTTATCTTTAACACTAGTGGACTTCCATTCTATCTCCAGAACGCAGATCATCTGGAGCTTCTTGTTGGAAATAGTCGAAATAAACGGCCATTCTATGTTGAGAATTTAACAGCTTCCGTCTTTGAATGGAAGAAATAAACAAAAAATAAGATTGGGAAATCCCAATCTTATTTTTTTTCTGATGAAGATGAAGATGAACTGCTTGAGCTAGAATCCTCACTCGATGATGAAGAAGAACTGAACTGTTCAGGATGGAGTTCCTTGTAGCTAGGTGCCTTAAAGAGATCAACCGTTGACTGATTGCCTTTTTGGCTATAGAGACTGGTTGATGCATCTCCTTTTTCTTTTTCTATTTTCTTCAATGCTTTCATCGAGTTATTGTAGGAGTAGTCATCTGGGTTGACTTTTCCAAGATCATTTCCTGTATAGAACCGTAAAAGGTCTCCAGTCTGAATACTATCACTAATCTTGAGTTGTAGATTCGCTGCCTCACGGATCTTATCGAGTTGTTCTTTCGTTGTTTCATCAGGATTGGTGATTTCTTCACCAGTCTTCGTATAATAAGTCCGGCCACTGTAACTTGTATACTCAGGGGTCACAAAGTAGTTAGATGAACGGAAAGCAACGATTTGACTATGATCTGGAGATAATAAGTCTTGTCCGACTTGAAGGAAGTTCTTCGAATCAATTCCTAACAAGTGTTCCAATGTTGGAAGCATATCAATCTCTCCACCATAGGTCTCAATAACTTTCCCCTTGTCCATACCTGGAATCACTACCATATAAGGTACGCGTTGCAACATGGCATTGTCATAACTTGACCAAGTCTCCGAGTTCTTATCCAGTAAAGGAGCTAGAGCTGGATTCCGAGAGTTTGAAATACCATAGTGGTCACCGTACAAAACGATAATGGAGTTCTCATATAAGCCAGAAGCTTTGAGATAATCGAAGAAGGCCTTAATGGATGAATCTAGATAATTAGCTGTTGCGAAATAACCATTAATTGTTTCATCCTGTGTTTCAGCTAGAGGGAATCCAATTTCATCACCAATCAGACTAGTCGTATAAGGATAATGATTGGAAACCGTAATGAATTTGGTATAAAACGGTTGTTGCATGTGTTCCAAGTACTTGATAGAATCCTTTAACATGATCTTGTCGTTGAGACCATATTGGAAGGAGTTGGTATCATCTTGCTTGGTAAAGTAGGAGGCATCAAAGAAGTAATGGTAGCCCCATTGTTTATAGGCTGTATTACGATTCCAGAAGCTCCCGGCATTCCCGTGGAAGACAGCACTGGATTGGTAGCCATTCTTAGAAAGAATGAAAGGCGCTGCTTGCTGAGTATTGGTACCACCGTAGTTCACCATAAAGGAACCTTGGTTCAAACCGAACAAGCCTGTTTCAATCATCGTCTCTGCATCGGATGTTTTTCCAGCTTTTACCTGGTTAAAGACATTGGCAAATGCAAAGGTTTCATTTGAATGATAGAGCGAGTTGATAAAAGGGGTCACTTCGTATTCTTTGTCGTCAACCTTCAATTTATAGTCGATCAAGAATTGTTGGAAGCTTTCCAAGTGAATATAGATAACATTACGACCTTTAGCAAGACCAAAGGTTTCTGGATTTGGTTGAGCATAATGGCTAGCAACATACTCTTCGACCGGCTTCAAATCTACTTCAGAAGCCTTTGAGCGTTCTTTATTGGCCATGTAGGTCTGGTTGGCACTGTAACCTAGGAAGGCTGGCAAGCCAAGCGCACGAACCACATAGTAATTGGAGAATCCACGCGTTAATAATTCCGGACGGTCAATCTCCGCCAAGAAAAGGTTGGCAGAGAAGAGCATAGCAGAGAGAGAGGTGACTGCAAAACTTGCCCGCTTGTTAAAAGGACGGGGATCTAGTTTGACCAATTTCTTTAAAAAGAGGAAAGCTAGAATCGGGAAGTCTAAAACATAGATGATGTCCCAAGGTCGGAACAATTCTAAGGCTGCAGCTCCAAGACCAGCAGAAACCTTACTAGAGGCCAGCATGGTATTGACTGTTACGAAGTCTGTAAACTCACGATAATAAATCGAGTTGGATATCAACCAGATAAATAAAATGACATAGATGCTAAAAGATAGCAAATAAAAGAGTTTGGTTCTCTTAATATAAAAAGCGAGACCGATGAATAAGAGGCTAAGTGGGATCGGGTTGATCACTGCGAGAAAAACCTGATAAAAGCCTTGAATATCTAGATTAAAGTCTACTGTATAGGCCCACATGGTTTTAAACCAATAAAGCAACAGTAGGGTAAAGACAAATCCTAGTCTGGTACTCATAGCATCGAGTATCGTTTTGGTAATTTTTTTCACAAAAATATACTTCCTTGCCTTATTTCCTAAAAATTTTCTTACAACAGTATACCATAATTTAAAACGTTTTGAAAATAAAGCAAGTGTTTAATTCGGGACAAAACTCTAAAGTCTGAGATGATGAAACAATTAGTCAACAAAAGTAGGAGGAATGTCAAATAGGAGTTACAAATCTTCCGTATAAGTCCCATTTTTAGGTAGGAGACTTTGTGAAATTTCCAAAAATTTGATATAATATAAGGCATGAGAAAGCTGACAATTAACCGACAAGTCGAGAAAAAAATCCATAAAGGTTATAAGATTTTAGAGAAGATTGATTTCGGGCAACTCCCCTTTGATAACGAGGTCGTCGAGCTGGTCACAGCTTCGGGGCATTTTCTGGGAACAGCCTACCTTTCCGAGCAAAACAAGGGGCTTGGTTGGGTTATTTCTACGAAAAAAATCACATTGGATCGGGCCTATTTTAGTCATTTATTTACTGAGGCTAAGTCAAAACGTCAGTCTTATTATCAGTCGGAATTGGATACTGCTTTTAGAATTTTTAATCAAGAAGGCGACGGATTTGGTGGTTTAACGATTGATCTCTATGAAGATTATGCCGTCTTTTCCATTTACAATGCCTTTGTCTATCAAATCCGAGAGTTGATAGTTGCAGCTTTTCAAGAGGTTTTTCCCGAAGTCTTGGGAGGATATGAAAAAATCCGCTTTAAGGATCCAGGTTATGAGTCGGCTCATCTATTTGGTCAAGAAGCTCCAGAGACCTTCGGTGTATTGGAAAATGGAGTTCGTTACCAAGTCTTTCTGAATGATGGCTTGATGACAGGGATTTTCTTGGACCAACATGATGTGCGTGCTAGCTTAGTAGATGGCTTAGCTGCAGGTAAATCCTTACTCAATATGTTTTCCTACACAGCGGCTTTTTCGGTAGCAGCTGCCATGGGAGGGGCTGTAGAAACAACTTCTGTTGATCTTGCCAAGCGTAGTCGGGAACTATCCCAAGCTCATTTTGTGGCAAATGGTCTAGAATTGGACCAGCATCGCTTTATTGTCATGGACGTTTTTGATTATTATAAGTATGCCAAGCGTCATGCCTTGACTTATGATGTGATCGTTTTAGATCCGCCGAGTTTTGCTCGCAATAAGAAGCGTACCTTCTCTGTTGCGAAGGATTATCACAAACTGATTGAGCAGTCCCTAGAGATTTTAAATCCAAAAGGGATTTTGATTGCAAGTACCAACGCTGCTAATGTCAGTCGAGATAAATTTAAAAAAGAAATTGAAAAGGGCTTCAAAGGCCAAAAACATCGCTATATCAGTGAGGTAGGACTTCCAGCTGATTTTCGATACAATGAAAAGGAAGAAAGTAGTAATTACTTGAAAGTTTTTACAATTAAGGTGGATCAATGAAATTAGTCGTTTCTGTAATGCCAAGAAATTTTGAAGAAGCACAGGCCATTGATGCCAGTCGTTATCAGGATGCAGATGTCATTGAATGGCGTGCGGATTATTTGGGCAAACATGATATCTTACAAGTAGCGCCTGCCATTTTTGAAAAATTTGCTGGTCGTGAGATTTTATTTACGCTGCGGACACGGGAGCAGGGAGGTGAAATTGACCTTTCTGGTGAAGAGTACGTAGCCCTTATCCATGATATCAATAACATTTATCATCCGGACTATGTCGACTTTGAGTACTTTGGTCATCAGGCCGAATTTAATCAGATGATGGATTATTCCAATCTTTGCTTAAGCTACCATAATTTCCAGGAAACACCTGAAAACATGATGGAGATTATGTCAGAATTAACTAGCTTTACACCAAAATTGGTAAAGGTATCTGTGATGGCTCAAACCGAGCAGGATGTTCTCGATTTGATGAACTATACACGTGGCTTTAAAACGCTAAATCCAGAACAAGAGTTCGTCACCATTTCTATGGGGAAAATCGGCCGAATCTCTCGCATTGCTGCCGATTTAACTGGTTCGGTTTGGTCCTATGCCAGTGTAGGGGAGGAAAGTGCACCAGGTCAAATCAGTTTGTCCAGTATGCACAAGATTCGGGAGATCTTAGATGAAGATTGATGGCTATACGCGAATGGCGGCTGTCATTGCCAAGCCCATTCGTCATAGTATCTCACCCTTTATTCACAATCAAGCTTACCAACTAACCGCGACCAATGCAGTCTACCTTGCTTGGGAAGTGGAAGAAGATGAAGTTGAACCAAGTCTTCAACAGTTACGAGTACTGGATATGTTGGGCGCCAATATTTCCATGCCCTATAAGAAAAAGGTCTTACCATTTTTAGATCAGGTAGATGGAAGCGCACAACTTATTGGTTCGGTCAATACAATTGTTCAGAAAGATGGTCGTTTAACAGGATTCAACACAGACGGACTTGGTTTTCTGAAGAGTCTCCCTAAGAATTTTTCTATTGACAAGAAAAAAATGGTTCTTTTAGGAGCGGGTGGGGCAGCAACTGCCATTGTCGTAGAAGCTATTCGGCAAGGAGTTGGAGAGATACATTTGTTTGTTCGTCCAGAAAGTTTAACCAAGTATCAAGCTATCTTTTCTCCACTATCCGAAGCTCTTGTTGTTTCAATTGTCCTGCATGACTTATCCAGTCGAGATCAGTTGAATGCAACGATAGAGGGGACGAATTTATTGATCAATGCTACAGGACTAGGAATGGACGGGGTTTCTCTTCCTGTTCCTAAGGACTTTAACTTTCCTAAAGGATGTTTAGTAGCCGACCTAGCTTATTTTCCAGCCAAGACACCTTTTCTTCAATTAGCTGAAGAACAAGAGGTGCAAACGGTAAATGGCCTGGGAATGCTGTTTCATCAAGCTGGCCTAGCCTTTGAACTGATGACGGATAAAACATTCCCAGAGAAGGAAGTCTGGCAAGCCTTGAAATTGGAATACCCGGATTATGTATTAGAAAAATGATGGAAGAAAACAGAAAAACTTAATCAAGTATGCTCTGTTTTCTATTTTTATACAATGGTGAAATTGTAATATTTTTCACATGGATTTGAAAGGAGATCCTTATGAAGGTAAATGTTGATCTACCAAAGAATGGTTATGAGATTGTCATTGAGAATGGAGCAATACAAAAGGTTGGAAGCTGGCTTAGTCATTTATGGAAACCTCAAAAAGTAGCAGTCATAACAGACAACCATGTGGGATCCCTTTATGCTAGTCAGGTTGTGAAAAACCTTGAAAGTGAAGGATTTACAGTGGTTAGCTATGAGTTCCTAGAAGGAGAATCCAGTAAAAATCTGACGACTGTTCAGAAAGTCTATGAATTCTTAGCAAAGAATGGCATGACACGTTCTGATGGAATCCTTGCTCTGGGTGGTGGCGTTGTCGGAGATTTAGCTGGTTTTGTGGCATCCACTTACATGCGCGGGATTCATTTTGTCCAAGTTCCAACTAGTTTGACAGCTCAGGTCGACTCCTCAATCGGAGGAAAGACTGGAGTCAATACGCTCTATGCAAAAAATATGGTGGGAACCTTTGCTCAACCTGATGGGGTCTTGATTGACCCTGAGGTGCTGCGGAGCCTGGGCCGGCGTGAGTTGATCGAGGGCATGGGGGAAGTCATCAAGTATGGACTTATTGAGGATCCAGAATTGTGGGAAGAATTGGATGAAATGGATGGCTCTGTCGAGTCTATCTATGAGCATGCAGAATCCCTGATTGCCCATTCCTGTCAAGTCAAGCGCAAGATGGTCGTCGAAGATGAGCTAGACCAGGGCATTCGTCTTTATCTGAATTTTGGTCATACCCTTGGGCATGCCATTGAAGCTACAGCCGGTTACGGCCAGGTCATGCATGGAGAAGCCGTTGCGATAGGGATGGTACAAGTCACAAAAGTGGCAGAAGCCAAGGGATTGGTCCATGCTGGATTAACGCAGGCTATCCGCCAAATGTGCCAAAAATTTGGCTTACCAGTAGAATTCCACACTTGGGATAAACAAGAACTTTATCAGGCCTTGACCTTGGACAAGAAGGCGAGGGGCAATCAGTTGAACCTCGTTTTGGTACCAGAAATTGGGACTTGTCAGATTCATCCAGTCCCATTGGAAGAAATGAGAGACTTCTTAAACTAGAAAACCGACAAAGGAGATACCATGCGTTATTTAACAGCAGGAGAATCACACGGACCACGACTAACAGCCATTATTGAAGGAGTGCCTGCAGGACTGCCTTTGACGGCTGATTTTATCAATGCTGAGTTAAGACGTCGCCAGGGAGGCTACGGTCGTGGAGCACGGATGAAGATTGAAAGCGATCAGGTCGAGATCACCTCCGGAGTTCGCCATGGCTTGACCATGGGAGGGCCCATCACCTTGCATGTCACCAACCTAGACCATCAAAAATGGCTGGAGATTATGTCGGTCAGTGATGTGGAGGAAAAGAAAAAGGGGCTTCGGAAAATTACTAAGCCTCGACCAGGTCACGCTGATTTGGTCGGTGGGATCAAGTACCGCTTCGATGACTTGCGTAACTCCTTGGAACGGTCATCGGCTCGGGAGACAACTATGCGGGTAGCAGTTGGTGCAGTAGCCAAACGGTTATTAGAAGAAATTGGGATTCAAGTAGCTAGCCACATCGTCAATTTCGGTGGCATCGAAGTAGAGGTTCCAGAAAATCTGACGGTTTCGCAAATCAAAGAAGCGGTCGCTCAATCCGAGGTATCCATCGTCAATCGAGAGCGAGAAGAAGAAATCAAGGCCTATATCGATAGCGTGAAGAAAGAAGGAGAAACCATCGGAGGGATTGTTGAAACCATTGTAGGTGGTGTGCCTGTCGGTCTAGGATCTTTTGTCCAATGGGACAAGAAATTGGATTCTAAGATTGCTCAAGGGGTTGTCTCCATCAATGCCTTTAAAGGAGTTGAGTTTGGTTTAGGCTTTGAAGCAGGTCGTCTCAAGGGGAGCCAGGTCATGGACGAAATCCTCTGGTCTGAGCAAGATGGCTATACTCGTCGAACCAATCATCTGGGCGGATTTGAAGGGGGCATGACCAATGGAGAGCCAATTATTGTTCGTGGGGTTATGAAACCAATCCCGACCCTTTATAAGCCCCTCATGAGTGTCGATATTGAAACACATGAGCCATATAAGGCAACAGTGGAGAGGAGTGACCCAACAGCACTTCCGGCTGCAGGAGTTGTCATGGAGGCTGTGGTGGCAACGGTCTTAGCCACAGAAGTATTGGAAAAGTTCTCTTCTGATAATCTAGAGGAATTGAAAGAAGCTGTCGAGCGTCATCGGGCCTATACCAAGGCTTTCTAAGTGGAGAAATAGATGGAAGAAAAGGTTGTTTATATCGTCGGTCTAGGACTAATTGGAGCTTCGTTAGCTATGGGGATACGGAAAGCCCATCCTCATGTAACCCTATTAGGGTATAATCGCAGTCAAGCCTCACGGGATATTGCTTTGAAGAAGGGGATCGTTGATAAGGTGACGGCAGATCTTGAAGAATTTGCTTCTCAAGCAGATGTCATCATTGTCTCCTTACCTGTGAAGCAAACGATTCAAACCTTTCAGCAATTGGCAAACATACCACTGAAAGAAGGGGTTATTGTAACGGATGTGGGTTCGACCAAGGGGGCGATTGTAAAAGCTGGTCAAGAAGCTTTTAACCATCTCCCAGTCCGTTTTGTCGGTGGGCATCCCATGGCGGGGAGTCACAAGACAGGGGCTGCCTCTGCAGATTCCACCCTCTTTGAAAATGCTTATTATATTTTTACTCCAACAGTGGCGACGGATCCCAGTGCTATTTTGGAAATGAAGGATTTGCTCTCAGGGCTTGGAGCCCGTTTCATCGAGGTGGATCCTATTGAACACGATCGGGTCACTTCTCAAATCAGCCACTTTCCTCATGTATTGGCTGCAACCCTTATGGGTCAAGCAGCTGCTTATACAGAGGAGCACAGCCTAGCAGGTCGCTTTGCTGCAGGAGGATTTCGTGATATGACGCGGATTGCGGAGAGTGAGCCCAGCATGTGGACCTCTATCTTACTGTCCAATCCATCTGCTGTTCTTGATCGGATTGCCGATTTTCAGCATCGCCTTGACCAAGTTGCCGACATGATTCGCCAAGGGCAAGAAGATACGATCTGGTCCTTCTTTGATCAGAGTCGAGAGCAACGCCAGCACATGCAGATCCACAAACGAGGCGGGGTGGAAAGCACTTTCGATATTTTTGTGGATGTCCCAGACGAAGAAGATGTCATCCTTCGGATCTTGGAGTTGCTTCGCGGCACCTCCTTGGTCAATATACATATCAACGAGGAAAACCGGGAAGATGTCTATGGGATTCTCCAGATTTCCTTTAAGACAGCTGCCGATCAAGCGCGGGCTGAAGCCCTGATCACCGAACAAACAGATTATAGTGTGGTAATTAAATAGGTCCCAAGTAGGATTTTTAATTAAAATATCAGTTTCTAATACAAGATATTAGATAATCTTTGTATAATAGAATGAAACCAAATCGTTAAGGAGAAATCACATGTCAAATATTTATGATGTAGCCAATGAGTTGTCTCGAGGAATTCGTGACCTACCAGAATACAAAGCTGTTCTTGCTAGTAAGGAAGCCATTGATGCCGATGCAGATGCAAAAGCGTTATTCGGAGACTATCTCGTTTTCCAACAAGAAATTCATGGAGTTATCCAGTCTGGACAATTGCCAACTGAAGACCAACAAAAGAAAATGCAAGACTTTGCTGAGAAATTACAAGGGAACCCAATTGTGAATGAATTTTTCACCAAACAACAGCAACTATCAGTTTATCTAGGAGATATTGAACGGATTATTTTTGATCCAGTTCAAGATTTATTTAAATAAGGGAGAGAGAGTGGGACAGAAATCGTTAATTCGTTAGAATTCGATTTCGTCGTCCCACCTCCGCACAGTTGAGTAGGTCTGTATAAGCTTATGAAATCAGCGTAGTAGAGCCCACTCAACCACTGCGTCTTGCTCGACAATCCAAAGACAAATGAGAGGCTAGGACTTTTGTCCCAGCCTCTTTTTCTCTCCCATCTTGCGGGTCCTTCCAAGTGAACATTGAAAATGGCTGTTTTTTATGGTAAAATTTTTAGAAAAGCTTGAAGGGGTAAGCCATGAAATTACAAACGAATTGTAAGGGTTTGAATGGAATTATTCGTGTTCCAGGGGATAAATCAATCAGTCATCGGTCGATTATCTTTGGTAGCCTTGCCCATGGAACCACTAAGGTCTATGATATCTTACGTGGTGAAGATGTCTTATCCACTATTCAAGTATTTAGGGACCTAGGCGTCTCTATCCAAGATGATGGTCAAGTGATCACCATTGAGGGGAAAGGCTTCGAAGCCTTTCAACAGCCTAAGAATGATCTGGATATGGGAAATTCAGGCACCTCTACTCGATTGATAGCGGGTGTCTTAGCAGGAAGTCCCTTCCCAGTTACCATGGTAGGAGATGATAGCTTGTCCAAACGACCAATGGATCGAGTAGCGATCCCCCTTCGAGAGATGGGAGTTACTGTCCAAGGCCAAACAGATCGAGACATGTTGCCCCTTCATCTGCATGGATCAAAAGAGTTACAACCAATCCATTATTCATTACCGGTAGCTTCTGCTCAGGTTAAGTCAGCTCTACTTTTTGCAGCTATGCAGGCAGAAGGAGAGTCAGTTATTCTAGAGAAGGAGCTGACACGGAATCATACTGAAGATATGATTCAGCTGTTCGGTGGCCAGATTCGCGTGGAAGGCAAAAAAATTCGTTTACGTGGGCCTCAACGCTTTCAAGCTTGTGAGGTGACGGTACCAGGTGATATTTCCAGTGCAGCCTTTTGGTTAGTAGCTGGTTTGATTATCCCAAATAGTAAGATTCGACTTGAAAATGTTGGGATTAACGAGACACGTACAGGCATACTAGAGGTTATTGAAAAAATGGGTGGCAAGCTTCAAATCTTGGATGTTGATCCACTTGCTAAGGCTGCGACCCTTTTGGTAGAGACTTCAGACCTCCATGGAACTGAAATTTCGGGTGATCTGATTCCTCGCTTGATTGATGAGCTTCCAATCATTGCTCTTTTGGCAACCCAAGCTTTTGGGAAAACCATTATCAAAGATGCTGAAGAACTAAAAGTTAAAGAAACGGATCGCATTCAAGTCGTGGCGGATAGTCTAAATGCCATGGGAGCTTCCATCACTCCAACAGAGGATGGTATGATCATTGAAGGGAAAACGCCCTTGCATGGTGCTAGTCTACAAACCTTTGGCGACCACCGGATCGGCATGATGGGAGCTATCGCAGCCTTGCTTGTAAGAGATGGTGAAGTGGAGCTTGCGCGTGCTGAAGCAATTAATACCAGTTACCCTTCCTTCTTTGCAGACTTAGAAAAGGTGTCTCATGCCTAAAATACTACTTGGCTTTATGGGAGCAGGGAAAACGACTATTGGTCGTTTGTTGGATCCAGCTTTTGCTGATATGGATGCGCTCTTAGTTCGACGCTTAGAAATGCCGATTGTTGACTATTTTACCCGCTATGGTGAGGAGAGTTTTCGCTTGCAAGAGTCACTTTTATTGCAAGAGTTACTCGATGAACAGAGCTCTGTCATTGCAACTGGTGGAGGCATTGTCCTGAAGCCAGAAAATCGCGAGCTCCTCAAAAAGAATCCTTGTAATATTTATTTGCGGATTGATTTTGATCGGCTTTATCAACGACTGGCTGCGGATCCTGCAACTAAGCGCCCCCTCTTTCTTAATAAAGACCCAGAAGAGTTTCGTGCCTTGTATGAGCAACGCCTGCCCCTATATGAAGAAGTAGCCACACATGTGATTGATGTTGCTGATAAGACACCTGAAAAAATTGTGGAGATGATCCGATGTTTGTAGCTTATCTCGGTCCTAAGGGATCCTTTACCCATCATGTAGCTCTGGAAAGTTTTGAAGATGGTGAATTACGCCCTTATGACTCCATTACAGAAGTGATGAAAGCCTATGAATCCGCTCAAGTAGAGTATGCGGTCATCCCTGTTGAGAACTCCATCGAGGGCAGTGTCCATGAGACGATTGACTACCTCTTTCACCAGGCTCATTTCCAGGCTATTGCAGAAGTGGTCTATCCCATTAAGCAACAACTCTTGGCAATTAAGCAGGATCAATCCATTGAAGTGATCTATTCGCATCCTCAAGCATTAGCTCAAGGGAAAGCCTATGTTCAGGAGCATTTCCCTCAAGCCAGACTGGAGATGACAACTTCGACTTCCTATGCAGCTCGATATGTCTCTCAACATCCAGAACTACCTATTGCAGCCATTGCGCCTTTGGAGGCCAAGGATGAATATGGTCTGGAAGTGGTGGCCAGTAATATTCAAGAGATGGATCAAAATTATACCCGCTTTTGGATTCTTGGTCAGCGACCTTTTAAAGGTAGTCATTCCTTAAAGAAAGTTTCCTGTAAGAATAGTCTGGCCATTACCTTACCAAGTAATATTGCAGGTTCTTTATGCCAGGCCTTAGCTACATTTGCTTCCAGAGAATTAAATTTAACAAAAATTGAGAGTCGTCCTTTAAAGACGGTCCTAGGGGAATATTTTTTTATTATCGATGTGGTGGATGCTGACGAATCACTGTTTGCTTCTGCCTATCAAGAACTGGAATCCTTAGGAGCATCTATCAAAACCTTGGGCTATTATTCGGTCTATGTGCTAAACAACAATGAAATGGAGAACGTATGAGTAGAGAATCAGAAAACCTATCCTATCATGAACAAAAGAGATTGGATTATCTTTATTCCAACTATCATTATCTGAATGAGAAAGAGCAGTTGGAATACAAGTATCTAAAGAATAAATCAGAGGGACGATCCCAAGATGACTCCGTTTCAGCAAGTGCAGAAGAGTCTGTGGTTTCCTCAAGTAGAAGCGAAAACGAGTCTGATGAATTACCAGTCTATCCATCACGGAGCCGAAAGGATAAAACCCAAACCAATAAAAAGAAACGAGAGGAAGTAGTAGCTCTTCCCAAACGTAAGAAGGGGAAAAAAATCCGCTTCAAACGTATTTTAAAGTGGATTGCCATTTTCCTCTTGTTGGTCCTTAGTGGAATGGTCTTTATGTTTATTAAAGGCTTGAATAGCAAACCTGGTGGGACCAACGCCCAACCAGCTGTTAAAGAGTATTTCAACGGTCAGAAGACCAAAGACGGGGTCAATATCCTGATCTTGGGAACAGATGGTCGAATAGGGGAAAGCTCATCTGAGACGCGAACGGACTCTATCATGGTCGTCAATGTCAACAACAAGGACGGCAAGGTAAAATTGGTCAGCTTCATGCGGGATACTCTGGTTCATATCGATGGGGTGAGCCAACAAACGGATCCAGAATATCAAGATTACTATGACCAGAAGCTGAATACTGCCTTTACCATTGGAGAGCAGAATAACAACCAAGGGGCGGAATTGGTCCGTCAGATGCTCAAGGATAATTTTGACATTGATATCCAATACTATGCCATGGTTGATTTCCAAACCTTTGCGACAGCCATCGATACCCTCTTCCCCAATGGAGTGGAGATGAATGCGCAGTTTTCCACTATTGATGGCGAAAAGGTCAGTGAAGTGGAAGTGCCAGACGATTTGAACATGAAAGACGGTGTCGTTCCTCAGCAAACCATCAAGGTCGGAAAACAACGGATGGATGGCCGTACCCTCCTCAACTATGCTCGTTTCCGTAAGGATGATGAGGGCGACTTTGGCCGTACAAGACGCCAACAAGAAGTTATGTCTGCCATTGTTCACCAAATCAAGGATCCAACCAAGCTCTTTACTGGATCTGAAGCACTAGGAAAGGTCTTCGCTATGACCTCAACCAATGTACCCTTCTCCTTCCTGTTGACAAACGGGATTGGCTTAGTCGGAAGTGCCAGCAAGGGGATTGAACGCATTACCATTCCAGAAAATGGTGATTGGGTCGATGCCTATGATATGTATGGCGGACAAGGATTGCTGGTCGATTTCGATGCTTATAAAAAGAAATTGTCTCAAATGGGCCTAAGATGATATAATTAAGGGATAGGAGTCTGAAAACTCCATCCCTTTTAATTTGTAGAAAGATAGAACACCATGTTAAAGAAAAATGAAATTGTAGACGTTGAGATTGTCGATTTGACCCATGAAGGAGCAGGAGTCGCTAAGGTCGATGGCCTGGTCTTTTTTGTGGAGAATGCCCTGCCAGGAGAAGTCATCCGCATGCGCGTGCTCAAGGTCAATAAGAAGATCGGCTACGGAAAAGTAGAGGAGTACCTAGAAAAATCTCCTCACCGCAATGAAGAGCTAGACCTGGCTTATTTGCGAAGCGGTATTGCGGACTTGGGACACCTAGCTTATCCGGAGCAGCTGAAATTCAAGGCCAAACAGGTCAAGGATAGCCTCTACAAGATGGCAGGAATCTCTGATATCGAGGTACCCCTGACCTTGGGGATGGAGCATCCTGTCCAGTATCGCAACAAGGCTCAGGTCCCTGTCCGTCGTGTCAATGGTCAGGTAGAGACAGGCTTCTTTCGGAAAAACTCTCATGATCTAATGCCGATTGAAGACTTTTATATCCAAGATCCAGTCATTGACCAAGTAATCTTGGCGCTTCGTGATTTGATTCGTCGGTTTGACCTCAAGCCTTATGATGAGAAGGAACAGTCTGGCCTGGTTCGGAACCTTGTCGTCCGTCGAGGCCACCATTCTGGAGAAATCATGGTCATTTTGGTCACCACTCGTCCCAAGATTTTCCGTGTGGAACAGTTGATCGAGCAATTGATCAAGCAATTCCCAGCTATCAAATCCGTTATGCAGAATATCAATGACCAAAATACCAATGCCATTTTTGGAAAAGAATGGCGTACGCTTTATGGCCGAGACTATATTACGGATCAAATGTTGGGAAATGATTTCCAAATCTCTGGACCAGCCTTTTATCAGGTCAATACCGAAATGGCAGAGAAGCTCTACCAGACAGCCATTGACTTTGCAGAGTTAAAAGAAGACGATGTGGTCATTGATGCCTACTCAGGAATCGGAACTATTGGATTATCTGTCGCTAAGCATGTTAAGGAAGTTTATGGGGTAGAAGTCATCCCTGAAGCTGTGGAGAATAGCCAGAAGAATGCTAGTCTAAATGGCATCACCAATGCCCACTATGTCTGTGACACAGCTGAAAATGCCATGAAGAATTGGCTTAAGGAAGGCATCCAACCAACTGCCATCCTGGTCGACCCACCACGCAAGGGCTTGACCGATAGCTTTATCAAAGCAAGCGCCCAAACAGGAGCTGAACGCATCGCCTATATCTCCTGTAATGTCGCAACCATGGCGCGTGATATTAAACTCTATCAAGAGTTGGGATACGAATTGAAGAAAGTCCAGCCGGTTGACTTGTTTCCACAAACACATCACGTCGAATGTGTAAGCTTGTTGGTAAAACGGAACTAATCCTCAAAAGGTTCCCCGAACCTTTTGAGTCCATAAACGCACCATGTTGAGGCAGTATCACTGCTTGTACGAGCTGAGGCATCAGCGAAGTAGAAGCAGATGTTCTGCCCATGGGATAGCTGTCGTAGAGTAAGGAGTTTACGACGAAACGATACGGCAACAGCGAACCGCCGAGTGTGTAAGTTTGTTAGTGAAATGTGGATAATCGTTAAAAAATCAGAAAGACTAGAGATGTATATGCTGGAATTGTATCAAAATCCTTCTTATAAAGATCTAGTCGCATTTGGGTCCTTAAAAGAAGGAAAAGAATTTGTATCTAAAATAACTGGATATACTAGAAAATGAAAATGATTTTGTTCAATGTAATAAAGTAGAAATAACGAACATTTAGATGAAAGGTTCAGAATAAACATGAGTCTCTTATTTGAAGAATTTAAAACCATTTGTTTCCATTTAAATCGAGTCGGAATTACACCGACACTGATGGGTTCTTTGGGATTGGAGTTTAGAACGAAAGAAAAATGGGGGCCGTCTGACATTGACATTCATGTGCCTGGTGACCCTAGAGGTTGGGAAGCACCTGATTATCTCAGAATTTATGACTGGGACAAGATAATGAGAGTGATGAAAGACTTAGGCTACGTCTTAATAGATATTCATGAGCATGAATTCCAAAAGGATAGAATGAGTGTTGAATATGGAAGTATCGATTCCTTACCTGATTTTGCAGGAGTTTCGGAATCGGATATAGAGCTTATTCACGTTGAAGGCATCACTTTTCGTCTTCCAAGTCTGGAGCAGTATCTAAGTATTTACAAAGCTTCTTCTCAAGACTCCTATCGAAATGATCACAATAACAATAAGGATTTTAAAAAGATCGAGTGGCTGGAAAGACATTTGTAAATTATCATATGAAAAGTAGTAAGTTGTAAGACTGGCTACTATGTTATTTTTATTATCATTTTTATTGGTTATTTAATTTATACTATATTGGCTAGTAATTGAATTAGTAAAGAAAAGGATTTTAAGAGCAATTCATCTAAATAATTATAGAGATATTATAGATTGTGTTGATGGTTCAGAAGTTGATGATGTAAGAGAGTTGCTTGAATATATTGACGTTTCATTACAATTAAATGATTTTGATAAAATTGATGAATATGGTGTAGAATGTAATTTCCATCCGAATTATGAGTATTCTCAACTACAAGTTTATGAATTTAATGATCAAACTGGTTTTGCTGTTGAATATCAGATGACCTCTAATTCTGAATTAGTAGATTTAACCCTACAATTAGAATTTTTATACAATGAGGATGGTTACAAATTAACTTCCATAAATGTAGATCCTGGATAAACTATAGTTAAATATCTTCGTTATGAAATATATGTGTATACTAAGGATAGATAATTAGGTTGTAAGTTGCTTAAACCTCGGTTGGTTTTTCAAAATTGGAAGGATGAATGATGTATCTATTAGAACTGTACCAAAACAATTATTCAAAGGATTTAGTCTTATTTGAGACTTTAGAAGAAGGACGAGAATTTGTCGCTCAAATTCCTGGATATACTCTAGAAACAGAAGATGATTTTGAAGTGGAGTATGTTAATCCTAAACACTTGCCGGACTATTTGGAAATTGTCTTCAATGGAAATATTGTGCCTTTATCTAGATTTTCGTTTAACCCTGAAGAAAATGTCGAGATTATTTGGAAAGAAATTTCGAATCTATCCGTTACAAACGATAAAGTGATAGAAGGAGCTACAAAAGTCGATGCTTATGTCGTTAATAACGATGAAGTCAAAGCCTATATCGAAGCAAGAGAAGTAGACTTCCGCAAGTTAAAAGCTTTCTTAGAAAGCAAAGGTTATGAAGCCGACAGAATCTATTTCGGAAGTGAAGATGGCGAAGCAATTGTCTACAGAAATAAAGACGCCAAAGATTGGCACTTCTTATGTCACTTAGATCCAATGTTTGTTGAGATTGAGTATGTAGAAGAATACGTAAAAGAAATGCTGGAAGATACCTCGCAAGGAGATGAATAGGGTATTAAACACTTAAACCGATTTCTATGAACTGGCTATTACTAGTGATAGTATTGCTTGAATGAACTGATACGGCAAGTCTGAACCCCTATGTGCGTTGCAACACTCTTCCGATCTGAGATAGTCGAAGAGTAGAAGGGGATGGTATTGGTATCAATCAATGAGTAACAAGGTAACAGCACGATTCGAAACATTTGCCTGTAATTTGCGGAGGAACATCAATATGGATGGAATGACAAAAGATTCCATAAAAACGGCTAAACTAATGAAACAATTATGGCCCCAATTGACCGATAAAGAAGCTATTGATGAAGTAAAAAAATATACGAATGGCAAAAATACTGCAATCTTTACTGAAGTTGAAGGTGACACAATTGTAGGTCTAGCACTATGTTCACTCAGATTTGATTATGTTGAAGGTTGTAAATATAGTCCTGTTGGATTCTTAGAAGGGATTATTGTCGACGAGGAATATCGTTTAAAGGATATTGCTAAAAATCTCTGTACAAAATGTGAGGAATGGGCGAAAAATAAAGGATGTAAAGAATTTGCAAGTGACTGTACTTTAACGAATACGGATTCTATAAGATTTCATCTCAATATTGGATTTCAGGAGGCAAATAGAATTATTCATTTTAAGAAGAAATTATAATTTCAGAACGTGGTCAAAATTTATGTATCTTTAGAAAGTGTGAAAGATTGGACGAACAAATTTTTTTGATGGGTGGAAATCCGCCGATAAAGAACCATATGATTGTTAATAAAATTGTTTCATCAAGGAAGATCGAAAGAATTGTCATTTTTACAGTTTATCGAGAAAATTGGGAACCGTATATGAAAAAGTACACGGAAGTTATCCAAAGCCATTTTCCTAACTTAAACACTGATTACTTACTCTTGGACACTGAGCAGATTGATTTTGATAGCTATCTAGATGCTGATCTAATTATTATCGGTGGTGGAAATACGGAAAAGTATTTAGCTACTTACGTCAATCAGCAGTTCAAAAATTATATCGATCGTATGCTGAATAAAGGGGCGAAAGTTATGGGATTTTCTGCAGGAGCCCTATTATTAGGAGAAAAAGTCTATGTTTCACCTAATGATAATTCAGATCATCAGATAAAGATAAAAAATGGATTAGGACTCTTTAGTCAGTTTTTAATTAGTGTTCATTATGATTCATGGAATGATAAAGTTAATAAGGATAGAGCTGAAGAACTCGTTAATGTTCCCATAATTCCACTAAATGATCATTCCTGTCTTGTATTAGATAAACTTGGAAACATTATTGAGAAAATTGACTAGTTTTCATTATGTAAATCTGGAACTAGGAAACTAAAGTGAAGACGTACTGCATGGGACCCAATTTTCAATTTTATGAAAATGGACTATTGAAATTTTAGTAATTAAGGGAGATAGCAAAAATGGCTTCAAGTAAAGAATATTTAGATTTCATTTTAGAACAACTATCCGATTTGGAAGAAATATCATATAGAGCAATGATGGGCGAATATATAATTTATTATCGAGGGAAAATCATGGGTGGAATTTATGATGATAGATTTTTAGTGAAGCCTGTTAACTCTGCAATGGCATATATGCCAAATGCAAAGTACGAGTCACCATATGATGGAGCAAAGGAAATGCTGTTGGTAGATGATGTTGACAACAAAAATTATTTAACTGGCTTATTCAATGCAATGTATGATGAATTACCTGCACCTAAACCAAAGAAATGATTAAAGTGGAATTTAAGGAGAGAAAAATGATTTTAGAAACGGAAAGATTGATTCTTCGCCCATGGGAAGAAAGAGATGCCGCTGATTTATTTCAATATGCTAGTAATCCAGAGGTGGGTCCGATTGCGGGGTGGCCTGTACATACTAGTGTTGAAAATAGCAGAGAGATTATAAAAAGTTATTTTTCCGCACCCGAGACATACGCCATCGTTTTAAAAGAAACGATGCAGCCAGTGGGTAGCATAGGGTCGATGATTGGCTCTGCAAGTGATAAAGGGATTCCTGATACTGAGGCGGAGATTGGCTACTGGATAGGAGTTCCCTATTGGGGTCAAGGTCTTATACCAGAAGCAGTTCGTGAGATAATGAGACATGGATTTGATGACTTGAAGCTGGAGAAATTGTGGTGCGGTTATTTTGACGGCAATACAAAATCAAAGAGAGTTCAGGAAAAATGTGGGTTCCGTTACCATCATACAAAAGAGAACGTTCCATCTGCATTGGAAGGTGTTTTTCGCACAGAACACATAACCTGTCTATCAAAGGAAGAGTGGATTTCAATTAAGTGAATCACTGTTTGTCGAAGGAATACCTTTTAACGATTACTTAATGCTATCGTTGAAAGGTTTATAGCTATATTTCTATATAAATACAGGTTCACATGACATACTTAATGTTCACTCGTTTTATGTCGAGGCAGTATCACTACTTGTACGAGCTGATTTACCAGCGAAGTAGAAGAGATCTTCTTCTCATGCGACAACAGCGAATTGTTGAGTGTGTAACTTTGCTCGTGAAATCCTAGAAACCTTTTGGCGAATAGTTTTTTTAAGTCTTGAATTGTGCACCTAGTTTGACAATTCAGGAAAAAAGAATAACCATGTCGCCCTACTAACGTTGAGGAGAAATATTTATGCCTGATTTTGCTAAAATAGATAAAAAGTCTGTATATACTACGATCATTGGTTTGTTTCTAATGGCAGTATTGTCTTTGACAAAGATAATACCTGAACTTTCTTTATCAGGTCTCACTGTACTGATTGGTATTCTCTTTTTCTTTGTTCTTGAACATTTTGATAAAAAATCACATATAGAATCAGGTTTGCGCTTTAAAACATTTTTCGATGATCTGAAAAAACAAGGGGTAATTCTTTTGGTCTTGCTTCCTGTAGGAACCGCTGCAGCAACTTTGCTTATCGGCGATATGATATTTAAGGGCGCTTTTGCTAGTCATGTTTTGGGAAGAACGGATGGTATGTTATCCTTCGATAAAATACCGCTCCTTATGGTACAAATAGTAATCGCAGCCTTGGGGGAAGAAATTGCATGGAGAGGTTTCTTTCTTGGTAAGTCAATGAGAATTATACCATTTTGGCTTTGTGCCATTCTATCTTCTTTATTGTTCGCGATAGCCCATATTTCTAGTGGAAGCGTTAGGCTTGTAAGCTACGATATTTTCATGATTTTTGTTGATAGTATTATCTATGCAATGATTTATAAAAAGTCTGGGAATTGTTTGATTTCTACACTTTCTCATATTCTTGGAAATGCAACAGGAATTCTTTTGCTAATGATGTATAGCTAGACAGATTTTAATGTTATCTAGCTAATAAAGGATTTTCATTATAGGGAGGAAATGGTCACTATCAGCAAAAGAGGGCTAGATGACTTGTTGTAAAGGTAAGGAATAAGGCCAACTGCCAATTGATTTATTTGCTAAATGAGTCCTTGCTAGTTTCTACGATTCCGAGAACAATTTCATCTTTAAGCAAACAGTTTTTATCTGACTCTGACATGAAGTGAAAGTGAGATGAGTTGAAATGTCTTATTTAAAAGCAAAGAATAAGTTTAAATGGATGGATATGCAGAAGGAATGGTTGGATGAAATCAAGAGCAAGTGGAGGAAACTCGATATTGCTTCGTACAATCTCATGGATCATGATGAATGGACGGTGGGTGATTATGAGCAATCGCCTTTTTGTCAACTAATCTGGGGAGAAATACTTTCTCGTTTTCTTTCCAAAAAATATGACCAGCCTTATACGTATTCTATAAATAGAAATGTTCTCCTTGTAAAGAGTGATGGCACTTGTTTTAGATTTCTTTTTGATGTGATGAACAATGGGAAAGCAAGATACAACCGAAATAAAATTGAAGAAGATAAGAATGGTTGTGAATTTGCCTATCCCTTTCATTATATTGGTAACTTTACCCCCATTCCAGGCATGGTTAAATTACCAAGAAGCTTACAATTTATCCATAAGGATTTTAATGAAGATTGGAACCAGATGCTGAAGTATCTGCAAAATCACTGGAAAGAATTCAAGATGGGGGATTTGAGTTTTGATGATTATATCGAAATGACTTTTCAGTCTGCCTATTTTATTGAGAACCAAATCAAGCCAATCTATTCAGTAGAAGACATACAAAATTTAATATTTAAACGTGGAGAGAAAATTGAAAGAGCCTTTAAGGAAATTTTGGAAAACAAAAACAAGCCTTTCTAGGGCTTGTTTTTTTGATCAATCTTCAACTTCATTAAAGAACTCAAGACCTGGTTTGACATCTAATACAGCATGTAAGAAGAGGATTAATTGTTCATATTTTGCTGGTGTAACCATACCTAAATCGAATTCGAATTCTTTCTCTCCCTCTCTCTCAAGTAAGAAGAGGTTTTTCGAACGTACCTTTCCGTTACGGACCCACTTGATTCGAACCCCGAGTGCCTGAATTTCATTGAGAAAGATAGGATTAACGAATCGTCCATATTCTGTATTGAAGATAGCTTCGCGGTAAAGGTAGAGTTGGTTCAGTTTATCGACAGCAGTCGCATTCTCTTTGAATAATTCCACGTTCTCTTCAAGTTCTGGATAGTGATTGAAGATATCCTGGTATTTTTCTTGAACTTTTTTGGGTGCGACTCGGATTAAATGGCCAAATCCAAGAATCATGGCTAAGAAAATAATACCGAATACGATTGAAAAGACAATCCCAACTGTATCGTTTTTCTGAAGAGCACTCGGAAGATTGAAGGAAATAAAAATCATCCCAATGATCCCGAAAAACAACCACATACCATAAATGGTGTATAAGCCTTTAATTTCTTTCTGCATAGGAACTCCTTATATTTATAATAGCTCTATTTTAGCAGAATAGAGGATTTTGTTCAATCAGAATTTGACTTGCAAACCTATTTATAAAGTTGTATACTAGAAAATGATTTTGTGTAATCGTTTGCATAAACTGGTAAATGATGAAAAGAATGTAAAGTAGGAGACAAGACAGATGGAATTAACAGCTATTTATCATAGGCCTGAATCGGAGTACGCCTATCTATATAAGGACGGCCAGCTTCACATTCGCATCCGGACCAAGAAAGAAGATATCAAACGGATTGTCTTGCACTATGGGGATCCCTTTATTTTTATAGAGGATCTTTATGAGGCGACCAAGGAAATGGACAAGGTGACAACAGATGACCTCTTTGATTATTGGCAGGTGTCGGTATCTGTCCGCCATGCACGGATCCAGTACCTCTTTGAATTAGAGGACACAGCGGGAGAGAAGATCTTGTACGGTGACCGAGGTGTAGCAGCCTACAACAGGGAGAACCTGGACTTCGTCATGAACGGTTTTAAGCTTCCCTTTATCCATGAGATTGATGGGTGTGCTGTTCCAGATTGGGTGGCTCAGACGGTTTGGTACCAAATATTTCCTGAGCGCTTCGCCAATGGGAATCCAGCTATTTCGCCAGAAGGCGTTCGTCCTTGGGACGCCTCTATTGCTCCTCAAGTATTGGATTTCTTTGGTGGTGATTTGCAAGGGATTATCGATCACTTAGATTACTTGCAGGAGTTAGGGATTACAGGGCTCTACCTTTGCCCGATTTTTGAATCTCCGAGTAACCACAAGTACGATACCATTGACTATTTTGAAATTGATCGCCATTTTGGAGATAAGGAGACCTTCCGCCAGCTAGTGAAAGAGGCTCACGCACGTGGGATGAAGATTATGCTGGATGCCGTCTTCAACCATATTGGCTATGATTCACCCCAATGGCAGGATGTGGTCAAACACGGGGAGAATTCGATTTACAAGGATTGGTTCCATATTAAAGAGTTCCCTGTCTCCTCAGAAAGTCTGTGGAATAGTCGCGACTTGTCTTACCATGCTTTTGCCTTTGCAGGCTATATGCCTAAGCTCAATACGGCTATTCCTGAGGTGAAGGCCTATCTTTTGAAGGTTGCGACTTACTGGATTGAAGAGTTTAATATTGATGCTTGGCGACTGGATGTGGCCAATGAGATCGACCATCAATTCTGGCGAGATTTCCGTAAGGCGGTCTTAGCCAAGAAACCAAACCTCTATATCCTCGGAGAAATCTGGCATTCGTCACAACCTTGGCTCAAGGGCGATGAGTTCCATGCGGTGATGAACTATCCCCTCTCTGAAAGTATCAAGGATTATTTCCTGCGGGGGCATAAGGAGACGCAACGCTTCATTTGGGAGATCAATAGCCAGTCTATGTACTACAGGCAGCAGATTTCTGAGGTTATGTTTAACCTCTTAGACTCGCATGATACAGAGCGCATTTTGACGACGGCCAAAGGCAATCTTCAGTCTGTCAAGTCTGCTCTGTCATTCCTCTATCTGCAACGAGGTACGCCCTGTATTTATTATGGAACGGAGCTAGCCCTCATCGGTGGTCCAGACCCTGATTGCCGCCGTGTCATGCCATGGGAGCGCGTGTCTGCGGACAACGATATGCTGAACTTTATGAAGGACTTGATCCAGCTCCGAAAAGAAGTAGCGGGCTTGATCCAGCATGGTAAAGTGAGTCTGGAAGAAGTAGAGCCAGATGTAGTAGCAGTAGAATGGCAGCATGAAGGTGACATGCTCAAAGCCTACTTTAACCAGTCGAAGAAAGACGTTGTCTTAGAAAGAGGACAGGCAGATCTGATGAGTCTTGGAAGCATTTCCCATGATCGCTTGATCATTCAGCCAAATGGCTTTGTTATTTATAGAGAAAATTAGTAAGAAAGAGAGTGGGACAGAAATCGGTAATTGGTTAGAATTCGATTTCGTCGTCCCACCTCCGCACAGTTGAGTAGGGTTATAAAAGCTGATGAAATCAGCGTAGTAGAGCCCACTCAACCACTGCGTCTTACTCGACAATCCAAAGACAATTGAGAGGCTAGGACTTTTGTCCCAGCCTCTTTATATAAATTGTTTCTTTATTCGTGCCCTTATATTATAATGGGAGATGAGAAAGGAGGAGCCGGCGATGAAGATGTTAGCAATCAATCCTATTTCGGTTAAAAAAAGAATGATAGAATTTCTATTCGATTATCTTTTCATTCTAGCTTATTTAGCTCTTCTGTTTATTGTTTCGATGCTTATTTACATCATTTTTTTTAATGGTGTCCCAGAGTTTACAGAAATTCAGTCGCAGTGGCTTGTATTTTTTACCTCTGTTTTGCCAATCACGCTCCTGTTCACATTCTTGGATTATAAAAATGATGGCAGTTTTGGGAAGGTAAAAGCAGGACTTGAACTGGTCTACCAGAAAAAAACAGTGCAAGCTAGCTTGATCAGAAATACCATTAAATTTTTACCTTGGCAACTCGGTCATATGGGCACCATTCATGGCTTCTATAGTAATTTTGATGGATTATCCATTATCCTTTCTATTTCGGCGACTTTACTAGCAGTTTCCTTACTAGCAATGACGATGTTTCGGAGAGATAAGAGGCATCTTGGAGACCTGATAGCCCATACGCAAGTGCAATTAAAAGGTGACTAGGAAACAGATTGTCTATTCTGTCCTAAAAGAAAAAATACACATAGTTAGGAAGTATCTGTATGAATGAGACTGTTGAGTTTACAATATTGCTTTATTAAGAACAAAATAACAAATTAAATTGACTAAAAACAAGTAAAGGTATTCATGATGAAAAAATTTTTGATATTTATTTTTGCGATTTTTGTATCGTTGATAGGAATGTTCGCTATTATGTATAATAGTTATATTAAAGCTTATGAGAATGCTCATAATCATTCGAGTTATTCATGGACAAAAGAAACTTATCCTGTAGAAAAATACTCTAATCCATTTGATGAATATAATGATAATTTCGAATTATTATTTAATTTGCTTGTTAAAAAACTTTTTTCTCCAACTTTAGTAGAAAAAGAATTTAAAAGGGCATATGAAACAGCTAAAAATCTGTCAGCGGATTCTCCTATTTCGATGCAGGCTATCAAAAATAAAATAAAGATTTATAATTATTCTGAAGGCGCTAACCAGTACGCTGTATATAAGCTTAATATAGACTGGAAAGAGCAGGCTGTTTTAGCAGCAAAATCACTTCAAAAGTATCGTTATTCAAAAGAAAAGTTAGTTGAGCAACTGATAAATGTTGCACTATTTACTCAAAAAGAGGCTGACTATGCTGTAGAACAAGTAAATTTCGATTGGAAGGAGAATGCTGTGAAAGAAGCGGAATCTTATGTAAACAGTGGCAAGATTTCAAAAGAAAAGTTATTAGAAATACTTGTTGAGAATAAAAAATTCACTCAAGAAGAAGCTGAGTATGCTATAGAACATGCAAAAATAGATTTGTTGGATTAGACAATAGTTCTAGTATTTATTTAAAGACCTTAAAATAGGTTAATGAAGCTAAGATAGCTGCAGTAGAAAGTTATGAAAAGTGGCATAATGAGCATAAGGATACAATTTCTATTTATGATCGCTATTTGAACAGTGATGATTTCAAAACAAGTCCAATGAAAAATATACAAGATCAACTGAAAATATTTTTGATCGATCATCACTACTATGAAGTAGCTATTCCCCTGATTAGACAATTTAGTAAGAGTTACGATCATTATTATAAAAAACTAACAGAGGCAAGTGACTATTACTTAAAGCAAAAGGGAGATGCTCCACACTAAATCGAAAATCAATATACTTCATATGATTTAACGACTAAAAGATAGAGTGAGGGCTGACTTGCCCTTGCTCTATTTTTCAGTTCCTTTAGTTGTGCTTTCTCCCACATAGGTGTATAATTTGTCCTTAGGTAAAGAAATTAGTAGAATAAGGAGATGGATATGGAATTAAAAGATTTTACAGAAAAAGAACAAGAACAAATCAACCAAGGTTTGAGTACAGCTGAGATTTCTGATAAAGAAGCGGCGAAGAAGTTGCTCGCTCTTGTCCCGCAAGAATGGATCAAGCGAATTCCTTTCTTTGTTAGAGGACATGCGACAACAAAGACCATCGAACGTGTGGCTATGCGCTATCCTGAACTCTATGCCGTGGCCAAGCGCCAAGGAGACCTTCCTGAAAAAGAACGGGAAGAATTGCGTGTCATCATGACAGAAGTCTTTGAAGAAAAGATGAACAAACACAAGATTAAATAATCTTATATAATACTTTGTTATTTTTTTATCACACAATTGAACGAGTGATTGCAGTTGAAATATTGCAGTCGCTTTTTTTATTAACTAGTATGAAGACTTTTACACTAGTAAATAAAAATGAACAATATTTCATGATATAATACTAATGAAAGCAGTTTCATAGAGATGAAAGATTCCATTGGAGAAAAACAAGTAAAGGTAGTCATTATGAGAAAATTTTTTACAGTTATTTTTGCGATGGTTGGAATGATGGTAATATGGATAGTTTTTATGGTATATAGTTATCAAAGAAGTTATAATGAATGGCAAAATTCACATTCAGGATCAAAGGTAACTTATCCTGTACAAGAATACTCTTCTTCAAATTCTAGTACGAAGTATTATGATTATAAAAAATACTCTTCTTCAAGTTCTAGTAAGACTTCAAGTTCTAGTACGAAGTATTATGATTATAAAAATTCAAATAAATCTACAGATGCATATGTAAAAGCTCTCTTTTTGTCAGAAAATTCTCATTTATCGAAACAGAAAATTGAACAAGATCTAACAAGGTGGTATTCAGAGGATGCTTGCCAGTACGCTATGAATAAACTTAATATAGACTGGAAAGAGCAAGCTGTTTTAAAAGCAAAATCACTTCAAATGTTTCATTTTTCAAAAGAAATGTTAGTTTGGCAACTTATAAATGTTGAACTGTTTACTCAAGAAGAGGCTGACTATGCTATAGAACAAGTTAATTTCGATTGGAAGGAGGAAGCTGTGAAAAAAGTGGAAGCTATTGCAAACCCTGGAAACATGTCAAAAGAGGAGTTATTAGAATTACTTGTCATAAAAAGAAAATTTACTCAAGAAGAAGCTGAGTACGCAATAGAACATGCTCAAGTAGATTGGTTGAATTAAACAATAATTTTAATTTTGATTTGAAGAACTTAAAAGAGGCTGATGAATATAAAATAGCTAGGATAGAAAATGATGAAAAGAGGCATAATGATGATCAAAACACGTTTTCTACCAATAATCGCTAGTTGAACAGGGATGAATACAAAACAAGTCCAATGTAACATATTGAAGAGCTGGATAGTCTGCCAGCTCTTTTTTTGCTACCTATAAAGTTTCCTCATTTCGTGAAAAATAGTTGGAGCTAAGTCCGTTTTAAACTATAATATAGGAGAAGGAGATTCGATAAGAAAAAGAAAAGAATCATATTATAAAACGCTATTCAATGTTACAAAACATCTTAGTATATAGAAAAGGAACCAGTTTATGAAACCATCTAAAAAAATCATGCTCCTTACTAGCTGTGCCTTGGCTATCTTTGCTTTAACGGCTTGTGGGACCAACCAAAAGCAATCCAAGGAAAAGCAGGAAAGCTCCACTGTCCAAAAGGCCAGTTCAGACAAGGAGCACTACAAGGGAACTTACAGCAACCTCAATAGCAAGGCTAGTGTCGAAGAAGTGCGTGCTCTCTTATCTGCTTATTTGGATCAGGAGAGTGTAGACAAGTTTTTGGGTCTAGTAACGGACTATGATAATATCGTTGGATCTGTTGGCTTGACGGGCGACTTTAGCACCTTCAAAAAGACGGAATACGATGTGGAGAAGATTAGTGACTTGTGGACCAAGAAAAAGGGAGATTTCGTCGGGACCAACTGCCGGATCAATAGTTATACCTTGTTGAAGAACCGCATCGAGATCCCTAAGCAAAAGGCGGACAGTGAACTCTTGTTCGTGGACAATGATGCTATTGAGAAAGGGAAAGTCTTTGATGAGGCAGACAAGGAGGCCTTTAACATTCTGTATTCACGGGTTCCGACAGAGGCGACAACGGATGTCAAGGTCCATGCTAAGAAGATGGAAGAGTATTTTGCCAATTTCAAGTTCAATGAAAATGCGCGCATGCTTTCTGTCATCGTTCATGATAACCTAGATGGCAATACCCTATTTGTCGGGCACGTCGGTGTCTTAGTTCCTGCCAAGGACGGCTACCTCTTTGTCGAAAAGCTGACCTTTGAAGAGCCTTATCAAGCGATCAAGTTTGCGACCAAGGAAGATGTCTACAAATACTTGGAGACCAAATACCAAGATTACACCGGTGAAGGTCTAGCTAAGCCCTTTATCATGGACAATGAAAAATGGGTTGAAACCAAATAGAATTTCCAGCTAGTTAAGTTTGATGGGAGCTCCAGCTAAGGAAAGGAGGTAAAGATGAATAAAAAACGGAGCTACTTTGCTCTAGCCCTTATTCTTATCGGTTTTCTATTAGTAGAATCAAGTATGTATATCCTACCCTATATTGAAGGATTTAAGGAATTAGAGCTTGCTGTTTTTATAATTGGAGTTCTAATCTTAGTGGGTGTCATCATCTTATTAACAAAGACTAAAAAGCATACTGATTAAGGCCGAGTCAACAATTGTACTGTGTATTTAGAATTTATGGTGGGAGAAATGGAATGGAGAGTTTAGAATCAGGACCAGTATTATTAAGTGTTGGATTTATTGGCTTCTTCAGCATTACGTTATTCGTTCGTCGCTGGTTGGCTAGCCGACGTAGTGGCGGTCCTTTCTTTGCTCCCTTCCATATTAACCGTGGCATCTTCTACATTCATGTGCCTTTGTGTTTCAGTCGTCGTAGCATCCCACTGAAAGAGATCAAGCAAATTACCTACTTTCCCCTCAGAGGTAGATCTGGTGGTGGGAGTCGCTATGCTTTCTATATTGAACTTAGAACTGGTAAGACTATTCCCTTCTTTTTTGGGAAAAGCAAGCGGAATGAAGAGCTAGTTGCGAAACTCAAGCGAAATGCTGGCAGGTATGGGTTTAAAGTACATGATCCACGTTAGAATACAATCATCTGTAAAAATAGAATTTACGATCTGATTCCTTTAAAAATGAAAGCGAGTAGTCCTATGAACGATTCGATGAAAGAATATATCCATCTTAAAAAGCAGTTCCAAGAACAAGATAAGGATTCATCCAGCGTGCTGGCTTTCTATGAATTTGCGGATCGGCTGGCCTTACTGGAAACTCCAGAAGCTAAGCAGGTCTTGGTGGATGTGTATCAGGAGTTGGGCTTGTATGCCAGTGCCTTTGCTATCTTCTCAGAGCTAGTAGACAAGTCTGATCGCAAGCAAGTTAAGAAATTCTTTATCTTAGAAAAGATGAGTCTCAGTCATGGCGATCGCTTTGCGCTCCCGCGTCCCTTGACTGAAAAAGAAAAAGAGGCTCATAAGGAGAAGGTCAGAGACTTGCCAACCTTCCGCTATCATTCGGATCCACTAGCGACTGGTGCCTTTAAGGAAGGGGAGCCCAAGACCTGTCCTTCGTGTGGGGAAGAAAACACTATCTATTATGCTTTGAGACCCTATTGTGTGGAGGAGCTAAGCCATCTCTGTCCGACTTGTATCTCTACTGGTCGTGCAGCCCAAAAGTTTGAAGCAGAGTTTATCCAAGATGCTGATTGGCAAGGGGTCATGGATAAGGAAAAAGCCCAGATTCTCTTCTGTCAAACTCCTGGCTATAGTAGTTGGCAAGGAGAATATTGGCTCTCCTGTTGTCAAGACTACTGTGCCTATCTGGGGACAGTTGGCACTCATGAACTGGAAGAGATGGGCATTGCTGAGCAAGTCTTAGCAGAATACGAGTCACGTAATGAATTTCAGGATGTGGCTGAATACTTAGTCAAGGATGGTTCCATGTGTGGCTATCTCTTTCGATGTCTCCATTGTGAACAATACCATCTGTGGGTTGATGCGGATTAGGGTGTGATCTATCTGATTTATCATCCTGTTACGGAGGAAAAATGAGCAAGTTATTTTAGAAATCCTAGTATCCTCTTGGCTAGTGGCTATACGAAAATCATAGAAATAGAGTTGCACCTCTCATCTAATTTCGGTGGGAGGTTTTCTTTTTATCAGGTGACAAAAAACTGTTTGGCTATTTACACGTTCCATCATTTAGGACTTCATAGAGAAGTCTGTAAAATGATATAATTAGTTTAACGAAGAAATCAGAGTTACGATTATCTATGATTCAAGGGGGAAAGACCATGCAAAAAACTTTTCAGTTGTTGCGAAGAGGAGATCTAGAGGCCGTCCGTCAGATATTGGATAAAAAGCCAGAAGAAGTCAATGCTGTTTCGGGTGACAAACCCAAAAGAGATCAAGGGCAATCCCTTCTTCAAGTCGCTATCAAATCGGGACATCTAGATATTGCAGACTTACTCATTGATAGAGGGGCAAATCTTAACTTTATTGAAGAGCCGACAGAGCTGAATCCATTTTGTCAACCGGTCATCCAAACAGCCGGTGGACGAGCTGTATTTGACTGCAGGCGCATGATCAAACGTTGGAATGGCCAATATGAAATGTATTCGTCTAAGGAAAAGGCGGACCACTCTTTCAAGGTTTTCGAGAAAATGTTGGAACTTGGGGCAGATATCTCTCAGAAGAATAGTCATGGGGGAACCTTATTACAAACTATCTTAATAGAAACCAAAGAAGTTCTGCCATCTTATTCTTGGAAAACAAAAGAAACAAGAGATAATGTCCTCATCACGGAGGAATTACGTCATGATTTAAATCGTATTTATAATCTCCTGATTCGTTACGGTGTGACTTCGGACGAAATCTCTGCCTATTATAAGATTCCTCTCAAAGAACTTTACCAGGACAGCCCGACTATGGAATTCTTAAATCGCTTAGATCAGAGCAGATCTTGATAAGCATTTGAACTACTAGTTAAAAGAGCCTTAGGGCTCTTTTTGTTTATTCTAATGAGGATAGAAACAGATTGTTTTTTCTTTTGGGCAAATTATGGTACTCTAAAGATAGAATAATGGAAGGGTTTTCTGAAAATGCATTTAGCTGATTTAATGGAAAAAAGTGAGGGTGGACAGTTTTTAATCTTGTCACATCTGCAACAGCATTCCCCAAGTAGTCTGTCAGAAGTGATGGCTGTGACGGAATTTTCCAAAGCAACCTTGAACAAATATCTTGCACTGATTAATGACAAGGCCCAAGAGAATCAGCTGGCCCTTTCCATTGAACTAGAAGATGAAAATCTTCGCCTTCTTGTGGGTTCGGATACCAAGGGGCGGGACATTCGGCGGGCTTTTTTGGACAATGCCATCAAGTACCAATTATTGATCTATTTACTTTATCATGGCCAATTTCAAGCTCAACAATTAGCTCAGGAGCTCTTGATTAGTGAAGCGACATTAGGGCGTCATATTTCGGGCTTGAATAAATTATTAACTGAGTTTTCATTTTCAATTCAAAATGGGCGCTTGAAAGGACCTGAACATAAAATTCGTTATTTTTATTTTGGCTTGCTACGAAAAGTTTGGGCTAGTTCAGACTGGAAACATGAACTTGCCAAGAAAGAAAGACAAACCGAAATTGAAACCTTAGAAGAGCTCTGTGGTGCCCAGTTGTCTCAAGGCCAACGCTTGGATTTTGTTCTCTGGTCCCACATTACCCAGCAACGACTTAAGATCAATGCCTGTCAGTTTCAAGAAATTGAACAGAAGATGAAGGGCTATACGGACAACATTTTTTACCAACGCTTATTTCGTCGGGTAAACCAGCTCTTTTCTGGGAAACACATTGCCCTTAGTCATGATGATGGAGAGATGTTGGTCCTCTTTGCTTTCCTTGTTACCCATCGGATCCTTCCGCTTCATACTATGGAGTACATCTTAGGCTTTGGGGGAGAGATTGGTAATTTGACAACGCAACTCATTCAAGAGATGAAAACGCAGAAGTTATTAGGGGATTATATCGAAGGCCCTGTGACCTATGAATTGAGCCAAATTTGTGGGCAGGTTTATCTTTTTACAGGCTACCTTCTTCAAGACAAGTATAAGTACCAACTTGAAACCCACAATCCTTATGTCTTTAGTAGTCATGATTATAGAGAAGTAGCAGACACTATCTTCAGCAAACTTTCGATCTTTTGCCAAGGGACAGCTCTGGATAAAAAAATCAAGTGGGAGTGGCTCCAGTTAATGGATTATATCGCAGAAAATAGTGGGAGACAAATTAAGATCGGCTTAGACTTAACAGTGGGCTATTTAGGCTATACACGGATGACAGAAGTCCTCAAGCGCTACCTAGAGTACAATCGTTTTATTACCATTGAAGCTTTTGATCCAGCTTCAGATTACGATTTGATCGTGACCAACAATCCGATTAGCCTTACCCAGCGGATTCCTGTCTATTATTTAAAATATGATTTAGATATGATCGATCTAGCCAATATTCGCCAGATGATCTACCAAGAAGAAGGTCAATAAAGCTATTCAATGCTTGATGAGACTTTTACGATATTATTGAGCTGAGTTAGAAGTAATAAAAAATTTGAGGTTAGGCAGAACAAATTCAAAACGAATTGTTCCTCCTAGCTTTTTTATTAGATTTTTCTAAAAATTTCATTTTTTCTAAGTCTTAAAAATCCTTATGAAACAAGGGTTCTGAATCCATCTACTCAATTTTTTTAAAATTCTTAAAAAAATTGATGATCATGAAAGCGGTTTATTTTGTATACTAGACAATGTAAGGAGTACGTCTCCTAAAGAATATTTCTTTTTCCCAGGAGGACAGTTCATGTCACAAGAAAAATACATTATGGCCATTGATCAAGGAACAACAAGTTCTAGAGCCATCATTTTTAATAAAAAAGGAGAAAAAGTAAGCTCAAGTCAAAAAGAGTTCACGCAAATTTTCCCTCAAGCTGGTTGGGTTGAACACAATCCAAATGAAATCTGGAATTCTGTTCAGTCTGTTATCGCTGGTGCCTTTATCGAGAGTGGCATCAAACCAGGACAAATCGAAGCTATCGGAATTACCAACCAACGGGAAACAACCGTTGTTTGGGATAAGAATACTGGACTTCCAATCTACAATGCCATTGTCTGGCAGTCTCGCCAAACAGCTCCTTTAGCTGAACAGCTTAAGAGCCAAGGGTATGTCGAAAAATTCCACCAAAAAACAGGTTTGGTCATTGATGCCTACTTCTCAGCAACTAAGATTCGCTGGATCTTGGACCATGTAGAAGGAGCACAAGAACGTGCTGAAAAAGGAGAATTGCTCTTTGGAACCATCGATACTTGGTTGGTTTGGAAGTTGACAGACGGAGCTTCTCACGTAACAGACTATTCAAACGCTGCTCGTACCATGCTCTACAATATTAAAGACCTAAAATGGGACGATGAGATCTTGGAAATCCTCAATATTCCTAAGGCTATGCTTCCAGAAGTGCGTTCAAACTCTGAAATCTATGGAAAAACAGCTCCTTTCCATTTCTACGGTGGAGAAGTTCCTATCTCAGGTATGGCGGGTGACCAACAAGCAGCCCTCTTTGGACAGTTGGCCTTTGAACCAGGTATGGTCAAAAATACTTACGGTACTGGATCTTTCATCATCATGAATACAGGTGAAGAGATGCAGTTATCTGAAAATAACTTGTTAACTACCATTGGATATGGAATTAACGGGAAAGTATACTATGCCTTAGAAGGATCTATCTTTATCGCGGGTAGTGCCATTCAATGGCTTCGTGATGGTCTTCGTATGGTGGAAAACTCACCTGAATCTGAACGATATGCGCGTGATTCTCACAACAACGATGAAGTCTATGTGGTACCAGCCTTCACAGGTCTAGGAGCACCATACTGGAATCAAAATGCTCGTGGTTCTGTCTTTGGCTTGACTCGGGGAACAACCAAAGAAGACTTTATCAAGGCGACTCTTCAATCCATCGCTTATCAAGTACGGGATATCATTGATACCATGCAAGTTGATTCTAAGACGGCTATTCAAGTCCTTAAAGTGGACGGTGGAGCAGCTATGAATAACTTCTTGATGCAGTTCCAAGCAGATATCCTTGGTATTGATATCGCTCGTGCCAAAAACTTAGAAACAACAGCTTTGGGGGCAGCCTTCCTTGCTGGCCTGTCAGTCGGCTACTGGAAAGACCTAGATGAATTGAAAGAACTCAATGCAACTGGTGAACTCTTCGAGCCTTCTATGAACGAATCTCGTAAAGAACAACTCTACAAGGGATGGAAGAAAGCTGTTAAAGCTACCCAACTCTTTGCAGAAATTGAAGACTAGTCAAGACTTCAGTAGGATAGAAAGTGAAGAATTATGGAATTTTCAAAGAAAACTCGTGAATTATCGATTAAGAAAATGCAAGAACGCACCCTGGATCTTTTGATTATCGGGGGAGGGATCACAGGTGCTGGGGTAGCCTTGCAGGCAGCAGCAAGTGGTCTTGAAACAGGTTTGATTGAAATGCAGGACTTTGCGGAAGGGACATCAAGCCGTTCAACAAAATTGGTCCACGGTGGACTTCGTTACCTCAAACAATTTGACGTAGAAGTGGTATCAGATACGGTATCAGAACGTGCAGTAGTGCAACAAATTGCTCCTCATATTCCAAAACCAGACCCAATGCTCTTACCAGTCTATGATGAAGATGGGGCAACTTTTAGCCTCTTCCGTCTTAAGGTAGCCATGGACCTCTATGACCTCTTGGCAGGTGTCAGCAATACTCCAGCTGCCAACAAGGTCTTGACCAAAGAAGAAGTGTTGGCTCGTGAGCCTGAGTTGAAACAAGAAGGTCTAGTCGGAGGTGGGGTCTACCTAGACTTCCGTAACAACGATGCTCGTTTGGTGATTGAAAATATCAAACGTGCCAACCAAGATGGGGCCCTCATTGCTAACCACGTAAAAGCTGAAGGATTCCTCTTTGATGAATCTGGCAAGATCACAGGTGTAGTGGCGCGTGATCTCTTGACTGATGAAGTCTTTGAAATCAAGGCTCGTTTGGTGATTAATACAACTGGTCCTTGGAGCGATAAAGTGCGTAACCTCTCAAACGATGGAGAGCAGCATTCACAAATGCGTCCAACCAAGGGTGTTCACTTGGTCGTAGATTCAAGCAAGATCAAAGTTTCTCAACCAGTCTACTTTGATACTGGTCTTGGAGATGGTCGGATGGTCTTCGTCTTGCCACGTGAAAACAAAACTTACTTCGGAACGACTGACACGGACTACACTGGCGACTTAGAGCATCCAACAGTAACTCAAGAAGATGTCGACTACTTGTTAGGAATCGTGAATAACCGCTTCCCAGAAGCTCACATCACCATCGATGATATCGAAAGTAGCTGGGCTGGTCTTCGTCCGTTGATCTCAGGAAACAGTGCTTCTGACTACAATGGTGGAAACAACGGCACTATCAGTGATGAAAGCTTTAATGCTTTGATTGCAACAGTTGAAGGCTATCTTTCTAAAGAAAAATCGCGTGAAGATGTTGAATCAGCAATCAGCCACTTGGAAGGCAGCACTTCTGAAAAACATTTGGATCCATCTGCTGTTTCTCGTGGATCAAGCTTAGACCGCGATGACAATGGTCTTTTGACCCTGGCTGGTGGGAAGATTACAGACTACCGCAAGATGGCTGAAGGAGCGATGGAGCGTGTCTTGACCATTCTCAAGGAAGAATTTGACCGTCAGTTCAAATTGATCAACTCTAAGACCTATCCAGTATCAGGTGGAGAAATTAACCCAACCAACGTGGATTCTGAAATCGAAGCCTTTGCTCAACTTGGCGTATCTCGTGGCTTGGATAGCAAGGAAGCTCACTACCTAGCTAACCTATACGGTTCTAATGCACCTAAGGTCTTCGCCCTTGCTCATAGCGTGGAACAAGCACCTGGATTGAGCCTAGCAGATACCTTATCACTTCACTATGCAATGCGCAATGAATTGGCACTTAGCCCAGTTGACTTCCTTCTTCGTCGGACGAACCACATGCTCTTCATGCGGGATAGCTTAGATGCAATTGTCGAACCTGTTTTGGATGAAATGGGACGCTTCTATGAATGGTCAGAAGAAGAAAAAGCTGGCTACCGCCAAGACTTGCAAGTCGCTTTAGAAAACAATGACTTGGCAGCATTAAAAAACTAAGAAAAACAAAAGAGGGGTTGGAAAGAAGACTGTCTAACCTTCCCCTCTTTATAATGGAGAATTAAATCATATGAAAGAATTATTTGGTGAATTTTTAGGGACCTTAATCCTGATTCTTTTGGGAAATGGGGTTGTAGCAGGAGTGGTTCTTCCGAAAACGAAGAGCCATAACTCAGGTTGGATCGTCATTACCCTTGGTTGGGGGATTGCAGTTGCAGTGGCAGCCTTTATCTCTGGCAAGTTAAGTCCGGCTCATTTGAATCCAGCGGTGACAATTGGGGTTGCTCTTAATGGTGGACTAGCTTGGGCATCTGTGATTCCTTATATCATCGCTCAATTCGCTGGAGCCATGGTAGGGCAAGTCCTTGTCTGGTTACAGTTCAAACCGCATTACCTAGCAGAAGAAAATCCTGGAAATATCCTTGCAACCTTTAGTACAGGTCCAGCAATTAAGGATACTACTTCAAACCTCATCAGTGAAATCCTTGGAACCTTTGTCTTGCTACTGACTATCTTTGCACTTGGTCTTTATGACCTTCAAGCAGGACTTGGTACTTTTGCCGTTGGTACCTTGATTGTAGGGATTGGTTTGTCTCTCGGTGGAACTACAGGCTACGCTCTCAACCCAGCTCGTGACTTAGGTCCTCGTATCATGCACAGCCTCCTTCCTATTCCTAACAAAGGAGATGGTGACTGGGGTTACGCTTGGATTCCAGTAGTTGGTCCAATCATCGGTGCAGTACTTGCAGTAGCAGTCTTTAAAATGTTTTAAAAAAAGAAAGAGAGTGGGACAGAAATCGGTAATTCGTTAGAATTCGATTCCGTCGTCCCACCTCCGCACAGTTGAGTAGGGCTGTAAAAGCTGATAAAATCAGCGTAGTAGAGCCCACTCAACCACTGCGTCTTGCTCGATAATCCAAAGACAATTGAGAGGCTAGGACTTTTGTCCCAGCCTCTTTTAAAATACTGTATCAGCTAAAGAGTGCTTTGTACGTTCTAACTTAAAACAAGCTATAAGAAATGTAAAAAGCGATAAAGAAAATAATGATGGCAATAATGTATTGAACCGGCTTAGGTAGGTTATTCAATTTATCCATGAATTCTTTCATTGATTGATCTCCTTATTGTTTGAATCTCTTAGGATTAGTGTAGCATGAAATAATCCCTAAAACAATAGCAAAACAGCTGTTTTTGTTAAAATTAGATTCTCCTTTTAAAATTATTTAGATCAGTTAACCTATTACTAAATAAAAATACCATAGATTGTAAATTATTTTAGATAATAAGAGGCCAGAGTTTGACACTTATTTCACAAAGGAGTATACTATTAGCATAGTTTTGGAAGGAACTTATGATAGATTCACCCAAAACTGACTGTCAACCTTTGCTGTTCTTCTATGAACATTTGCTGGTATCAGGGATACCAAGGAGGAATCATATGTCTAAAGTAGCTATTGTCACAGGTGCAGGTCAAGGAATCGGTTTTGCGATTGCGAAACGATTGGTACAAGATGGCTTCAAGGTCGGAGTATTGGATTACAACGCTGAAACAGCGGAAAAAGCAGTGGCTGAATTGTCAGCTGAAAATGCTTTTGCGGTCGTTGCGGATGTCTCCAAACAAGCAGAAGTGGCTGCAGCTTTCCAAAAAGTTGTGGATCATTTCGGAGACTTAAACGTCGTCGTTAACAACGCTGGTGTTGCACCAACTACACCACTTGATACGATTACAGAAGAACAATTTGAGCGCACTTTTGCCATCAACGTTGGTGGTGTGATTTGGGGTGCTCAAGCTGCTCAAGCCCAATTCAAAGCGCTTGGCCATGGAGGAAAAATCATCAATGCCACCTCACAGGCTGGTGTCGTTGGTAACCCTAACTTGACTGTCTATGGTGGTACTAAATTCGCTGTTCGTGGAATTACGCAAACATTGGCACGTGACTTGGCAGATTCAGGCATCACTGTCAATGCGTATGCACCTGGTATCGTTAAGACTCCAATGATGTTTGACATCGCTCATGAAGTTGGTAAGAACGCTGGTAAAGATGACGAATGGGGTATGCAAACTTTTGCTAAAGATATAACCCTCAAACGTTTGTCAGAACCTGAAGATGTAGCAGCAGCGGTTAGCTTCCTTGCAGGTCCTGATTCAAACTACATCACAGGACAAACCATCATCGTGGATGGTGGGATGCAATTCCATTAAGATAAAACCAGAGGTTGGGACTTTGTCCAGCCTCTTTTCTTATGTGCACCTTATTCCTCTCGTTCGCTTTTTTTGAAAAATTAGGGTAGAATAGAAGTCATATTTTGAAAAAGAATAGATCAATAGTGATAGAGATGAACTCTCTTCCATCCATTAAAACGAAAAGAGGTGACCATATGTGGAAATGGATCAAACGGATCATCGGACTGACCTTCCTCCTAGTGATTGTCTTAGCAATTTTCTTGATACCGGCAAAAGTTTCGACTCAAGAACAATTTAAAAATGTGACAGTGAATACTTCGCTGGTAGATCTAGCCCAAGAAGGTCTTTCTACAGCAGACTTAACAACATCTGGCCTGCAAACAGAGCTTCAGCTGAATTCTCCTCAATTGCGCCAAGTCATTAAAGGAATGCTTGGAGAGGTTTCGGATGAAACACTCCTCAATACAGCTGTCTCTATGAATGGAGACTATATCAATGTTCAGGTGCCGATTGAACTAGGACCGGTGGAAACCATGGTGAGCATGGACTTTTCAGCGAGTGTGACGGATCAACAATTGACCTTAAACCTAGAACGGGCCCGTCTTGGCCATCTCCCAATTCCACGTGCCTTGGTCGCTTCGAAAATTGCTGAAAAAGTTAACCAAGAGGGAACCGGAGCTACCATGACAGGCAATCAAATCCAATTGACCTTACCGACAAGTGGCTATCAAATCCATTCTGCGAAGGTCGAAAAAGGGAACATGGTATTGCAAATTATCATTCCCATTTCCTATTAAGCATCAACCATTGGTTACTGATGAGGCCGGTGGTTTTTCTGTTTGACAAAGCCCAGAAAAAAGAGTAAGGTAGAACGAGAAAACGATTTCAGAAACAGGGAGATTTAAAATGCCACTATATGAATTTTGTGCAGAAAACATAACTCTTTTAGAAAAAGCTTTTCAAGCAGGAGCGCGACGAGTAGAACTATGTGATAACTTAGCGGTAGGAGGTACGACTCCTAGCTATGCTGTGATCAAAGAGGCTGTGAGGCTTGCTAAAGAGTATCAGGCCAAGGTTATCGTCATGATTCGTCCACGAGGTGGAGATTTTGTATACTCTGATCAAGAGCTAGACATCATGTTAGAAGATTGGAAAGTTGCTCGTGATTTGGGTGTTGATGGCTTGGCGGTAGGTGTCTTGACTGCTGACAATCAGCTGGATAAAGACGCCATGCTTCGTTTCATCCTAGCTAGCCAAGGGTTTGAATTGACCATGCATATGGCATTTGACCAGATTCCTCTAGAAGATCAAGCGTCGACAATCGAGTGGATGAAAAAGGAGGGTGTGACCCGACTATTAACAAGAGCCGGCAGTCCAGAAACAGACTTAGAACAACGGTTGGAACGCTACGAAGAGTATGCTAAGTTAGCGGATGGCCAGGTAGAAATCTTGGCAGGTGGCGGTGTTTCCTTGGAGAATCGTCAGCTTTTCCTTGACGTTCCTGGAGTGGATCAGGTCCATGGGACCCGCGTTGTCTTTTAAATCTATATGAGTTGAGGACCATTCTCAACTCATTTTTTGCTTCTTTTTGGTATACTGGAGAAGAAGGAGTAGACCAGTGTTTTTACCGGATTATTTTGAGAAATATAGTATAGATAAAGAAAAAGCCCTGGCTTATGGGTTTTCAGAGCAGGGAGAGACCTATCACTATGAGCAACTAATCCTCGATGGAGACTTCAAGCTCTATGTGACTGTTCAAGGTAAGGAAGTGAATTTTTGGTTAGTGGATCAAGAAACAGGTGACGACTATATGCAGCTCCATATGGACCAGATGGTGGGTCAATATGTGGGTCAAGTCAGAGAAGCCTGTCAGCAGGCCTTAGAAGATATAAGAAAGTCTTGTTTTGCTGTCAAAGATTTTATGTATCCACAGACCAAGCGCTTGGTGAATTGGATCAGTCAGCAGTATGATCGTCCCCTCGAATATCTCTGGGACCGCTCACCGGACTCGGGCGTCTTTCGTCATCAAAAGGATCTCAAATGGTTTGGCGTTTTTATGAAGATTGACTGGTCCAAGCTTGATGCGAAACAAGAAGGGAAGATTGAGGTCTTAAATCTTAAACTGGACCATGTCAGCCAACTCTTAGAAGAGCCTCCTTTCTATCCGGCCTACCATATGAACAAGAAATACTGGATCAGTATTCCCTTGGATGAACGAGTAGAGGATAATTATCTTTTCGAGCTTGTGGCCAAGAGTTGGACCTTGACCAAGAAGTAGGGGTTAACACAATTAATTTGTGAAAGTGAATAAAACACAAAAAAAGAATGTTGAGGGGTCAACATTCTTTTTTTTATTGGAGAATTTCCTGTCCTTATTGCTCTTTGGTCAATGAGAAGTGGAAATCTCTGTAATTGCTATAGTCAAAATCTGTATTGATATCTGTTGTGAAGGCTATCGGAGTATAATGACCTTCCTCAAGGATAAATCCTGGTTTGAAGCGGAAATTTGCTACTCCTAATCCAGTAATACCAGGAAGTAGTGCATCTGCGCCGTTAAGACCTTCTGACTCCCAGTAATAGACATTGCCAGATGCTTGAATAGCTCTTGCAGTATAGGTGGCTGTGCGGGTTGGTTCACTATCATTTTTAAAGCTAACGACAGTTGTAATATCACCATTGGCTTCAATAGTCATTTTGATGCTATCCGCCTGAGGGCTAGATCCTACCCATGTGCCGACAAGATCTGCAGGAACAACTGCTTGATCAGTTGAAGATGTATCTTCTGCCTTGTTCGGTTCAGTTGAAGCTGATGGGTTACTTGCCTGACTTGAAGGAGTAGTATTTTCTTTTGCTTGAGAAGAAGAAACTGTAGCTTTTTTATTCAAGCTGGCTTTTGGTTTTTTCTCAACTTTCGAGCTAGAAGCTTTTTCGGATGAGGAAGTTGTTTTATCTTTTGAGCCACACCCTCCCAAAGCAAGTCCAAGTGATGCAGCCACAAGAGAGGCTGCAGTCCAACGAATCAAAGATCGTTTCATAATATCACCTCTTTATCTTTCTGACTTAGATTATACTCCTATTGTTACAGATGTCAAGTGATTTTTGTAATAAATGTAATGTTTCTGTAACATAGTTTTATATATAAAAATAACTCAAGAATAGAAGGATGGGATTGAATCATAGATATGCGTTAATTTGGGGTAAAACCTCTTCCAGTTTATCCTGATTGATACGGGCAAAGGCATAGGGACAGCTTTGAATATAGGCAGATTCGAAGAAGTGGAGAGGGAGACCGCTATGTTTCAGTCGAGCGACTGAAGGGACCTGTCTTAAATCTAGTAAGACTCCTCCAATGACTGGCCATACAGGGACGGACAGGGAATGTTGCTGGAGTAGGGAAGCAGCTTGCTCTTTTTGGATGACTTGCTGTTGGTGAAGGAGCCCTTTATTTTTTGCAAACATGCCATTATCAATATAGAGGCTTAAGGCCTTCTGCATGACCAAGTTACTTTCGTAGTCGAGTGTTCCCTTAAGTTTTAAGACAGGGGCAAGAAGCGCTTGGGGGAGGATCATAGAAGTGATGCGGAGGGCAGAAAATAGGCTGGTAGAAAAGGACTTGATGTAGATAACCCGGTCAGATGCATCCAGATAATGAAAGCTAGGAGAAAAATGTGGATCATAGTCTCCCAAGTAATCGTCCTCGACAATATAGACATCATAGAGGTCTGCTAAGGCCAATATCTGTTCCTTCTCTTGTTTGCTATAACTATGTCCCAGCGGGTAATGGTAGCGTGGAATGGTATAGAAAAATTTGATCTTGCCACTTTTGAAAATGGCTTCTAGTTGCTCAAAGTCAATTCCTTGGGGCAAGCGATTGATGCTTTGGTAAGGCAAGTCTTGCTCCTGAATTAATTTATTGATGCGGTAATAGGTTGGTTGCTCTACTAGGATTTCTTCTTTTTGGTTCGGAAAGGCGACCTGGCTTAGGAGGTAGAGGGCTTGCTGAGTTCCTGAAGTAATAACGATTTGTTGCTCCTGGGTATAAATCGCATCTTCTCGCAGGAGAGAAGCAATAGATTGACGGAGATCGACTAGACCTTCCTGTTTTTCATAGTAGTTGAAGAGGTAATTATCACGACCGACAAGGGTTTCGTTGATACAAGTCCGAAAGTCTTCAAAGGCTTGGAAGCGATCTTCCTTGAGGCGAAGAGGCAGGTCGGTGTGCTTTCCAGTCTCTTCCTCCAGGACATAATAGCCACTTTGGGGCTTGGCATAGATATAGTTCTTGTAGCTGAGCTCGAGCAGGGCTCGTTGGACGGTGTCCTTGCTGCAGGCATACTGACTGGCTAGTTGGCGAACAGAAGGCAGGCGGTCTCCAGTTTTTAGGATCCCCTGGTCAATCTGGTTTTTCAATGTTGTAAAAATCTTTTGGTATTTGGTTGTCATAACTGTCCCCGTACAATTTTTCTTTATTGTAGTCAATATGGTGTAAAAAAGCAACTAAAAAGTGACTCCCTATAAGAGAGTCACTGTCTTACATGACATACACAATCGCGATATATTGGAGAGCTGAAGCAGCGAGGATGAAGAGGTGCCAAATCATGTGGAAATAAGGTTTCTTTTTGGCGTAAAATCCAGCTCCAACTGTGTAACATAGGCCACCCATCAGCATCAAGCCCCAGAAGGTTGGACTTGTCTGGCTGATGATCTGAGGGATAATGAAAATCACCAACCATCCCATAATCAAATAGAGGGCCAAGCTGAATTTTTCATTTACCTTCTTAGCAAAAATCTTATAAAGAATTCCGAAGATGGTCGTCCCCCATTGAATCAGGATAATGGCATAGCCGAACCAGTTGTTCATGAGAGAAAGAACGACGGGTGTGTAGCTACCTGCAATGGCAATATAAATCATGGAGTGATCAATGATCCGAAGGACATACTTCTGAGGTGAGTCATAGGCCATGGCATGGTAGATAGTCGATGAGAGAAACATGAGAAAGAGACTGATGACAAAAATCGAAGTCCCTACAGCTGCTAAAGTGCCATGTGTTTCATAACTATAGATAGCAGAAGTTGGTAATAGAAAGAGCATCAAAACAGCCCCGACGGCATGGGTGACACTATTTGCGATTTCTTCTCCAAAGGATAATCGTTTACTTAATTTACTAGCATAATTCACTTTTATTTTTCCTCCTCAGAATGAACATGGATATAGGATAGGGTTTCTTGGTAGAGTAGCACGGTACGACAGGCAGATTCGATAATAGGTGCTAAAGGTTCTTTCTCTTCATGAAGAAAGTCCACAAAACTATTGTAGAGGTCTGCGGAATTGGCTTGACTCTGCAAGAGGTTCAAGGTAGCCGCGATCTCTTGTATCGAAAAAACCGTCTTTAAGGTCGTAATAGCAATGAGACGGGCAACCTGCTGTCGCTTGTATTTCTTTTTATCTGGTTTTGGCAGGTAGCCATGTTTAACGTAATTATTGACCATGGAGGCTGTCAAGCCCTTGTCTGTTTCTGAGATAAAAGGCGCACACACCTTATTGACATAGAGGAGGACTTGGTCCAAATAAAGGTCAATATCAGGAATTTCTTCCCACTTGGGATAAGTGTAGTTGAATAAAATAGTTCTCACCTCTTTGTTATCTAGTTTTAATAACTAGATGATAACATGATGGTAATTTTATGTCAAGCGAAAATGAAATATGGTACAATTATTCTATGAAACTATTAATTCCAACTGCAAAAGAAATGAATCTGGATACCCCAGAAAAAACGGATCATCCTGTATCAAATGAGACACAAGCGGTCATCGATGCCTTAGCTTCATTATCTCTAGAAGAGTTAGCCTCACTTTATAAGATTTCTGAAGATCGAGCAAGTGAAGAAGAGCAACGGATCCAAGCGCTCAAGTCGGGTACAGCTAAGACCTATCCAGCTTTGAATCTCTTCGACGGCCTCATGTATCGGAATATCCGCCGTACGGACTGGACAGAAGCAGAAGCTGCTTATGTACAAGACCATCTCTTGATTACCTCAGCTCTTTATGGGGTGATTCCAGCCCTTACTCCGATTGCTCCTCATCGTTTGGACTTTCTCATGAAGCTCAAGGTCCAGGGGAAATCCTTAAAGACTTTTTGGAAGGCTAGCTATGATCAAGCCCTTCAAGATGAAGACCTCGTTATTTCTTTACTTTCCAGTGAGTTTGAAACAGTCTTTTCTAAGGAGATTCAAAATCGGATGGTGACTTTTAAATTCCTTGAAGAGAAGAATGGGCTGTTGAAGGTTCACTCAACCATTTCAAAGAAAGCGCGTGGGGCTTTTGTGACAGCTTTATTAGAGAAGCAGATTACAAAGGTCGAAGAGATGAAGCAGCTAACCTTTAGTGGCTTTGCATACCAGTCTGAGTTATCAACTGATAAACAATTAGTCTTTGTGAAATATGAGTAAATGAAAGAGAGTGGGACAGAAATCGGTAATTCGTTAGAATTCGATTTCTGTCCCACCACCTCACAGTTGAGTAGGGCTGTAAAAGCTGATGAAAACAGCGTAGTAGAGCTCACTCAACCACTGCGTCTTGCTCGACAATCCAAATACAATTGAGAGGCTAGGACTTTTGTCCCAGCCTCTTTTGTTTTTGAGAATCAAAAAACGTGTTCATAGCTAGCAACTGTAGTTAGTTGGCCATGAACACGACTGATTGAATGGTTAGAATTTAGTGGGAGCCCTTTAATTTTTTCAGAAGAGTTTGGAGTTGTTTTTGCTCTTCTTCGCTAAAGACACTCATGACTTTTTGAATATTTCGTATATGATCAGGAAGAACTTCGATAATTTTTTTACGGCCCTTTTCTGTCAAAGAAACAATGCAGGCACGACGGTCGTCTGGATCCGTTTCGCGTTTGATCCATCCATCACGCACCATATTTCGAATCACGACGGTCATATTTCCAGAGGTCGCTAAAATACTGTCAATCAGGTTCTGGATACGGAGATCCCCCTTACTGTACAAGGTTTCCAAAACGGAAAACTGAGTAGGGGTCAACTGATGATCCTTAAAGACATGAGACTCTGCTGCACGAAAAGTCCGTTCCGCTTTGTGAAAGACAATCATAGTTTTTAATTCTGTTTGGGCTTCTTCAAATAGTTTTTCTAAATTCTTCATACTATCATTTTAGCAATAAATAGTATTAGACGCTATTAAGCCTTAATATCAAATAGATTACAGGCGGGTGACAAGATAATGGAATTATCAACAGAAGAAAAAATGACTGTTAACTTTAGTGTCAAATTATTTTTTTGTCGAATAGTAAGAAGGAGTAAAGTTTCTTTGCAATCCTTAGTAAAATCTTGCTCCAAGTCTAATCTATGGTGTATAATATAGGTATTGTAGCCAGTTTCTGGTAGAATCTAAGTCTAAATTGGTTCGTCTGTTACTGGTCCCAGATAGAAAGTAGGTAAGGTATGAAAATTTCTGATCGTGTATTAAAGATGGAAGAAAGTGTCACCCTGGCAAGTGACGCCAAAGCGAAAAAATTAAAGGAAGAAGGAAAAGATATTCTCTTTCTAACCTTGGGCCAGCCTGATTTTCACACTCCTGAGAATATTCAAGATGCTGCAGTAGAAGCCATTCGGGATGGGCGGGCTTCCTTTTATACGGTTGCTTCTGGCCTGCCAGCATTAAAGGCTGCCGTCAATACCTATTTCGAACGATATTATGGATATTCAGTATCACCAAACCAAGTCACTTTTGCGACTGGAGCGAAGTTCTCGCTCTATACCTTCTTTATGGCTGTGCTCAATCCAGGTGATGAGGTCATTATCCCAACACCATACTGGGTCAGCTATGGGGACCAGGTCCTAATGGCGGAAGGGGTTCCTGTCTATGTCAAGGGGCACCAAGTCAATGATTTTAAAGTTTCCGTTGAACAATTGGAAGAAGCTCGGTCGGAAAAGACGAAGGTCTTGGTCTTGAATTCTCCATCTAACCCGACGGGTATGATTTATAGCAAGGAAGAACTCTTAGCCATTGGTAATTGGGCTGTCGAACATGACATTATTATCCTAGCGGATGATATCTATGGTCGTCTAGTCTATAACGGCAATGAGTTTGTTCCGATTTCAAGCTTATCTGAAGCCATCCGCAAACAAACGGTTGTCATTAACGGGGTTTCAAAAGCCTACGCCATGACAGGTTGGCGGGTTGGTTATGCGGTTGGTGATCCAGAAATCATTGCAGCTATGAGTAAACTGACTGGTCAAACAACTTCCAACCTGACGGCCGTATCGCAGTATGCTACGATTGAAGCGCTCACTGGTCCACAAGACTCGGTAGAAGTGATGCGTCAAGCTTTTGAGGAACGTTTGAACACCATCTATCCTCTTTTGTGCGAAGTTCCAGGTTTTGATGTCATCAAGCCACAGGGAGCTTTCTATCTCTTCCCAAATGTAAAAAAAGCCATGGAGATGAAAGGTTATACGGATGTGACAGAGTTTGCAACTGCCATCCTGGAAGAAGTGGGTGTTGCCCTTATTACAGGAGCTGGATTTGGAGCACCAGAAAATGTCCGTCTTAGCTATGCAACTGACCTGGAAACGTTGAAGGAAGCTGTTCGCCGCTTGCATCAATTTATGGAAAATTAAAATAAGAGGCTGGGACAAAAGTCCTAGGCTCTCAATTATTTTTGGATTGTTGAGCAAGACGCAGTGGTTGAGTGGGCTCTACTACGCTGATTTCATCAGCTTTTACAGCCCTACTCAACTGTGCGGAGGTGGGACGACGAAATCGAATTCTAACGAATTACCGATTTCTGTCCCACTCTCTTTTCTATGGCATTATAAGTAATCGACAGAAAGAATAGTATTCGCCTTTTTTACAGGTACTCGGGTCTTAGCCCCATTGTTTCCTTTTGGAAGGCGGAATTTTTTCACTTCTGGACTAGATGGTTTTGCTTGAGTCTTCTTGCTAACAGGTACGCGTGTTTTGGCTCCATTATTTCCTTTTGGAAGACGAAGTTTCTGAACAGGTTTTTCTGGAGTAGAAGGAGTCACCGGTTTCTCAACAACTGGGCTTGTCACTTCTTTATAGAAATAGGTTACTGTAACCAGGTTAGAAACCTGGAGTTTATGAGAGGTCAATTCTCCTTTGTCAGCTGATTGGAAGGTATAAGTTTTTCCATTGGCTTGGATCTGAGCGGGTGCTGTTGGGAGACCAGCTTCATAAGCCAAATCAAGGCTCCGCTCGACGCTGTTTTCTTGGGAAGGCGCGATTTCTTGTCCATTTTCATCCACATAACGAGCTCGTTTAATAACGTCTGGATTCAAATCGATATCGTCATAGAGATGAATGACTTCAATGACGGGTGCGGTGGCAGTCCCTTTTTCAGGAGCGCTCTTGTAGTGGAAGCCATCTTTAATATCAAGTTCAGAATATCTCACTCGATACCATGTTTTTCCATTTTCGTCTGTAACGGTTGCAGGCCCATTTCCAGAAACGTCATATTCGGTAAAAGCATGGGCTTCAACTGTTTTGTAAACGACATCTGTTGAAGATGCAATTGGAGAAAAGTCTGGTTTCAGAGTGCGACGACGATGGATGACACGAATTTCGGAGATTCGTGGATCTACTGGTGTTTCAGCGGGAGCTGGGGTTGATTCCTCAACTGTTGGGATAGCAGTTTCTTCGCTAGGAAGTGGAGCTGTTGCTTCGTTTGTAACTGTAGCAACTGAACTATCTGAAGTCGCTGAAACAGGAGCAAGCCCATCTTGTCGTTCAGTGATAGGAGCAGTGACAGGTGTTGTCTGCTCATCCGCAAATGTGGTTGTTGCGAGACTGAGGGCTAAAACAGCTGCACACAATCCCGTAGTGAGTTGAATTTTCTTTTTCATATTTTCCTCCTTATACATACTGTTAGTATAACTTGTAAGCTTTTGACTTGTCAAAAATGGTTGCTAGAAAGGCTTAAAATGACAGGATTTTCCTTTGAAAAATCAAATTATAGGATAAAATATTTTAATAGGTTCAAGAATTTGAAAAAGTTGATTGACTTTTCTTTAAAAAAGTCAGTTTTCGCTAAAAAAGACGGATTTTTAGATTGTGAGAGATAGCTATCGGCTATTATTTGTGGTAAAATGAAAGGTGATCATGTCTTCGGACAAGTACAATGAGAAAAGGAAGATCTATTATGACAAAACGGATTACCATCATCGAAGTAAAAGACTATGTCGGTCAAGAAGTGACCATCGGTGCTTGGGTTGCGAATAAATCAGGAAAAGGGAAGATCGCTTTCTTGCAATTGCGTGACGGAACGGCCTTCTTCCAAGGTGTTGCTTTCAAACCAAACTTTATCGAAAAATTCGGCGAAGAAGTAGGTCTTGAAAAATTTGACACTATCAAACGCTTGAGCCAAGAAACATCTGTCTTTGTAACGGGTGTTGTCAAAGAAGACGAGCGTTCTAAATTTGGTTATGAGCTCGATATTACAGACATCGAAGTGATCGGTGAATCTCAAGATTACCCAATCACTCCAAAAGAACACGGAACAGACTTCTTGATGGACAACCGCCACTTGTGGTTGCGTTCTCGTAAGCAAGTCGCAGTCATGCAAATCCGTAACGCTATCATCTATGCAACTTATGAGTTCTTTGATAAGAATGGTTTCATGAAATTTGATAGCCCAATTCTTTCAGGAAATGCTGCAGAAGATTCGACTGAACTTTTTGAAACAGACTACTTTGGTACTCCAGCTTACTTGAGCCAATCAGGTCAGCTTTATCTTGAAGCGGGTGCTATGGCCCTTGGTCGCGTCTTTGACTTTGGTCCAGTATTCCGTGCTGAGAAATCTAAGACTCGTCGTCACTTGACTGAGTTCTGGATGATGGACGCTGAGTACTCTTACTTGACACACGATGAATCACTTGACTTACAAGAAGCTTATGTCAAAGCCCTTCTTCAAGGTGTGTTGGACCGTGCTCCTCAAGCCTTAGAAACATTAGAGCGTGATACTGAGCTCTTAAAACGCTACATTGCAGAGCCATTCAAACGCATCACTTACGATGAAGCGATTGATCTCTTGCAAGAGCATGAAAACGATGAAGATGCGGATTACGAACATCTTGAACATGGAGATGACTTCGGTTCACCACACGAAACATGGATTTCAAACCACTTTGGTGTACCAACCTTCGTGATCAACTACCCATCAGACATCAAAGCTTTCTACATGAAACCAGTTCCTGGTAATCCAGACCGCGTACTTTGTGCGGACTTGCTCGCACCAGAAGGTTACGGAGAAATCATCGGTGGTTCAATGCGTGAGGAAGACTACGATGCCCTTGTCGCTAAGATGGAATCACTCGGTATGGATCGTACAGAATACGAATTCTACCTTGACCTTCGTAAATATGGTACAGTACCACACGGTGGATTTGGTATCGGTATCGAGCGTATGGTAACTTTCGCAGCTGGTACAAAACACATCCGTGAAGCCATTCCATTCCCACGTATGTTGCACCGTATCAAACCATAATAACTATGAGGCTGGGACAAAAGTCCTAGCCTCTCAATTGTCTTTGGATTATCGAGCAAGACGCAGTGGTTGAGTGAGCTGTAAAAGCTGATTTCATCAGCTTTTACAGCCCTACTCAACTGTGCGGAGGTGGGACGACGAAATCGAATTCTAACGAATTACCGATTTCTGTCCCACTCTCACTTTAAATGAAAGAGGTGGAGAAAATGTAGGCAACTCTAAGTAAGTCTTTTAGAAACAGTCATACTATATATTGAAAGAGAGAAAACAATGTTTAAAAGAACTTACAAAGGCAATATTCCACTCCTAGCGGGTCTGGAATTCACATCTTATTTTGGCATTACCAGTTTTTGGATTTTATTTTTTATTCAGAATGGTCTTTCCTTGCTTCAAATCGGTCTATTAGAGAGTATCTTTCATGGGACAAGTCTCTTGTGTGAGATCCCATCCGGTATGTTGGCCGATCGATTTAGCTACAAGACCAATCTCTATTTGGCTCGCTTGGCCAGCATTGGATCCTCTATCTTGATCTTGTTTGGTCAGGGGAATTTTTGGATCTATGCGCTTGCTATGATGGTCAGTGCTTGGTCTTATAATTTTGACTCGGGAACCAGCACCGCTTTCTTATACGATTCTGCGGTAGAAGCAGGGCAAAAGGACCGGTATCTTCAGATTTCTAGCTTTTTGTCTGGCGTGGCCGAAGTCACCCGAACTTTAGGTACCGTTATGGCAGGCTTCTTTGTTCACGGAGCATTGGCTTGGACCTATCTAATTGCTATTGGTCTCTCCTTGCTTTCCATTCTCTTGATTTTTCTAATGAAGGAGCCAGAGAGCAAAAGTGGTGAAAGAAATCACTTGACCTTAAAACGGATATTGGTAGTAGTGAAACAAGAATGGCAGGAGAAACCAGTCTTGTTTTACTGGATGCTCACCTATCAGTTGGTAGGGACCATCATGTGTATGTTTTATTTTTACTACCAACAGAAAATCAGTGACTTGGCCAGTTGGCAAGTTTCGCTCATCATGTTGATTGGTAGTGGATTCAATATCCTAGCGGTCTATTTAGCCAGTCAAATTGGGAAAAAATGGAATAGTAATCAAGTCTTTCCGGTTTTGGTTGCATTGACAGGGTTGGCCTTGTTTTTTGTAGGCTTCAAGACTCCATTCGCTTATCTAAGTGTCTATCTCTTGACCAATGCCCTTTACGCAGTTTATCAACCTATCTACTACAATGAGTTACAAGCTTATTTACCTTCTAGTGTACGAGCAACCATGCTGAGTATTAATTCGATGATGTTTAGTCTTTCCATGATCGTGATCTTCCCACTGACTGGTTGGTTGATCGATACTTGTGGATTTGTAGCTGTTTTTCTTGTGCTAGGCCTGATAACACTCATCTCTTTCCCTCTCTTACTGATTGGATTAGGGAGAATGGGCAAGACCTTAGGAAAGGTGACAAAGAAGGAATAAGATTTCTGACCTTCATCAGGTCATTATTCAACTCTCTCTGCTTTGCAGGGAGAGTTTTTTTATCTTTCTAAATTGTGGTAAAATAAGTACATCCTTTAGAAAGAAAAACGACTAGTATGAAAGACTTATTAAAATACTTCAGGAATTATAAAAAAGAAACCATACTGGGACCGTTTTTCAAGTTGTTAGAAGCAACTTTTGAATTACTGGTTCCACTTTTAATTGCCCATCTAGTCGATCAGCTCATCCCCAGTCAGGATCAAGGAGGGTTGCTTGGACTGGTTGTTCTCTTGTTTGTTTTTGCTGGTTTTGGGGTTCTTGTAGCGATAACGGCCCAATATTATTCGTCAAAAGCAGCGGTTGGCTATACCAAGGAATTGACTAATGACCTATATGAGAAGATTCTCAGCTTGTCTAAGGAGCAAAGAGACCGTTTAACCACCTCAAGTCTCGTGACGCGCTTAACCAGTGATACCTATCAGATTCAAACGGGGATTAATTTATTTTTACGTCTATTTCTCCGTGCGCCGATTGTCGTTTTCGGATCTATCTTTATGGCCTTCACCATTAGTCCGCAACTGACCTTATGGTTTATTGGTATGGTTGCCCTCTTGACCTTAATCATTGTCCTTATGTCTCGTCTGGTCAATCCTCTTTATGCGCGCATCAGGAAAATTACGGACCGAATGGTTACCATTACGCGTCAGCAGTTACAAGGGATGAGGGTTATCCGCGCCTTTGGGCAGGCATCTCACGAAGAAGCAGAGTTTAATGAGGTCAACCAAGACTATACGAAGTGGCAATTAGTGGTCTCTAAATGGTCTAGTTTAATTAGTCCCTTGACTTTCCTCGTCGTGAATGGAACCTTGATCTGTATTCTTTGGCAAGGGCAAGCCTCTATTCAAATGGGGACCCTCAGTCAAGGAATGTTGGTTGCTTTGGTCAATTACCTGCTTCAAATTTTGACGGAATTACTGAAGTTAGCCATGTTGGTGACATCGCTCAACCAAAGCTATATTGCTGCTGGTCGGATTGTCCAGGTCTTTGATGAGAAAAGTGAAGAGCTGGATCAAGAGTTGGATAATGTATCTGTTTCTGACCCTCAGCTGGCTCTTCAGATCCAAGACCTTGTCTTTACCTATCCTTTAGCCTCAAAACCATCCTTAGAAGGTATTGATTTATCGTTAAAGAAGGGACAAACCTTAGGAATCATAGGAGGGACAGGTGCTGGTAAATCTACTTTGGTTCAATTGTTAGGTCATCTGTATGAAGCAAGCAAAGGAAGTCTAACTATTTTTAAAGATGGAGAAAATCCAAAGACTCTTCGTCAGTGGCGTGACTGGGTAGCAGTAGTTCCTCAAAAAGCAGAGCTCTTTAAAGGGAGTATACGTTCAAACCTAACTTTAGGATTAAATGAGGAACCGAATGAAGAGCGGTTGTGGTGGGCCTTGGGAGTTGCGCAAGCAGCTGTTTTCGTCCATGAGAAAGAGGGAGGACTAGAGGCTCCCGTAGAAGCCTTTGGACGGAATTTTTCTGGTGGTCAACGGCAACGTCTGACCATCGCTCGGGCTATCCTTCGCCAAGCTCCATTTTTGGTGTTGGATGATTCTACATCTGCCTTGGACTATTTGACAGAAGCACGACTCTTACAGGCTCTAAAAGAGGAGTTGACGGAGACGAGCCTCATTCTCATTTCGCAACGGACCAATAGTCTGAGAAGTGCTGAGCAAATTCTCGTCTTAGATAAAGGTCGTCAAGTCGGCCTAGGAAATCATGAGGACTTGGTGGCAACGAATCCTTTATACCAAGAGATTCATTACTCCCAACAGAAGAGAGAGGAGTGGGCAGAATGAAACAGAAGACTTATTTACGGCGCTTGCTTGCTGATATAGCCAAACAGCCCATTTGGCTAATCTTATCCAGTCTGGGAACCATCTTGCAAGTCTTGTTAACCGTCTATATCCCTATCCTGATCGGGCGGGCAATAGACTTAGTGGTGCTCCCTGATGCAGCTCACCTCTTACTCCCACTTATCCTGCAAATGAGTCTAGTGATTCTCTTTGCAACGCTAATTCAATGGTTGAATCCTTTAATTTACAATCAGATGATTTATCGCTACAGTAAGGATTTAAGGGAGAAGGTCATCCAGAAAGTGCATGTCCTACCTTTATCTTACCTGGATCGTCAAGGTACTGGGGATTTGGTCAGTCGCTTGACCACGGACGTTGAACAACTGAACAATGGTTTATTCATGGTCTTCAGTCAGTTCTTTGTTGGTCTTCTTACGATTTTAGTGACCATAGCTAGTATGGCCCGATTGGATTGGATGATGATGGGGATGGTCTTGATCTTGACACCCTTATCACTCTTTATCGCCCGTTTTATTGCCAAGCGTTCTTACCATCTCTTCAGGATGCAGACCCAGGCGCGTGGGGCTCAGACGCAAATGATTGAAGAATCTCTTAGTCAAGAAAGCTTGCTTCAAGCCTTCAATGCTCAGGGTGCATTTCATAGGAAGTTTATCGAGATCAATGGCGACTATGCTGCTTACTCTCAAGAAGCGATTTTTTACTCCTCCACCGTTAATCCTGCGACGCGCTTTGTCAATGCCCTAATCTATGCCCTCGTGACGGGATTTGGTGCCTTCCGTATCCTATCTGGAACTGGCTTTACTGTTGGTCAGTTGGTGACTTTTCTCAACTATGTCAATCAGTATACCAAACCCTTCAATGACATTTCCTCTGTCCTTGCTGAACTGCAGAGCGCCTTAGCTTGTGCAGAGCGCCTCTATAGTATCCTAGACCAAGAGGAAGTGAAAGAAAGTGGTAAGAGAGACTTGCAAGAAGAGACTGTCAAAGGAGCAGTCCAATTCGATCATGTCAGCTTTGGTTATCGCCCTGATCAGACCCTCATAAAGGATCTCTCCATTTCCATCCCGCCGGCTAGTAAGGTAGCCATTGTTGGTCCAACTGGAGCTGGGAAATCTACATTGATTAACCTTCTCATGCGATTCTATGATGTGGATCAAGGTCGCCTACTCTTAGACCAAGTACCTGTAAGTGACTATAGTCTTGCTAGCTACCGCAAGCAGTTTGGAATGGTGCTCCAAGAGACTTGGCTCAAAGTTGGAACGGTTCATGAGAATATCGCCTTTGGTCGACCAGATGCTAGTCGGGAAGAAGTGGTCCAAGCAGCAAAAGCTGCCAATGCTGATTTCTTTATCCAACAGCTTCCAGATGGTTATGATACCTATCTAGCAGATGCTGGAGAGTCCCTCTCTCAAGGGCAGAGACAGCTTCTGACCATTGCTCGGGTCTTTCTTGCAGTACCTAAGATTCTGATCCTAGATGAGGCGACCTCTTCCATTGATACACGGACAGAGTTGCTCATTCAGGATGCCTTTAATAAGCTGATGGTGGGGCGGACCAGTTTTGTGATCGCCCATCGCCTGTCAACGATTGAAAATGCAGACCTGATTCTTGTCATGGTAGATGGAAATATCGTCGAACATGGGGATCATTCGGAGTTGATGGCACAAAAAGGTGTTTATTACAAAATGCAAACTGCCCAACTTTAGAATCAGTAAGACACAAAAAGACTGGATGTTTTTTCCAGTCTTTTTGTTTATTCGTGATGATCTTTTAAAAGATAGAGAAGAGAGAAGGCTAGGAGAGCCATAGCAATACCTAATACAGTAAAGATAAAAGAGTTACTGTCGGAGATGAGACCGATGGTATTGAGGGCGAAAGGTGTAATGGCCGCTCCGAAGCTACATCCCAAGACGGCTACTGAGGTCACCTGGTTTAATCGTCTAGCAGGAATCTTGGCTGACAAGATTTGGAAAACCATGGTAAGAGCAGTACTGTATGTATAGCCTGAGAAGAGGGCGGAAAGAGCCAGAAGAGAGATACTTGGTGAAAGGGCTACAGCCATCATTGAGATTCCGTAAGCAATCCCGGCATAAGTGATCAATTTGCTCTTGAACAAATGAACAAGACCAAAGAAGGTGATACCAGCTAGAATGCCAATCAATTGCATAGCGCTTAGAATGAAGCTGGCTGAATTATGCTGATCCTTGAAGGTGTAGGCGACAATACTAGGAATGCGAAGAGTTACTCCGACGTTGCATAGAACGATCATAGCGGCTACAATGGCTAAAATAATAGTCAACTTCCATTCTTCTTTTTGGAGTGGTTCTTTATGATTGGCATGGATATATTGACTTTCTTCTTGCTGGTGATAAGGAACGAAGGTCATGAAGAGAAAGAGAACGATTAAACCTGCCCCGTAGGCTAGGAAGCTAGAAGTCCAGCCGAATTGGAGGAGGAAGCCAACCAATAAAGTGACCAGGGCTGTCCCTACGACTTCGGCAGAACCACGAAAACCAAGAGTTTGGATTCGTTCTCGTCCCTGGTAGCGTTCGCTGATAATTGAAATAGCCTTAGCATTGATCAATCCGACTCCCATCCCGAAGATGAAACGAGAGATGAAGAGGATAGGATAGGTTTGGTTAAAGAAAGGGACCATTCCAAAGATTGAGAGGATTAATAGACCGGTGATAATCATCTTTCTCTCATCTAAGAAGCGTTCGATAAAGGTGTTGAGGAAGAGGGTGACCATAATCCCAGCGGATGGAAGGGATACTAAGAGTTCGATTTGACTTTTTGGGAGATCCTTATAGTATTCGAACATATAGGGAAGAGCACTAGAAATCGAAAAAGACGTCGTTAATACAAGAGATAAAGAAAGGATACTAACCTTTTCTAATAATTTTTTCATAATCATCCTTTAATCACATATTTAGTCAAAAGACACTCTACTATGGTATAGTTTTTTGCTTCATTTAGCAAGTTATTTAAATGAAATTTCTTAATAATTTTCATCTTTGGAGGAAGAAAAAAACTAGAGGTTTATTCCAGTTTCAAATTGAAGACAAAGTGATTTTAAAAACTTTCCTTAGGTGAGTACGGACGTCAGCGAACTTCTATGAAGTTCCATGACTTAGTTTTGAGCCTAAGGTCTCAAAACTCCCGAGTGCCTGAAACAACTCTGATTCAGGCACTTTTCTCACGGCGGAAAGTTTTACATCTACTTAAATAACTATAAAAAATAATTTTTTTTGAAAATCATCTAGCTGTTTTATGTAAAACAATCGTTTGTATACATTCAAAAAACTGGAGGTTTAACTCCAGTTTTTATTTCTATTACACGTTTAAGACCTTATCTAAGAATTCTTTCAATCGTGGGTGTTGTGGATTGTCGAAAATTTGGTCTGGTTTGCCGTCTTCGAGGAATTCACCATCTGCTGTGAAGATGACACGATTGGCCACTTGGCGAGCAAATCCCATCTCGTGGGTGACGATGATCATGGTCATCCCTTGCTTAGCCAAGTCTTTCATAACATTCAGTACATCTCCGACCATCTCCGGATCAAGGGCAGAAGTCGGTTCGTCAAAGAGCATGACATCTGGTTTCATTGCCAAACCACGCGCAATGGCTACGCGCTGTTTCTGACCACCTGATAGACTATCAGGAGAGACATCAGCTTTGTCAGCCAGTCCAACCTTTTCCAAGAGTTCCATTGCTAGTTCTCTAGCTTCTTCCCGACTCATGCGTTTGTGCTCCAAAGGAGCAAACATGATGTTTTCAATAACACTCATATGAGGGAAGAGGTTGAAATGCTGGAAAACCATCCCGACATTTTCACGAACGATATCAATGTTGGTTTTAGGATCAGTCAGGTCATAGCCGTTCACAGTAATTTGTCCCTTGGTTACTTCTTCAAGAAGGTTAAGACTGCGAAGGAAGGTGGATTTACCAGAACCAGATGGACCGATAATACAAACCACATCTCCTTCGTAGAATTTTGTTGAGATGCCTTTTAGGACCTCATTTTCACCGTAATATTTGTGGAGGTCATGGACATCAATTTTTAATTTAGCCATTAATTAGCCCTCTTTTCTAATCGTTTTGCAAAGCGTGTCAATAAGGTAATGATGACGAGGTAAAAGACAGCAAGGATTGCATACATCTTGAAACTTTGATAATTTCGAGCGATGATAATCTTACCAGTCTGGAAGAGCTCGACCAAACCGATAGCTGACACGATAGTCGTATCTTTCAGTGCAATGACAAATTGGTTGACGAAGTTTGGAAGCATGAGTTTGGTTGCTTGAGGCAAGATAATCTTGCGCATGGTCTTGCTATAAGAAATCCCGAGGCTTCGACTAGCTTCCATCTGTCCAGCTGGTACGGCTTGAATCCCACCACGAACAATCTCAGCAATATAAGCAGCAGCATTGAGTGAGAGAGCAATCGTACCTGCAAGGAAGTCATTGATTGGGGATTGGTGACCCGTCATGGACTCGATCAAATTAGGAATTCCCCAGAAGATGAAGGCAGCAAGAATCATCAGTGGGATACCACGGATGACATCGACGAAAATCTCAGCAGTCCAACGAAGCCATTTATAAGGACTGACACTGAACATCCCGAAGATGATTCCGATCACCATAGCGATCGCAAATGATAGAAGTGCTAGTGCAATAGTGACCCCAAGTCCACTTAACAATTGTTTGTAGTTGTTTTGGAGCAAGCCCCAGATAGTCGTTTCATCCACTGAAGTAGATTCTGTGGTTTCATCACTATCGCTTGAAAGATACTTATCCAAGATTTTTTGGTATTCGCCACTTTCTTTTAAGTTGGCTAAACCGTTGTTAAACATTTCAATCAATTCAGGGTTCGAATCTTTTTGGACAGCAAAAGCAATCTGACCACTTGGAGTACCTTCGATAGGTGTTTTGAATTTACGTCCTTGTTTAATGGCGTATTTGATCACAGGTTCGTCATCCATGATAGCAGCTACAGAACCAGAGTTCAAGCTATCATACATAGAAGCCCCATCTGAGAAGGTTTTGATTTTATATCCATACTTACTCTTGTTTTCCTCGAGGAAAGTTTGAGAAGCCGTGCCATTTTTGACACCGACTGTTTTTCCTTTTAGATCTTCGTAGGAAGCAATGTTACTACTTTCTTGAACGGCAAGAATCGAATTGGTTGTGTAGTATGGGTCAGAGAAGTCAAAAGTTGCCTTACGAGCATCTGTCACAGTCATGCCGGCAATCATTCCATCGGCATTTCCATTCTGGACATCACTGACGGCGGCATCAAAACCAGGGTTGCTAATTTCTAGTGTAAAGCCTTGGTCTTTGGCAATCGCCTTAATTAATTCCATATCAATCCCAGTGTATTTACTTTGATCATTTTGGAAGACAAAGGGAGCAAAAGAGGAATCACTAGAAATTTTGTAGGTTTTCTTCTTTGGAGTTGCTTTTTGTCCTGCTTCAGTGCTCGTTTCTGGAACAACAGAAGTGCTAGCGGTAGTTGTTGTTGCAGATGATGATTGGCTGCTACCAGTCCATTTTTCAATAATTTGATCCAATGTACCATCTTTCTTCATTTGAGCAAGAGCTGTATTGAATTGTTTAATGAGGTTTTCATGAGAACCATCCTTCTTGACCCCAAAGGCAAAGCTTCCGACAGCTTCCCCTTCCATATTAATAGAAAGATCTTGGCCTTGCTTAATGGCGTATTCGATAACAGGTTGGTCATCCATAATGGCATTCACTGCACCAGTTGATAAACTATTGTTCATCAAATCACTGGTATCGAAGGTCTTGATCGTATAACCGTACTTGTCCTTGTTCTTTTGAAGGAAGCGTTGAGCAGCTGTACCGTTTTTAACACCGACTGTCTTGCCTTTAAGCTGGTCATAGGAAGTGATTTTGTTAGCTTTCTTAGTCGCAATCACGACTTTTGTATCATAGTAGGTATCAGACATGGCAAAGACTTGCTCACGTTCCTTGGTCTTGGTCATCCCTGCCATAATGGCATCGGCTTGACCAGCTTGAACTGCATTGACCGCTGCATCAAAGCCTGGGAATGACTTTTCTAAGGTCCAACCGTTGATTTCAGCGACCTTATCCAAGATTTCAACATCAATTCCTTTATAAACTTGGTCTGAGTCTTTAAATTCGAAGGGGGCATATGCCGTATCGAAAACGACTTTTACAGTTTCAGCCTGTGCTTGACTCGCAAAGGCGAATAGTGGAAATAAGAAAAGCAAACATGCTACTAGTTTTTTCTTCATTTCGTTCTCCTTTATATCTAATCCACTGATCTCGAGAAGAGCAATGGAAGGGATACCCAAAAGGGCTCAAAAAAATAAAGAATTCACACTGAAAACAAGTATGAATTTCATCATTTATTTTTTACAGGTATTATCATATCATAAATAAAACCTAAAATCAAGAATTTCAATCATCTCATGTGAGGTTATCTAACATGATTTAATCTTGCAGTCTCAGTTTTTCTTTGCTACAATGGACCTATTAGATAAATGGAGGTCGATCATGAAGAAAGGTAAGATTATTCAAGATATAAAAACTAACACCTCATGGCCAGTACTTGTTTCTACACTATTCTATGTGTTTTTAACCTTCCTATTTGTTGAAGGTGGACTTTGGTTTGGGAGTGAGTTTGTTGGACCATTTTCTCTAGTCATAGAGTTTTTAACAGAGCTCTTTTCACCAGGCAATGGAGGAGCGAGTGTCCAAGAATTTTTCTACCATTATTTTCTTTATTATGAGCTTTTCAGTTTTGTATTCATTCTCTTACTCTTTATTTTTTGGGTGAAGTTCATTGAGAAGAATCCTCTATCCACTTTAGGTTTTGTAAAAAAGAATTGGCTCAAGTTTCTAGGTTGGGGGATCTTGCTTTCACTGCTTCAAATGGGTGTGATTGCCCTTGTCTACCAGTTGGGTGGAATTGGGTCTTTTGAGCTTAATGAATTAAGTTTAGAACCCATTCTCTTTATTCTAGGCTTATTTCCATTTTGGCTCCTTCAAGGAGGAACGGAAGAAGTAGCGACGAGGGGTTGGCTCCTAACTCGGATTGCTGCAAGAACTAATCTACCTTTAGCGATCGCGATTTCTAGTAGTCTCTTTGGCTTTCTTCATCTGGGAAATTCAGGAGTGACCTTCTTATCCGTACTGAATATCATCCTCGATGGAGTGCTAGCTGGTTTGCTTGTTATCTACACCGATAGTATCTGGCTAGTGGTTGCCCAACACGGTACTTGGAACTATGTACAAGGAAATCTCCTTGGTTTTCAAGTCAGTGGGACGGGCGCAGATGCGTCTATCTTTAGTTTTACCATGGGTTCAGGACCTGACTGGCTGACCGGAGGGGCATTTGGTGCAGAAGGATCGATCATCACAACTCTGGTTCTTCTTGTATCCCTAGTGATTGTTTATCGTTTAGGGGAGAGGAGAGAAAGTGCTGTTACTGAACAAGTGTGAAATGGCTGAAAGGAAATAATGATGAATAAGGAGACAGGTTATTGAGCCTGTCTTTTTCTGTACAAGGATCCTCTTTTCAAAAGTCAGAGAAATATCCTTCATTGTGGTAAAATAAAAGGAGTATAGTCAAAGGAAGAAAGTATGATTAATCGAATTACAGATAACAAATTTAAACTCGTCTCCAAATACCAACCGTCTGGGGATCAACCGCAGGCGATTGAACAGTTGGTGGATAACATCGAGGGAGGAGAAAAGGCACAAATCCTGATGGGAGCGACTGGTACGGGGAAGACCTATACCATGAGCCAGGTCATCGCCCAAGTCAATAAGCCGACCCTGGTCATCGCCCACAATAAAACGCTAGCAGGCCAGCTCTATGGGGAATTTAAGGAATTTTTCCCTGAGAATGCCGTCGAGTACTTCGTATCTTACTACGATTACTATCAGCCAGAAGCTTATGTGCCGTCGAGCGATACCTATATCGAAAAAGATAGTTCTGTCAATGATGAGATTGACAAACTACGTCACTCAGCAACCTCAGCTTTGTTGGAGCGTAACGATGTCATCGTTGTAGCTTCCGTCTCTTGTATCTATGGTTTGGGTTCGCCTAAGGAATATGCCGATAGCGTGGTCAGCCTGCGACCCGGTCTGGAGATTTCTCGTGATCGTTTGCTCAATGACCTGGTGGACATCCAGTTTGAACGCAATGACATCGACTTTCAACGGGGCAAATTCCGTGTTCGGGGGGATGTGGTCGAGATTTTCCCAGCTTCGCGTGATGAGCATGCCTTTCGCGTTGAGTTTTTCGGGGACGAAATTGACCGCATCCGTGAGGTTGAAGCTCTGACTGGTCAAGTCCTTGGTGAAGTGGATCATTTAGCGATTTTCCCAGCTACCCACTTCGTGACCAATGACGACCATATGGAAGTTGCCATTGCCAAGATTCAAGCGGAACTTGAAGAGCAGTTAAAGGTCTTTGAAAAAGAAGGCAAGTTGCTGGAAGCCCAACGCCTGAAACAACGGACCGAGTATGACATCGAAATGTTGAGGGAGATGGGCTATACCAATGGGGTCGAAAACTACTCTCGCCACATGGATGGCCGAAGTGAAGGAGAGCCTCCCTACACCCTTCTTGACTTCTTCCCAGAAGATTTTCTCATTATGATCGATGAAAGTCACATGACCATGGGACAGATCAAGGGCATGTACAATGGAGACCGCTCGCGCAAGGAGATGCTGGTCAACTATGGTTTCCGTTTGCCGTCAGCCTTGGATAACCGGCCACTGCGTCGTGAGGAGTTTGAAAGCCATGTCCACCAGATCGTTTATGTGTCTGCGACACCAGGCGACTATGAGATGGAGCAAACGGATACTGTCATCGAACAGATCATTCGTCCGACAGGTCTACTCGATCCTGAAGTCGAAGTGCGTCCGACTATGGGACAAATGGACGATCTCTTGGGTGAGATCAATGCGCGTGTAGAACGTGGAGAGCGGACTTTTGTCACCACCTTGACCAAGAAGATGGCAGAAGACTTGACCGACTACTTCAAAGAAATGGGTGTCAAAGTCAAATACATGCACTCGGATATTAAGACCTTGGAGCGGACTGAGATTATTCGTGATTTGCGTTTGGGCGTCTTTGATGTCTTGGTCGGTATCAACCTCCTTCGGGAAGGGATTGACGTACCGGAAGTGAGTCTAGTTGCCATCCTCGATGCGGATAAGGAAGGTTTCCTCCGTAATGAACGCGGATTGATTCAGACCATCGGTCGTGCAGCCCGTAATAGTGAGGGTCACGTGATCATGTATGCGGACACCATGACTCAGTCTATGCAAAAAGCCATCGATGAAACAGCCCGTCGTCGTCAGATTCAGATGGCTTATAATGAAGAGCATGGCATTGTGCCACAAACCATTAAGAAGGAAATCCGTGACCTGATCTCTGTTACCAAGGCTGTGGCCAAGGAAGAGGACAAGGAAGTGGATATCACCAGTCTCAACCGCCAAGAGCGCAAGGAACTAGTCAAGAAACTGCAAGGACAAATGCAAGAAGCCGTCGAAGTGCTTGACTTTGAGTTGGCAGCACAAATCCGCGATATGATGTTGGAAGTCAAGGCCTTGGATTAGGGAGGAGATAGGAATGAAAATTCTAGTCATCAATGGGCATCCAGATAAGGAAAGTTACTGTCAGGCTATTTTTCAAACCATAGTCGAAACTATTGACTCAAAGCGCCATGAGCTTGAAGTCATCAGTCTCAATGAAGAGGATTTTGACCCTGTATTACGCTATGGCTATCGAAAGCGGATGGAAGAAGATCCCTTTATCCTTCGTTCTCAGGAATTGATCCAGTGGGCGGATCATTTCATCTTTGTCTATCTCATCTGGTGGAGTAGTATGCCGAGTCTCTTGAAAGGTTGGATCGATCGGGTCTTCACACCTGGAATTGCCTACTCGGCTAATGATCAGGGAAGCTTTATCTGGAATTACCTGAGAGGCAAGCAATTTAAGAAGTTGCTTAAAGGCAAAACGGCTAGTGTTTATGCGACCTCCATGGCGCCTACTTGGTGGTATAAGATTTTTTCAGGCCCCCTTAACATTCCTGATAGTTATGGCATCTCTGTTTTGAAGAATGCCGTCTTGAACCATTGTGGAATTAAAACCAAGCGCGTCTGCATCTTGGGAGAAGTCGGCCGAGATGTGAATACCGCTAGCATACGGGAACAGCATCTCCAAAAGGTGGCAGCAGAAGTCAAGAAACTTTGATCAGAGATGGGTTACTACTGATAAGTTAGTGTCTTTAGTTGTATTTTGAATAGGTTTTAGTTAAACTATTAACATAATCTATAAAACATAGGAATGATTTAATATGCTACTTTTTATCTATATGATCTATGTCATTTATTCACTATCAAAAATGAAAAATGAAGGCAAAAGAGTCTCAATTTTCACTAAGTTGATTGTTTACGGCTTATTGATACTCTCTTTGTTTATGCTCTATTTCAGTTTTTTGTCATTTTTATTTAGTCCGTTACCATTTTTTGGCTTTCTAGCTGCTTTTGCTATTGGTGGTATGATGCTATCTCTGAAAATAGTCATTGCCTTTCTTTTGCTTCTATTATCACTCAGCCTATTCTTAGATAGTAAAAATAGTGAACCGGATACGCCTCTGATTGATCATTGGCTACGGTTAGCAGTCCATATTCTGTTGATTATTATTTAAGGGGAGCACGCTATTCGTTTTATCTTAAACTCAAACCAATGTTTACATAGCAGAGGTCAATGATGGGAAAGCATTTGAATCTGTTTAGGATCCTGTATCTAATTCTTTTACTTTTTGTTTTTGTTAACTTTGTATTAGGTTACTATGGCTATGCCTTTACTCCTCTCTTGTGGAATCCTTGGTTATATCTAGGAGCTGTGATAGTTTTTTGTCATATCTGGTATCGCTTCTATCGAACTCACGCAGTCAATTGGAAGAATGTAGTGGGGCTACTGTTTAGTTTCTTTGCTAGCCTGATCCTAGTATTATTCATTGTGTTTTTCTTTAGTTTTGATGGTCATGGTTCGGTAACGATTCACTCGGAGTATTATTTAAAAGAGAATTCAATTGTCTTTCAGAGAGGTTCCCTTTTAGATGCCTTCGATGAATACCATGAGCTAGTAAATCCCTTTGTCATGAAAAAAGAAATACAGAAAAAAGTGTATATTGATGAATGAATTACATCATAGAAAGGAACTTTATGTCACGTACAACGCCTACTATACTGTGCAATCTTTGCATGGTCGAAGATCTTGAAAATGGGAAGGTGGTCCTCCAATACCGCTCACCTGAAAAGACTCACTGGGCTGGCTATGCTTTTCCAGGTGGCCATATTGAAGAAGGAGAAAGCATTGTAGAATCCGTCATTCGTGAAATCTACGAAGAGACAGGACTTACAATTACAAATCCAAAACTGGTTGCAGTCAAAGACTGGCCACAAGATGAGGGCGGCCGCTACATCGTCTTTTGCTACAAAGCGACAGAATTTACAGGCCAGCTAAGATCGTCTGATGAAGGAGAAGTTTCTTGGGTTGAGAAGGACCAATTAGATCAGTTGGACTTGTCCTACGACATGCTTCCTCTGCTGGAAGTGATGGAAGACCCAGATTTATCCGAGTACTATTATCGCAAACGGACAGACGATGATTGGGAAAAATTTCGCTATTAAGGAGTTGGGTAGACCAGCTCTTTTCTTATTCTTGTAAGAAGTGGAAAAAAGTAGTATGATGGAAGGGTTTAGGAATACCTGATCTAGGGGGATTTATTATATATGAAGGATTTTCACTTTGATGCTATTGCGGCATTTGAAAATTACGAAATTGAAACCATGAGAGATGGCCATGTGGTGGTGACCACCAAGGTGGTCGAATCGTCGCTCAATTATTATGGAAACGCGCACGGTGGCTATCTCTTTACCCTGTGTGACCAGATCAGTGGCTTGGTCATTATTTCACAGGGAGTAGATGGTGTGACCTTGCAGTCTTCCATCAATTATTTGAAAGCAGGGCGCCTAGGAGATGTCCTAACGATTCACGGGGAATGTGTCCACAGTGGCCGGACGACTCGGGTTGTGGATGTCGATATTACCAATCAGGAAGGTGCCAATGTCTGTAAGGCCACCTTTACCATGTTTGTAACGGGAGAAAGAGATGAATCAGCAAAAGTACGCATTTAAAAACTATATTTTTGATTTTTATGGAACCTTGGTCGATATCGAAACTGATGAGTCGAGTCCAGTCTTGTGGGAGACCATGGCCCAGATCTACCAGTCCTATGGAGCTCTTTATACAGGGGACAGCCTGCAAGTCCGGTATAAGGAGTTGGTACAGCAAGCTGAGCAAAGTATCGCTAAGGAAAAACAGGTCACTTATCCGGAGATAGACTTGACTGTGATTTTCGTTCAACTCTATCTAGAGAGTCATCCAACAGGAGCCAGTGTCCATCATCTTAAAGAGTGGGGACGCTTGATTGCTCGGACCTTCCGTGTCCTCTCTCGCAAACGATTGGAGCTCTATCCGCACACGAAAGAAGTCTTAGAAGAAATGAAGGCGGCAGGGTGTCGGATCTATCTCTTATCCAATGCCCAAGCGGACTTTACCAACCCAGAGATTGATTTGGTCGGCTTGAGAGAGATTTTCCATGATATTTATCTGTCGTCTGATGCAGGGATTCGCAAACCTCAGCGCGAATTTCTCATGAAAGTCATCAAAGAACACCAGTTAAATCCTGATAAAACGGTCATGGTAGGGAATGACTTCACTACAGATGTGGCTGTGGCGAAAAGTATCGGCATGCAAAGTATCTTGATCAATACCTTCCCCTACTCGGACGAAGAATTACAGAATAGGAGTCAAGCAGGCGTGCGCGTGATTCGAGACATTCAGGAATTGCAAGAAGATTAAAGGTGATCATCGATTCTAGGAGGCCAAGTTGCCTCTTCTTTTATTGAAAATGCTACAGTTAAACAGAATTTGTCAAATTTTCCCATTCATGGTATACTATGGGAGTTAATTTTGCTAAGGAGATTGAAATGAATAACTTACCAAACTGTCCAAAATGTAATTCGGAATATGTCTACGAAGATGGTACCCTCTTGGTCTGTCCAGAGTGTGCCTATGAATGGAACCCAGCTGAACTCGTAGAAGAAGAGGGTGTTGTAGCCATCGACGCGAATGGAAATAAATTGGCTGATGGCGATACTGTCACTTTGATCAAAGACTTAAAAGTGAAGGGTGCACCAAAAGATTTGAAACAAGGAACGCGCGTGAAAAACATCCGTATCGTAGAAGGCGACCACAACATCGATTGTAAGATTGATGGCTTTGGCGCAATGAAACTCAAATCAGAATTTGTCAAGAAAATCTAAAGATAAGAAGAAGGGCCTAAACCCTTTTCTTTTGGGAGAATACTATGAAATTCAAACTATTGTTTAGCTATCGTTTTCTATTGTTTATCTTGAGTGTGATCGGCGTTTATCTGCAACTGACCAAGCATGGTGGCTTTGGGATGATGCTCTATTACACCATTTTGTCCAACATGTTGGTCATGTTCTTTATGGGGGACATGGTCTGGCGCATGATTCGTGGTCGTTCGACCCAGACTCAGGGCTATCTTCGCTTAAAGGGTGGTGTCACCATGTCTATCATGATCACCTGTGTCATCTACCACTTTATGCTAGCACCCATCGCGACACCTGAGAAGTTTTACCGTTTGGAAAACTTCCTCTGTCACTACATTGTTCCTTTGATGTTCTTCTTTGACACCCTGGTGATTGATAAACCGAAACAATACCGTAAGTCGGATCCATTAGCTTGGACCTTGCTTCCCTTGCTCTATATGGTCTTTGCTCTTCTCAATGGTTTGGTCCTTAAGTGGCCAGTTCCAGGGGCAAAAGACAGTCCTTTCCCTTATTTCTTTATCAATGTCAATCGTTTTGGCTGGCTCTATGTGGTTAAGATGGCGACCATCATTTTTGTTGCTTATTTACTAGCAGGATGTGGCTTGTTTGCCTTGAAGAAGATTGGGAAAAAAGGAACAGATCATCATTAAATAAAAGATTTGTGGATGTAAATCCGAACATTCGTAGAAAATAATGAGTTTTTTCTTGCATCCCACTATAAACTGTGATATAGTATGGATAATTAAATAGTCCTTTAATCCTGTCCCGTGAGGCAGGCAAGGAGTCTGATCAAAATAAGGGGTGAACTAGATGCGTTCTAGGTCTTATCTCTTGATATTTTTCTGAAGCCTCCTTGGAAAGGGAGGCTTTTTTCTATCAATTAGGAGGAAAAGATGAAGATCAAAAAAGTCGTTGATGATCTGACCATGAAGCGAGCAATTACTCGCATCACTTATGAAATCATCGAACGGAATAAGGATCTGAGCCAAATTGTTTTGGTAGGGATCAAAACTCGTGGCGTTTTCATTGCCAATCGCATCAAAGAACGGTTAGCACAGCTAGAACAAATAGAAGTTCCAGTCTGTGAATTGGATACCAAGCCTTTCCGTGATGATATCAAAGTAACAGAAGATTCAACCGTTTTACCAGTAGATATTACTGGCAAAGATGTCATCCTGATTGATGATGTCCTTTATACAGGTCGGACCATTCGAGCAGCCATCGATAATCTTGTCAGTCGTGGACGTCCATCACGTGTCAGCCTGGCAGTCCTAGTGGATCGTGGTCATAGAGAATTGCCGATCCGACCAGATTATGTTGGAAAGAACATTCCAACAAGTCGATCAGAGGAAATCATTGTCGAGATGACTGAGCTAGATGGTCAAGATCGCATCTTGATCGAGGTGAGTGAATAAGGTAGTTTTCAAATCGTCGCTATATACAGGAGTGACTGAGGAAGCTTCCTGTATCGTTTTCACATATGCATATCTTTGGAATGGAGTTACAACATGTCTACAAATCAAATCGCACTTAAAAACCTTGTCTCAATGGAAGCTTTATCAAACGAAGAAGTTATGGCCTTGATTAAGCGTGGTATTGAGTTTAAAAATGGAGCAAAAGCTCATTACGATGAGCAACATATCGTGGCTAACCTCTTCTTTGAGTCGTCAACACGTACGCACAAAGCATTTGAAGTGGCTGAGTTGAAATTAGGTTGTGACCTCCTTGACTTTGATGTGAAAACGAGCTCTGTAAACAAGGGTGAAACTCTGTACGATACCATTTTGACCATGTCAGCTCTCGGAGTTGATATCTGCGTCATCCGTCACCCAGAAGTAGACTACTACAAGCAATTGATTGAAAGTCCAACTATCACAGCCTCTATTGTCAACGGGGGAGATGGATCCGGTCAACACCCAAGTCAAAGTTTGCTAGACTTGATGACCATCTATCAAGAGTTTGGTCATTTTGATGGACTTAAGGTTTGTATCGCTGGTGACTTGGATCACTCACGGGTTGCAAAATCCAATATGCAAATCTTGAAACGCTTGGGAGCAACTCTTTACTTTGCTGGTCCAGACGAGTGGAGAAGTGCAGAGTTTGAAGAATACGGAACCTTTGTGACGATTGATGAAGTAATCGAAGAGGTCGATGTCATGATGTTCCTCCGTGTGCAACACGAGCGTCATGATTATGAATCTCTCTTCTCAAAAGAGAACTACCATCGTTTGCATGGCTTGACACAAGAACGCTATGATCGTATGAAAGACACAGCCATCTTGATGCACCCAGCTCCAGTAAACCGTGATGTGGAGATTGCTGACCATTTGGTAGAAGCTCCTAAATCACGCATTGTGGAGCAAATGACCAACGGTGTCTTTGTCCGCATGGCTATCATCGAAGCGGTTTTAGCTGGACGGAAATAATAGAGTAAGAAAATAGAAAGGAGAAGTGAGGGAGTCTACAAAAAGGTGGTCTTTTCTCACTTTTCTTTTTGGAGTTTGTAAGGAGAATTTATGGTAAAACGTCTCTTAGTGTTAGAAGATGGGACGGTTTTTGAAGGAACTGGTTTTGGAGCTGATACCTATGTCAGTGGAGAATTGGTCTTAAATTCTGCCATGACGGGTTATCAGGAGTTGATTACCGACCAGTCCTATAAGGGGCAAATTTTAGCCTTTACTTTTCCAGTTATCGGTACAACTGGGATAAACCGAGATGATTATGAATCTATTTTTCCTGGGTGTCTAGCAGTGGTAGTGCATCAATTAGCGAGTCATCCCAGTAATTGGCGCAAACAGTTATCCTTAGATGCTTATCTGAAGAAACACAATATTCCAGGGATCCAAGGAGTCGATACTCGAAAGCTGGCTAAAATTGTTACTGAACATGGAAGTATGAAGGCTACAGTGGTCAATGAGGGGGATGCGATCGAGCATATCTTAGACCAGCTTCGGGCAACCGTCTTGCCTTTTGACCAAGTCCGTCAGGTGTCGACCAAAACGCCCTATGCTGCACCAGGATTTGGGAAGAGTATTGTCCTGATTGACTTGGGCTTACGGCATTCCGTTTTGCGTCAATTGATTGCGCGGGGTTGTAACGTCACGGTCGTTCCTTATTCAGTTAAATTGAAGGAATTGAAGGATTTGCAGCCAGATGGCATTATTCTATCTAGTGGTCCAGGGAATCCTCATCATATCGATGGTATTTGCCAGGTTATTGCTAAAATTGATCCTCATATTCCGATTATGGGGATCGGCTTGGGGGCAGAATTGCTGGCCCTTGCCCACGGGGGAAGCCTCGCGAAACTAAAAAGTCCTCATCGAGGTCTCAACATTCCGGTAAAAGAGGTGGCTACTGGAAAAGTCGAAATCACTAGCCAGAATCACCAGTACAACATCGAGCGCGATACTCTTCCACGTGATTTTCTGATCACCCATGAGGAGCTTCATGATCACTCGATTGAGGCCTTTCGTCACCGCTATCTTCCTTTGATCGGTGTCCTCTACCATATTGAGTCCAGTCCAGGACCAAGGGAAAGTCTCTATTTCTATGACGAATTTATGGATCTGATTGAAAGTAAATTAGACGAAAGAAGGGAGGAGTTATGGTCATGAATCAAGTAACGCTTTTGTGTGCAGAATCCTTCAATGATGTCAGTTTGCTTGGAGCACTCACGTCTTGTCCCTTATTAAAAGAACGTGGCTACCAGACAGAAATCCTCTATTGTGGAGACGAGAACGGAATCACAAAAGAAGTAGGAAATGCTGTTTCCGTTATTCGTTTAAAGTTGGATAGTCTAAAAGAAGCCCTTCTAGCGACGAAAACCAAAAATTTACTGCTGTCATTTGCGGATAAGCAAGTCCTTGGGCTATTATTTCGATTGGAGGAAATTGGGTTTCTCAAGGAACACAAGATCCGTATTCTAGGAACTTCGCTTAGGCAGTACCGTACCTTTTACCACCAGGCAGACCAAAAGTCTTTTCTAAAGGACTTAGGTTATCAAGTTCCTTCCTCTTCCTTGGTTTCGACAGTCAGAGAGGCTATTGAGTTCTCAGAGCAAATCCAATTCCCTATTGTTGTTTGGCCACTTGCCAGCAAGCATGGGCAAGGCCGTCGGATCGCTAATAACTTGGATGATTTATGTGATGCTGTCGAAAAAGGACTAGAAGTATCGCCACAGGCTCAGTGTTTGTTGGAGTTCTCGACGGTTGGTTTCAAGGAGTTGGAATACATCGTTGTCCGAGATCGTCAGGATAATTATTACCTTGCGGGAAACATTGAGAGCGTCGACCCGGTGGGGATCCATTCCAGTGATTCTTATCAAGTCATCCCTAGTCTGACGCTGACGGATACCGAGCATCAGACCTTGAGAGAGGCAGCACTGTCTATTGTCCGGCATTTGAGACTAGTTGGAGCGACGTCCATCAAGTTTGCGCTAGATCCAAAGAGTTACCAATTCTATATTCTTGAGGTCAATCCTTTTGCTTCGGATTCCTTCTCGACCATGTCCATGGCCTTAGGTTATTCGATTTATCACCAGGCCTTATGCTTAAAATTAGGCGACCACCTTTTGGATCTTCCTCATCCTACGATGAAGGGTCTTACAGCCCTCTTTGAACCCACTCTAGATCGTATTTTCTTTAAACTCCCTGTTTTTCCAATGGAAAAGGTGACAAAAGTTCTCAACACACAAATTCATTCAGTTGGTGCAATTCATGGGTTTGGTACAAGTCTAGAAGAAGCCTATCAGCAAGCCGTTGAAAATTTCGGTTCGGATCAATGGCCTAAGCATATTCTAAAAGAGGTTTCGGACGATGAACTCATTCAACGGATTGCTAAACGAATGCCATATCGCTTCTCATCTATCTTAGAGGCATTTCATCGAGGGTTCGAGATGGAAGAAGTGAGTGACCTGAGTCGAATGGATCCGTTTTATCTCCAGTTTTTATATAATCTTTACTTGTATGAGCGACAAGAGAAGGAGCAACTATGTCCTGAGCTAAAATTACGTCCTTTGGATTTAACAGCTGGATTCGGTCAAGTTGGCGAAAGGGTTTCTTACTATACTTCGATCTGTGGCGAGAATGAGGCACCAGATTGGAGTCAATGGACATTATTGGTTGATCGAAGCGCTCCAGAAGATTCGAGCCAGATTCTTAGACTGATAGATTGCTTGAAGCAGGAGCATGAAAAGGGAAGAAAAGTAGCCCTTCTGACACATCGTCCTTTTGCAGGACATGAAGCAGATACTTGCTTGCGAATCCCCCTCTCAATTTATGAGACTTACCAAGACCAGATTAACAGCCAGTTTGGTCAGGTAGAATATTTGGATGAATAGAAAATGAGCTTCGGTCAAGATAACCGAAGCTCTTTGTTTAATTCAATAGTGTGGATTAGGAATGGCTAACAATTCCGATAATGGTATCCACTGCACGTTCCATGGTTTGAAGGCTGACGTATTCAAAGCGACCATGCATATTTTCGCCACCAGCGAAAAGGTTTGGAGTTGGAATTCCCATGAAGGAAATCTTAGAACCGTCTGTACCACCGCGGATTGGTTCGATAATAGGAGTAATGCCTAAATCTTCCATGACTTCCTTAGCCAAGTTGACAGGTGTCATATCTTTCTCGATGACCTGTTTCATGTTGTAGTACTGGTCTTTAAGTGTCAAGAGAACACGTTCGGCACCAAGTTCTTGGTTCATCTTGCTTGCGATGTCTTCCATCATAGCTTTACGGGCTTCAAAGTTCTCTGTCTCGAAGTCACGTATAATGTAGCTAGCATGCGCTTCCTCAACAGTCCCCTCGATATTCATCAAATGGAAGAAGCCTTGATAGCCATCTGTTTTTTCTGGGCGGTCTTCTTCAGGGAGTTGATTGTGGAAGTCAATGGCTAACTGGAGGGCATTGACCATTTGGTTCTTAGCAGTACCTGGGTGCACATTGCGCCCTTTAAAGGTAATTTCAGCTCCTGCAGCAGAGAAGGTTTCGTATTGCAATTCACCAAGAGGACCACCGTCCACTGTATAAGCGAAGTCTACATTGAAATCTTCTGCATCAAACTTATCTGCTCCGACTCCGATTTCTTCATCTGGTCCAAAGCCAACTCGGATTTCGCAGTGTTTGATTTCTGGATGAGCATTCAAGTATTCGATGGCTGTCATAATCTCAGCAATCCCTGATTTGTCATCTGCACCAAGAAGGGTCGTACCGTCAGTAGTGATCAAGGTTTGACCTTTGTAGTTATGGAGGTTAGCAAAGTCGGCTGGATCAAGTGAATAACCAGAATCCCCGAGAGCAATAGTGCCACCATCATAGTTTTCGATGACTTGTGGGCTGATATTCTCAGCATTGAAGTCAGCTGTATCCATATGAGAGATAAAGCCAATCTTTCGGGTAAGACTTGGATCGTTTGCTGGCAGCGTTCCAATCGCAAAACCGTTTGGAAGATAATAAACATTTTGCAGTCCAACTCGTTCCATTTCAGGAAGCAGTACATTCTTTGCAAACTCTACTTGAGAAGCTGTACTAGGAGTTGTTGTTGAAGTCTCATCAGAGCGAGTGTTGACTTTGACATAGGTTAAAAAACGTTCTAATAATGTTGGGTATTTCATTTGTTTTTCCTTTTCTAGTTCTGTGCTTGTAAAACATAGCGCTTGATAGCAGTAGCGACACCGTCTTCTTCGTTAGAAGTAGTAGTGACATCAGCCAAGGCTTTAATAGGAGATGGAGCATTGCCCATAGCAACTCCAAGACCCGCGAATTCAATCATTTCAATATCGTTGTTCTCATCGCCAATAGCCATGACCTCTTGCCTTGGAATTCCTAAGTATTCAGCCAGTGCCTTTAAGCCGGTCGCTTTATTTACCCCTTTAGGAAGGATCTCAAATAGGATCGGTTGGGAGCGAATAGTGTGGAAGCGCTGGGCTAATACTTCTTCATAGGTTTCTTGAAAGACATCAATCTGCTCTTTCTGATCGATAAACATCCCTTGGAAAATCGGTTGTGCCTCAAGAATTTCTTCTAGGCCAAGTGACACGGGGACTGCAGAAACGATGCTAGCATCCATTTTAGCTATTTCAGAAGGTTTCCGATTCAAAATGATATAGCGATTTAAATCGAATAAGCTTAATTGAGGATGGATCTCCTGAGTCAGTTGATCGAGATAAACCAAATCTTCTTCAGATAAGGCATCATAACTGATAACAGACCAATCTGATGATTTGACAGTTGTACAACCATTATTAATCACAGAGTAGGAGTGGTTACTTTTGAAGCCGATTTCTTCAAAAATTGGACGAACACCAGAGAGAGGGCGACCTGTACAGATGACGACGTGTACACCAGCAGCTTCAGCATCCAAAAGAGCCTGCTTATTAGCAGGACTAATGGTTTTGTCTGGTGATAAAAGTGTCCCATCTAAATCAATAGCAACTAATCGAATCATAGCTCATCCTCCTTAGCTGGAAGAAAGCTAGCAATGACTTTTCCGATGACTCTCGGTTCCTCTTCTAAAGGAATAATCTTATCACTGTACTTTTTATTGAGGGAAACGAGACGAATCCCTTGGGCTTCACGGAAGACACGCTTGATCAAGGTTTGCCCGTCGTACTCAATAGCATAGATTGCACCGGCAGTATCGTAGAAAGTTTGCTTGATTAGGGCAACAGCTCCCTTTGGATATTTAGGTTCCAGCGAGTCTGTATGAATCCAAAGTGCTAGATCGTAGGCCAGTTTTTGATCAAACCAAACCAAATCTCCCTTAGAAGCACTTTGACTTGCAGCATAACTGTCGAAGACCGTATATGGTGTGTATTTTTTCTCGATACGTTTCCGTTCAGCCTGTAAAACCAACAAGCGATTGGCTTCCTCTAAGAGTGAATCTTGAAAATCCTCATCCAGTTGCTTATAGATAAACTCAATCTTAGAATCCTCCAAGGTATCTGGTTGACTATAACGAGGATCTAGGTCAGAGATGGGGATTTCAAAGAAGCTAGCAATCTTTTCTAAGTTCTCACTAACTGGGAGAGAAGTGCCCTTCACATAGCCAGTTAAGGTACTAGCTGGAATACCAGTTGTACGAGATAAATCGACCTGTTTCTTGTTTTGAACCTTTAATAGTTCTCTTATTTTTTCGGAAATAATGCGCAAAGCCTCTTTATCTTGTGGGCTTGCTTTTCCACGTCCTCTTGCCAAGAGCTTCACCTCCTTTTACATTACAACTCATTATAGCGAATTAAATCGAAAAAGTAAACAAAAACCTTACATAAATGAAGAATTTAAACAATTTCGATATAAATCATATATAGCTAGTTTTGATTTCTTAAAACTAGCCAAGAAACAGCCTTTTTGTTATAATATACTGAATGATTTTATAAGGATGAAAAAATGAATTTAGAAGAATTAAAGAAACGACAAGAGAAGATTCGGAACTTCTCCATTATCGCCCATATTGACCACGGAAAGTCAACCTTGGCGGACCGAATCTTAGAAAAAACTGAGACCGTTTCTAGTCGGGAAATGCAAGCCCAACTTTTGGACAGCATGGATTTAGAACGGGAACGTGGGATTACCATTAAGCTTAATGCCATCGAGTTGAATTACACGGCTAAAGATGGGGAAACCTACATCTTCCACTTGATTGACACACCGGGACACGTGGACTTTACTTATGAGGTTTCTCGTTCGCTGGCTGCCTGTGAGGGAGCCATTCTCGTAGTGGATGCGGCTCAAGGGATTGAAGCTCAGACCCTAGCCAATGTCTACTTAGCGCTGGACAATGATTTGGAAATCCTGCCAGTTATCAATAAAATCGATTTGCCAGCTGCCGATCCAGAACGGGTGCGCACAGAAGTAGAAGATGTCATTGGTTTGGATGCCAGTGAAGCAGTTCTAGCTTCAGCCAAGGCTGGTATCGGGATTGAAGAGATTTTGGAACAAATTGTTGAGAAAGTTCCAGCTCCTACTGGGGATGTTGCTGCTCCATTGCAAGCCTTGATCTTTGACTCAGTATACGACCCCTATCGTGGAGTTATCCTTCAAGTTCGGGTTGTCAATGGTATGGTGAAGCCTGGCGACACCATCCAGTTGATGAGCAATGGTAAGACCTTTGACGTGACTGAGGTAGGGATCTTTACTCCTAAAGCAGTTGGTCGTGATTTCCTTGCGACAGGAGATGTTGGTTATATTGCGGCTTCTATCAAGACTGTTGCGGACACCCGTGTCGGGGATACGGTGACCCTAGCGACCAATCCAGCAAGTGAGCCCCTTCATGGTTACAAGCAAATGAACCCAATGGTCTTTGCCGGTCTTTACCCAATCGAATCAAACAAATACAATGATCTTCGTGAAGCCTTGGAAAAGTTGCAATTGAATGATGCTAGTCTCCAATTTGAGCCTGAAACATCTCAAGCCCTTGGTTTTGGTTTCCGTTGTGGTTTCTTGGGACTCCTTCATATGGACGTTATCCAGGAACGCTTGGAGCGCGAGTTCAATATTGACTTGATCATGACAGCGCCGTCTGTAATCTACAAGGTCAATTTGACAGACGGAGAAGTGCTGGATGTGTCCAACCCATCTGAGTTCCCAGATCCAACCAAGATTGCTTCGATTGAAGAACCTTATGTCAAAGCGCAAATCATGGTGCCACAAGAGTTTGTCGGGGCCGTCATGGAATTAGCCCAACGGAAACGTGGGGATTTTGTGACCATGGACTACATCGATGAAAATAGGGTCAATGTCATCTATCAAATCCCACTAGCTGAGATTGTCTTTGATTTCTTTGATAAATTGAAATCCTCTACGCGTGGCTATGCAAGCTTTGACTATGAGTTGTCTGAATACCGTCCATCTAAATTGGTTAAAATGGATATCCTTCTCAATGGCGATACCGTCGATGCTCTCAGCTTTATCGTTCACAAGGACTTTGCCTATGAACGTGGTAAGTTGATAGTTGAGAAGCTCAAGAAGATTATCCCTCGTCAACAGTTTGAAGTGCCTATCCAAGCAGCCATCGGTCATAAGATCGTTGCACGTACTGATATCAAGGCTCTTCGTAAGAACGTCTTGGCCAAGTGTTATGGTGGTGACGTATCACGGAAACGGAAGCTTCTTGAAAAACAAAAAGCTGGTAAGAAACGCATGAAAGCTATCGGTTCGGTAGAAGTACCACAGGAAGCCTTCTTGTCAGTTTTGTCAATGGATGAGGAGTAAGCTTCTCTCTGAAATGTTCGAACAAATCAAACGTCCCACTAGGGGCGTTTTTTCTTTCGGACTAGACAAATAGCGCTTTCAAATCTTCATTGAACGTGATAAACTAGAGGTATCAAAATCCATCACAAAGGAGAGAAAAGATGAAAAATAAGTTCCTACTAGCGACCGTCTCGGTCTTATCAGCTGTTGCCCTTGTAGCTTGTAGCACACCTAAAAAAGAGTCTAGAAAACCATTGTCATCTGAATCTAGTTCCACTGAGGTGGTAAAAAAGAGCAAAAAATCCTCTAGTAAAAAAACCTCTAGCAAGGTAGAATCAAAATCATCGGATGATAACAAGGGTTCTGTCGAAACCAAACGGGTTGGTTCTGCAGATTATGGTTATATCGATATCCCAAGCAAGTGGATTAAATTTACAGATATAGATGGCGGAGACAGCATTCAATTTACAGATGGAAGTGCCTACAACATCGTTACCATGAACGGGTATACTAAAGAGAAAGCAAATGTCGGTGAAGGGGAAGTCTTCAACGCAGAGTTGATTGCCAACCGAATTGCTTACTATTGGAATGACAATAAAGAAGTAGAGAAAATGTGGGGAGCGAAGACTACTGTCTCAGGGAATGAAGCCTTGCAGCTGAATATTATCCTAAAATCTGGACAGTACCTCATTACTTGGGTCTTCCAAAAGGATGATAAGGTATACTTGATGTCTTTTGAAGGGGATCCAGAGACCTTGGCTCAATTCATTCCTTACATTGAGGAAACTTGGAGTTTGGATGAGAAAGGTTCAAATGCCTAATGCATTCGTGAGGAAGTTGTTTTCATTGTCACCAATTTTCAATTGCTGATAGATGAAATTTGAGAAGCTGTGATAAAGCACAGCATCTTGTAATAATCAACTTCTTATAGCCTGGTTAGCAAAGAATCTCTCAGGTTGTATATCCTTAAGAAAGCAGGGACTAATTCAAACAGTTCATCAGTTTGAATTAGTTCTTGTTTTTTTGGTCAGAAATTTAAATGGTCCTTTTAAAATAGAGTATAAGATGTTAGACTAGTGTATATAATCTATCATAGAGGAGAGAAAGATGAAAAATAAGTTCCTACTAGCGTCAGTTATGTTTTTATCTGTTGGCAGTCTCTTTGCTTGTACTAGTCCAAAGAAAGAGTCTAGTAAATCATCGTCAGCATCTAGTTCCACGAATGTGGCAAAAGAAACAACAAAATCAAGTAGCAAGGTAAAGGAAGAGCTATCAGATAATAGTGAAAGTCTCGCAGAAACGAAACGAATTGGATCAGCAGATTATGGGTATGTCAATATTCCAAGTGATTGGGTAAAATATATAAATGAAGAAGGTGGAGATAATATCCAGTACTCAGATAAAAGCGTGGATAATGCGATTATTTTGAACTCTACTACTAGAGAAAGAGCGGGTGTCGCCGAAGAGGAAGATTTTAATGAAGTGATGGCTCAAAGATTTGAGAATGACTTGAACGAAATAAATAAAGTAGTAAAATCGTGGAGATCTACTAGAAAAGTTGGTGGAAATGTAGCCACCCAATTAAACATGATTCTTAAGTCGGGTCGACATGTTACTTGCTGGTTTTTTCAAATAGATGGGAAGATGCATTACATTGCCTGTCTTGGAGATGAAAAAACATTAGCTCAATTAACCTCTTATGTAGAAAATACTTGGAGCCTTGATGGAACAGGTGCCGTGACGGATTAATGAAGTGAGATAGATCGCAGGATCTATCTTTTTTTACAGTCTTTGTGGTATAATCTTTCTATTGTTTAGAAGAGGAAATAGAGGATGACTCAAGAAATTGACTTAGAAAAATACCATCAGTTAGCGCTCCAAAAACAAAAGGAGCACCGCAAGGTATTGGCGAATCTGAAAAAGAAGCCTCCTAAAAATCTAGATAAAATAGCCCAAGAGATTCACGATGAAGTCTTTCAAGAAATTGATTGTACCGCCTGCGCCAACTGCTGTAAGACCCTGGGACCCGATTTTAAGGAAGCAGATATCACGCGCATCGCCAAGTATTTCAAGATGAAGCTTCCCGCTTTTGAGGCGGAATTTCTTCAAGTCGATGAAGACGGAGATAAGGTTTTTAAATCCATGCCTTGCCCTTTCTTGGGTGGTGATAATCTCTGTTCCATCTACGATGTGCGTCCGAAAGCCTGTCGAGAATTCCCTCATACAGACCGCAAGAAAATCTATCAGATCAACCATCTGACCATCAAGAATACTCTCACTTGCCCAGCAGCCTATTTATTTGTAGAAAAATTAAAGGATCGTTTGTAATGACATATACATTTTTACTTTTTGACCTAGACCACACCTTGTTGGACTTTGATACAGCGGAGGAAGTGGCCTTAACGCAATTCCTCCAAGATCAGGGGGTTCAAGATATCCAAGCCTTTAAAGATTACTACAAACCCATGAACCAAGGCCTCTGGAAAGATTTGGAGCAAAAGAAGATTAGCAAGAAAGACTTGATTAATAGCCGGTTTGCCATTGCCTTTGCCCATTTTGGTAGAGAGGTAGATGGTGAAGAGATGGCTCTTCGTTACCAGGACTACATTAGTCAACAGGGACAGACTTTCTCAGGAGCAGAAGACTTGTTAGCTAAGCTAGTAAAAAGAGGTTACCGGCTCTATGGTGCTACCAACGGCGCTACTGCCATTCAACAAGGGCGTTTGAAGCAATCAGCCATTACCCCTTATTTCAAAGAAATTTTCATCTCTGAACAATTAGGAACTCAAAAACCGGAAGTGGCCTTTTACGAAAAGATTGGGAACCTGATCCCAGGATTTGCTAAGGAACAAGCTCTCATGATTGGGGATTCTTTGACGGCGGACATCGCTGGAGGCAATGCTGCGGGGATTGATACCGTCTGGTACAATCCGGATCACAAAGAAAATACCAGTCCAGCAGTGCCGACTTATGAAGTGGATTCTTATGAGGCCTTATTGGCGCTCTTGCGAAAAGATTAGCCTAGTACGGATACCAGTTGCTTTCAGTTAGAGCTAAAAAGGAATTGACCTGAAAAGAAGGAGAGTGTAAACGGGGATAAATGATTAGAAAGAGTTTATTTTTTCAATTTCTTATTCGACTAGCTTATATCCTCCTATTAGCTGGTGCAGCTTTCTATCTGTTATGCTCGTTGAATGGGATGGATTGGGACCAAGCTACTATCCAGGAAAGAAAAGGGTTTCGAGCGTGGATCATGCTTGGCTGCACGGTTTCTTTCATTCTCATTCGGCAAGTATTCGAATTTGTTCGTCTGATTTGTAAAACAAGCAGAAGAGGCAGAGAGTTTTCACAGGAATGGATCGAATCAATCTCTTTGCGGGAAATAGAGAAGGAAGCGGAATTCAGAGAACCGAGGTTGAAATTACTAGTATATAAGGGCTATTTGATAACCTATCGGTCTTGTTTCGACTATCTGAGAATAGATGAGGACATTTGGAAAATCCAACTTCAGAAATTTCAAAAGTATAGTTATAGTAGATACTCTGGTAGAAACAAATCACTTCTTCCTCCTAAGTATTTTCTTGTGTTAAGGGATTTTGACTACAAGGAATACTATCTCGCTATTAGCTATCAGAAAGAGGAGTGGTATCACTTTTGGTCCTATCTGATCAGGGAATATCCATGGATAGAGTGCAGCGGTGATGTGGAGGAACATCAAATATAAGCGTTTCTTTAAGTAAATGAACAAGCTTTGTTCAAATTTCATTCCATTACAAACTAGCTCTCGGGCTAGTTTTTTGTTATTATGGATAAATGAATATATTTAAACAAATACCATTCAACATGAAGAAATGGGTCGGCTACCTGGTTCGTGCATTCTTCACAGTGGTCGCTCTCTTGATTTGTATTCTCTTTTATTTTACTAATCAAGAAGAAAAAGAAATCCAAGAGCAAATTTTTGGCTTTTATCAGGAAGCGGGATTTAAAGGAGACCTACATTTTAAAGCAGCTAAACTCCATGGGATGTCGACCAAATATGCTTATACCTATCAAGAAAGAGTTGAGGGAAAGACGGTTCAGTTTGACTTTCCCGATGCAACTCATCTATCAAAAGAAGAAACTGGGAAAAACTATGACACGGCAGGAGAACTAGCTCAACATTACAACAGTTGGTTAGTAGCTCCGTTCTTCGAAAGAGCCTTTACGGAATCTAAAGGATTTAAACAATTAAAGCAAGAGATAAAAGATCGATTCCATCAACAGGGCCTCGAGGTAAGTGAGATTCGTCTCCAGTTACCAATTCAAAATCCCGATTTTGAAGATCAGTTAGCAAGAGACTTGCTAGCTGCCGAGAAAGCTGGAGAAACGGATCTTCGAGGAATTCTGACTTTAAATTATGCTACCTACCGCCAAATTAAGGGATTTTCCTTTACCATCACAGTGACTTCCCTCGCCAAAGAATTTGAAGGGAAGCACTTGGATGTATCCGGTCTTCCCCCTGGCAACTATGTGATTGAATCGGATTCCAAAAATGAAGGATCTTATTACTTTGAGATCGATTAAAATTTTTTTAATAGTGTCAAGTTTTTTTCTTGACAGGTCTATAAAATGTGTTATAATAGATCATGTGCTAAATAGCTTGTCTATTTCACCGAAAATTAAAATATAGAAAAGAGACTTATAAAAATGGCAGTTAAAATTCGTTTGACTCGTATGGGTTCTAAGAAAAAACCTTACTACCGTATCAACGTAGCAGATTCACGTTCACCACGTGATGGACGTTTCATCGAAACAGTTGGAACTTACAATCCACTTGTTGAAGAAAACCAAGTAACTTTGAAAGAAGACCGCGTTCTTGCATGGTTGGCTGATGGAGCTCAACCTTCAGATACAGTTCGCAACATCCTTTCAAAAGAAGGTGTCTTGAAGAAATTCCACGATTCTAAATTCTCAAAATAATCATAAAGTAGGTTGATGTATGGATACGATTGAAAATCTTATTATTGCAATTGTGAAACCCTTGATTTCACAACCGGATGCCTTAACCATCAAGATCGAAGATACTCCTGAATTCTTGGAGTACCACCTTGACCTTGATCCTAGCGATGTTGGTCGAGTGATCGGTCGGAAAGGTCGCACCATTTCTGCGATAAGAACGATTGTCTACTCTGTACCAACTGAAGATAAAAAAGTAAGAATCGTTATTGACGAAAAATAAAAAGGCGGGACATTGTCCCGTTTTTTTGTTGGAGCACTCAGGGAGCAACGTTGAGAATTGTTGCTGAACGTGATAAAATAGAGTGAATAAACTACACTGGAGAAATCATGAATTACTTTAATGTTGGGAAGATTGTCAATACCCAAGGCTTACAAGGAGAGATGCGGGTCTTGTCTGTAACAGACTTTGCGGAAGAGCGCTTTAAAAAAGGAGCTGAATTGGCCCTCTTTGATGAGAAGGATCAGTTCGTCCAAACAGTGACCATTGCTAGTCACCGCAAGCACAAGAACTTTGATATCATCAAGTTTAAGGATATGTACCATATCAATGCCATCGAAAAATTCAAGGGCTTTAGCCTCAAGGTTGCGGAAGAAGACTTGACGGATTTGGAGGATGGCGAGTTTTATTACCATGAGATCATCGGCCTTGATGTTTATGAAAATGACCAACTAATCGGTCAGATCAAGGAAATCCTGCAACCAGGTGCCAATGATGTCTGGGTAGTCAAACGCAAAGGCAAACGAGACCTTCTCTTGCCTTATATCCCACCAGTGGTGCTCAATATCGATATCCTGGGTAATCGGGTCGATGTGGACATCTTAGAAGGGTTAGACGATGAAGATTGATATTTTAACCCTTTTCCCAGAGATGTTTTCTCCCCTTGAGCATTCCATCGTCGGAAAGGCGCGTGAAAAGGGACTCCTTGAGATCAACTACCATAATTTTCGTGAAAATGCAGAAAAGGCGCGCCATGTGGATGATGAACCCTATGGTGGTGGGCAAGGTATGCTTCTACGAGCGCAGCCGATCTTTGATGCCTTTGATGCCATTGAGAAAAAGAATCCGCGCGTGATCTTGCTAGATCCTGCTGGTCGGACCTTTGACCAAAGGTATGCAGAAGAGTTAGCTCAAGAAGAAGAATTGATCTTTATCTGTGGTCACTATGAGGGCTATGACGAGCGGATCAAAACCTTGGTGACGGATGAAATTTCACTAGGGGATTATGTCCTGACGGGTGGTGAGCTAGCGGCCATGACTATGATTGATGCGACAGTGCGCTTGATTCCAGAAGTGATTGGAAAAGAGTCCAGCCACCAGGATGATAGTTTTTCGTCTGGTCTCTTAGAGTATCCTCAATACACACGGCCTTATGAATACCGAGGGATGACGGTTCCAGATGTCCTCATGAGTGGTCACCATGAAAATATCCGTCAGTGGCGCCTCTATCAGAGTTTGAAAAAGACCTTGGAGCGTCGCCCTGACCTGCTAGAAAACTATGAGTTGACAGCAGAAGAAGAGAAGATGTTGGAGCAAATTAAACAAGAAGACTAACAGCGTTAGCTGTTTTTCTTTTGCCCTAAAATTAGAAAAAATCTTTCCCATCCTACTAGTTATTGGTAACAAAATGTGGTATCCTTATGAAGAGAGAAGAGAAATGAAAAAGTTTTGGTGGGGATTGCAATGGGCAAAAGAATAGGAAAATCAGTCTTTACAACGGGTGTCGCTGCGACAACCCTCTTTTCAGCTTTGGCTGGGCATAAGGCGCAAGCGGAGGAAATCACTCAGAATGATGCTGCTGATCAGCAGTCGACGGATATGACTGGAATGGATTCAAGTTTTATGGATATGAATATCTTAAATGAACAGTTGTTAAAAGCTGAAAAAAGAGTAGAAGACCAACGTTTGCGCTTGAATCAGGCTCAATCTGAATACAATGTAGCCAAGTCTGGTCTTGAAGCTGCTGAAGCTAACTTACAGAATACTGAAACAAGGATTCAAAACTCCAATCAAAGCACTATTGGCAAAACTGAAAATGAAGTTGCGGTTGCTGAAGCAGTTGTTACTTTAGAAGAAGACAAGGTACGCCAAGCAACAGAAGCCGATCGCCAAGTCCGTTCTGCCATCAAGAATCAAGAGAATAAAATCGCTGCCCAACAATTACTTGTAGATATTGCAGGTAATGAATTGAGAAAAGCCAAACAACCCATCCAGAACGATGAGATAGTATTAGCCAACGCACAGCTAAAAGAGGGGAAGGCGCAAAACGAATTAAAAATAGCTCAAGCATTAGTGGTTAATTTGACAGAAACTCATGCCAATGTGCCCCAGGTCTTAAAGCAGGTTTCCAGTGAGATTGCTGGTGTACAGGAAAAAATTGAGCGATTAGCCCATCAAATTTCCCTAAAAGAAGTGGAGTTAGAACAGGTCCGTGAAGCGGCAATGCTGAGTCCCATCAATCTTCAACAGGCAAGCTATGAGACCTTACTTCAAGAGTGGGTCAAGGCGGGTGACCAAGGCGCTGTCGAAGCCTTGTCTCTTTATCGCCGTAAGGATGAAGAGAACCAGCTGACAGGTGGAAAGGTCACTAGATTAGATAACGTCTTAAAAGCGTTAGAAATCGTAGATACGATTAATCTGTACCGTCGCCAGGCTGGTTTAGAGGAGCTCTTGGTGGCTCCTTATCAATTGCCTGCTAGTCAACTTCAAACAGAGTATTATGTAAACCATCGAAAAGGCTTGTCCAGTTACCAAGAGAATGAGAATGTTGCTTGGGGCTATCGACCTAGAGAAGCGGTTGCCTTCTGGTATAGTGAAAAAGACCACTATCGTCAATTAGCCAAGCAATTCGATTTACCGACGGATGAAAGTCAGCTAGATCCTAGTCAGATTTCCAGAAAAGTGGGACCGGAGCTATTTGCTAAGGTTGGCCACTATATCCACATGATGGGGAATCAATACAAGGCTATTTCAGTTGCCTATGATCCAGATTTAGAAGTATCTCAAGCAGCTTTCTTTGAAGAAGGAAGCCCACTTTATACCAGTGAAGAACTGACCAAGTGGATGAGAAAAATTGCTAATGCAAGGACGACAAAAGCGGATGTGAAGGCTGTAAAAAATACATTGGAGAGCCTAAAGGTCGAAAAGATTAACCAAGAGTCTCGTATCAATATCCTTTCTGGGCATTTATTCGATGTCAAGAATTCTCTTGCAAGTCATGAGCAACTATTGGCGCGTGCTCAACGTAACCTTGCTTCAGCGATGAAGAAATGGCAGGCTGCGTCGACAGAAGTCAAGGAAGCGGAAAACTCACTGGCAGTATCACAGGCTCGGATACAAGGCAGTATTAGCCCGAAAGAAGAAGCCTTGAAAAATGTTACTCTAGCATTAGAAGAAGATAAAAAGAAATTAGATGCTTTACAGTATGCAGCAAAAGAGACTGCATCTAAGCTTGAAGGAGCACATGCCCAACTTCAAATCGCTCAAAAACAATTAACGCAAGCCAAAGGTCATCTGAAACTGTTTACCAATTCATCTGAACTACTAGTTGATGCCCAGGCCTTAGTGGCTTCCGCAAAATCTGAACTCGAAGAGAAAAAAGTAGAATTTGAAACAGCCTTTGCAAGTTTTATGGCTTATCAAAAGGAAGCTAGTGAGTTCAGAAGTCGGATAGAGAAAATTCTGTCAATTGAGGAAGGTAACAAATCTGCAGTAGCAAGAGAGGAAGAAGTTACTGATCAGGCCCAAGTTTCGTTACTGGCTTCTACTCAATCAGAAGATCACTTGCAAGACGAAGCTAACCTTGAGAAAGCTACTGGAAAAGACGAACACAAAAGTAAAAAGGGATTATCCAAATGGTTCCGAGGGCTTGGGTTTAAAAAAGATGAATAGTTGTTAAAGTGAGAGTGGGACAGAAATCGGTAATTCGTTAGAATTCGATTTCGTCGTCCCACCTCTGCACAGTTGAGTAGGGCTGTAAAAGCTGATGAAATCAGCGTAGTAGAGCCCACTCAACCACTGCGTCTTGCTCGATTATCCAAAGACAATTGAGAGGCTAGGACTTTTGTCCCAGCCTCTTTTGTATAATCTAGCAGTAATAGAAACAGGATAAAACAATAGTATAATACTATCCTATTGTTTTATCCTTTATAACCCTACCATTCAACCAGAGAATAGTAGGGTAAAAATTATCTGCATAAAGAATGAGTATAGTTCTATGAGTAAAATAAGAAGGTTCTCAAATTATTTGCTATTCAAAACTTTCTGTGCTATAATTTTCACAAAGGAAGAAAAAGTGTCGATACAAAATATGCCGTCAATATCAGTTTTTTAGGCAAAAATATGTGGGAATCTGACTGATGTGTTCATTTTTTAAATAGGCCTTAAAATAAAATGAACGTCTCATTCAGGAGCTCTCTTTACCTATATAAACTGGAAGAATGGTTGAATTACACTTATGCATAGGTTTTTTTCATCCTTTTTATTTATAATACTATCCTAATGGAGATTATTGATATGGATAAAAAATATAGATATGTAACTCGGGCTATCTTAGCCTCTGCTGTAGCAGTTCCAGTATTTGTCGCGTCGAATGTTCAGGCTGAGAGCTATAGTTGGAACACCAGTCGTTATATCTACAGTTACTATACTCCAAGTTATGGTTACAACAATTACAACTATAACTACGGCTATAACAACTATGATTATTACTATGGTTATAACAATTACGGCTATAATAATTACAATTATGGCTATAACTACGGTTATAATAACTGGAATAACTACTATGGCTATAACAATCTCACACATGATGAGAATTACATTTACTGGAATGGCAACCACTACTATCGCATGAGTGATGGAAGTTACCGGATCTATCGCAATGGGCAATGGCTACCGTTGACCAATCGTAACAACTCTAGAAATAA